>CBFHLD010000041.1:0-6513 GCA_965656585.1 Candidatus Izemoplasmataceae bacterium | reverse complement strand
AGATGATTCAATGCGAATAGCGGTTAGGCTTGTAACGTGATATTAATGTGTTTCTCAGAGGGTTTCATGACGCTTTTAATAATGATAATTAGGAGTGAAATACTCAAGAAAAAAGTATAGCCCCAGCCACCCCCTAGAAGATAACTCAGTGCACCAAGCCCCGAATATTTAAGAGATTGTCGAACACTAATTACATGCATTCTTTCAAATACGCCAAAGATCACTAAAGAAGAAATGACGCCTCTAAATAGATAGGATATAACCATAGAAATGCTCCTTTTATTTAAATTTTAAAGTCCGTTTGAGTGAATTAAATGCCCATTGTTTAAACTGGTTTATATAAGCACTCAGTTGATCGATGATCGTTCCCATGAAACTGAAAGCTTCCGAATGAACTTCTAAACGCGGTTGCAGTTTGTGAATTTTTGATTCCATGGCGTGAACCATTTTATCTGGACCGCATAAATAGACACTGTCGTATTGCGTTAAGTCCAATGTCTCAAGGTTTAATCGGCCATCACGTTCTGTTGCGATGTGATGAAAGTGAAAACCTGGAATAAGTTTTTGTGCCTCGTTGAAATCTGAGATAAAGATGCCATCTTTAACACTTCGGGTTGAGTAGTATAGGTCAACATCTAAATCGAGTGGGGTGTAATCTCGGACGTACGAGAGAAATGGGGTGATTCCCACTCCGCCACCAATCCAAAGCTGACGGGAATTACCTTGTCCAAAAGCCATGTGGCCATGGGCACGACTCAGTTTAACTTTCATTCCCACGGCACATGCTTGATACATTTTATCGGTAAAATCTCCCAGCACTTTGATGGTGAATTTAACCGTATTTCCGCCACCCCCCGATATCGAGAACGGATGCATTTCATCGGGGAACGCTTTATCAATAATTTTAATAAACGCATACTGACCCTTATCGTAATGATACGGTTTTTTCATGGTTAAATGAAGATCAAATGTATGTGCATTTAATCGTTCAAATGCAGTAATGGTTCCATTGTTTTTGAATGCGACCCACGGATAAATCAAGATGATATAGATTCCCGCATAGATACCAATAACTAACAATACTGTGGATGAAATACCCACAGGCGTTAGGGCAAACATGTTCACGCTACTTGAGAAATAACTATGGTAAGCCCCAATGATAAATGGGATCACTAATAAACGATGCAAGATCTTCCAATTATCGTATTTGATGATGCGATTGAGTGGAATAATTGCAATGAAGATAATGAATAAAGACTGTGAGAGTTCTCCAGCATCTTCCGCATCCATCAACCAATTTAAATCCCACGGAATGGCCCGCATGATTTCATCAGTGATTTCAGCATGAATAAAGATCAGTCCAATCGCTAACAGTGCAAGCCACCGATGATAGAAGTAGACATTTTCTAAACCGCCCAACAAACGTGGTAAAAAAGACCATTTAGTGGATAACACGAAGACAATACTAAACGTGACGAGTATCATCGCTCCAAGTATTTGGCCCGACATATTGGATAAGGTTAACAAACTTGAAGATTGTAAAGCAATCACCCAAGTCATAAAATATCCACCGAAGATTAGTAAAAAGATCCAAGAGTATTTTAGTGCTCCAATTGTTTTTTTCATAATCACCTCATTATATATACGGTCATAAAGGCGTGTTTTATGAAAATACTATAAAAAATGTTTTATTCACCACCTTTTATCTTTATTTTTTGATTATCAAATTTACCTTTGACCTTGTGAAAAAACCAAGGTAATCAAAATGACATTTAAAAAAGATTCTTTGACATGTATCGAGTGGTTAAATTTATTGGACTGAGTAAGGTTAATACATTTTATTATGATAAAATAATATAGATTTATATTTATCATAAATGAGGTGTATGTATGAACCGAATATTATCCTTCCTGAAAGCGTATCAACTGTGGCCCGCAGTGGCTGGACTAATCTTCATTACATCGGCCCTCAGCCTGATGGCCGCCAATTATGAACCACCTCGTTTACCCGATACGTTATCCATCCAAGAAGAATCGTTAACCCTCACCGTGGGTGAGACACTTGATTTAGATTATGCAAGTTCGCTCAATCCCGTTTTTTTAACGTGGGAAAGTGAAGACTTAGATCGCGCAAGCGTGGTTGGGGGTGTAGTGCGCGCATTTGAAGCGGGCGAAGTCACCGTGAAAGTCAGTGCCAAAAACGGTGCGCTTTACGATGAAATCACCTTGAATATTATGCCTAAACCATTTGAACTCAGAATTGGCGATCAAGTCTACACGCTTGATGCCCCCACACGCCTTAGTGAGTTTGAAATCAATATTCCTGAAAACGAGACAGTCGTCGGCATCTTTTTAGATGCGGATTTTATGGTGCCATTTAATGAAACACTGATTAGTGAAGACACCACCCTTTTCATTCAATCAGAACCAATTACTCAAATCGTTACACTAATCCCTGTAAGTATCCAAGTTCTCAACGAAGACCAATCCATCCGGTTGATAGAGTCTGTGACCCCGGGTACTCTTTTTAAAGATGTTTTAGAATCCAACATCAATGATGAATTTGTTGGATACTTTGCCGTCATGGAAACCTGTGACACCCCATTTGATCTGGATCAACCCGTTGAGACATCGATTACATTGACCGCGGTTTTCGTGGATGATAGCACTCCGTGCATTCAGTTAAATGACACTGACATTACGATAAATGGTGACCTAGTGGCCGGCGAAACATTAAGCGTAGAATCCACTCATCCTGTCCGTTTGACGTGGATGGTGGGTGAGGTTGAATTGGTTGAATCCCGTTTTGAACTGACCGATGCGATGGTCGGAAAGACGGTCACGTTAATCGCCACGGGCTTAGAAGAAGCCCGGGGTGAGGTGGTTAAACGCTTAGGACCCGTGGAATCTAAACCCGTGATTCCAAGGCCCCCTAGACCCCCGCAAACGGATATTACCGTCACCATTAAAGATGAAGCCGGCACTTTATTAAGAGAAGTCAGCGCATCATCATCCATTGCGGTAGGTGATTTACCCGCACTTGATACGTATGATGGCTTCATTTTGAATTTAGATGCTTGTGACCTTTTAGAAGGTTCATTTGTGATTAATGCCTCTAGAACTATCTATGCCATTTCATACGATGAAACCGCTCCTTGTTTAGAACTTTCATCGATCCGTTTAAATGGGGCTTTAGAAGTCGGAAAAACGGTATCCATCACAACGAACCCCGCGGATGCCTCGGTCTTAGTGACTTGGTTTATCTCCAGTGATAACCGCAGTTTTAACGAAGTGGCACGTGGGACTTCGTATGAAATACCTTCCTCGGCGAACCGGTTATATCTTGCCGTTGAAGTCGAAGGGATTAACGGAACCGTAGGCAAAATCAATCAAGGATTAGGACGCATCAATCTGGGCGGCAGTGCAGGGAGCACGCCACCCCCGGCGCCTGATCCGACGGAAGGGCCGCTTTTTGATTCCTTACAATCCGGGGAAGACGTGATCATCCCGGTCGCAACCTATGAAGACTATTTAGCGATTTCATCCACGAGTGCGCATATATTCGCTGAGGGAACCGATTATTTTTATGAAGGGTTCGGCGGACTTGACCAAAGCTATATCTTCGTGGATGATATCGCGATCAGTGGGGGAAGTATTACCCCGATTGGAAATCTAAGTGAGCCTTTCACAGGAACAATTGATGGGAATGGGTTCATGATTCATTCAGGCAGTTTGAATGCGCCCAATCAACCCTACCAAGGGTTGTTTGGTGTGGTTTCAGAAGCCTCCACATTTAAAAACTTGACGGTATCCGGTATAAACATTGAAGCGGGCACCGCATCTGGGATTCTTGTGGGAGCCGTATCCAGTGAGTCAACGGTCACCTTTGAAAATATCGTTATCACCGGTAGTGCCGTGACCATCAGTGGGATTCGTGGTGGGGCATTAGCTGGTGAAGTAGAGGCGAATAATCTAGTGATCAAACGCATTCACAACGTCGGATCCATCACCGCCTTATCAGGCGCAGGACTTATGGGTCAAATTTCAGCGTCTGCCATGACGATTGAGGGCATCACGCAATCGGGCGTGATTTCTGCGGGTGCTCTTATGGGCGGAATCGCTGGATCGATAAACACGCAAACAGGATCCATTGAATCGGTGGATATGAATGCTACCATGCCCTCAAATTTAAGTGGGACGATGATTGGTGGATTAGCGGGTCACATGGATATTGACACGAATTTGGAAGATTTTACCGTTAAAGATGTATCGATTCATACAAACTTTTTATTTTATGAATCGATTGGGGGATTATTTGGCCGTCTCGATTTAAATAATGACATTACGATTCATAATGTCCAAAGTCTCGGCAATGTATACAGTCAATCCTCATATATAGGAGGACTTTTTGGCCAGATCCAGGGACAACAATCTTCTGTGATTAGCATTTCAGAAAGTAGTGTTCAAGGTGAAATCATAGCACCCAATTACGTCGGTGGTATTGCCGGTGCGCTTCAAAATAGTGATATTGATATGAAGAACGTGACCATCACTGGAACTTGGACTTCTCAAGGCAACGCCCGAGAAGTTGGCGGATTATTTGGCATTGTCAGCCAATCATCAATTACCGCACAAGCCTTGAGTTTAAATTTGACGATGAACGCAATTGATGGCGGTTTACTTCATAATGTGGGCGGTTTAATCGGCACGATTGATGATTCAGTTCTTTATTTGGAGGCATCCTTTATATCATCTGATTTTGATGATTTAACAACCATTGACAGTTCTAAAGCTAACGGCGGTATTGTTGGCCGTTCAATTCATTCTCATATTCAACTGCGTAACTTTATACATGACACGAACTTAATAAATCAAGGGCAATCATTGGGTGCGCTAGGTGGAATGATTGGATATGTATCTGGCGGGAGTGTTTCGCTAGAACACATCACGCACAGTGCATTGATTACGGGCACGCACGTAGAAATGGTGGGGGGGCTTTTTGGTGAGCTCAATCAGTCAATTATCACCTTATCCAGTATTCAGTCAAGTTTTGAAAGTTTAAATGCCCAAACGGCTGGGGGCATCAGTGCGTTCAGCGATACCACCGTCATTCATGTCTCAGGGAGTCATTTGAATGCGACGCTCAGTGGACTATCAACCAGTTCCCATTTAGCCGGACTGATTGGAAAGATGAATGAAGGAAATCTAGTTTTAGATAACACTCAAACCGTCTCGCATATATCAGGAGGAAGCCTCATCGGTGGTCTGATTGGGGAAAGTGTAAACGCGTCATTCCAATGGAACCACGTGACGCATAGCGGCATTATTACCGCCAGTGCGTCGCAAGCGGGCGGTCTATTGGGCCATGTGACGGGCAGCCAAATCAGGACTGAAAACTTCAATTACCAAGGAACTTTAAACGCGGATGCATTAGCGGGGGGATGGGTTGGAACGATGGTACAAAGCACCCTTACCGCCATCGATTACATTCAATCGATTTCCATCCAATCGACGTTCGATTTAGCGGGGGGGATTGCTGGGCAAGTAAGCCAATCAAGCATTCAACTGACCCGCTCAAATATAACCAGCCATGTAGAGGCCCAGAACTATGGGGGCCTTTTAGCCGGCCGTGCCTTTGATAGCCATCTGACATGGTCCGAAGGTACGTTAAACGGATCGATCACTAACACCGCCGCTTATGCGGGAGGCCTCATTGGATTTAAAGAATCAGGAAGTATCCATATTAATGATTTTAGCCAAGACATTCACGTTTTGGGGACCACGCATCTAGGGGGTCTTTTCGGTCATGTGTCCGGGGTGAGCATCCTTGTTCAAGATCTAGAAAGTAAGACGCAAATATCCTCCACGGAATCAACAGGGACGGTCTCAGCCGGTGGCTTAATGGGTGCGGTCCACCATTCTTCAATCATACTTGATTCCATCAGTCATGCGGCCATCATGGAGACTACGGGCTTAGATGTCGTAGGTGGCCTTGTAGGCGGAAGTGTCAATACATCACTCGAAACCTTCAATCAAAATACGCTGAGTGCCATTGCCTCAGGTAACGCGTATTTATCCGGCGGGATCGCTCAAGCCCATCTATCGACGCTTACCCTTTCAGGAATACATCTTTCGCATGTCTCACTAAGCGCAACAGGTTCAAATGTTGGGGGACTTATGGGGGCCACATTAGACGGGCAAGGACGTTTGTCCGTTGAATTGGTGAGTGGCCATGTATCCCTAACGGCCACAGGCTATATGGGCGGCTTGATTGGAACCATCACCAATCATGATAGTCATTTAAAGAACAATACGCTTAACGTATCCTTGATTGATTTAGATTCGTCTCAAGCTTATATGGGTGGGCTGGTTGGATTAATCAGAGAAACAGGTAGTTCATCAAATAGTTTTATCGTGACACAAGCATCCGTAGATGGAACTCTCACAGGCACTAATTCTAGGGTTGGAGGTTTGATCGGCAGTATCCGAGAGAGTATTAATGCAACCCTAAGC
>CBFHLD010000040.1:0-7024 GCA_965656585.1 Candidatus Izemoplasmataceae bacterium | reverse complement strand
TTTTAATGATGCCGGAAGGCGTTAAATCAAAGACGCTTTCAATGGCTTTTAATATTTGGGATTCATCCACATGATTCGTCCCAAAGGTATCGATGTAAATACTGGTCGGTTCAACCACGCCAATCGCATAGGAAAGTTGAATTTCACAGCGATCTGCGAGGCCTGCGGCGACGACATTTTTCGCGACATACCGGGCGGCATACGCGCCGCTGCGGTCAACTTTAGACGGGTCTTTTCCGCTGAAAGCTCCGCCCCCATGGCGGGCCACACCGCCGTAGGTATCGACGATGATTTTGCGGCCGGTGAGTCCTGCGTCCCCCTGAGGGCCGCCAATGATGAACTGGCCGGAAGGGTTAATGAAGTATTTGGTATTGGTATCGCGTAAGTCTTTAGGAATGACATAATCAATCACGTGTGTGTGTAAATCTTTAGCGATTGTGGCCTGATCGACGTCATCTGCATGTTGCGTGGAAATGACAATCGCATCCACACGTAGCGGTGTTCCGTCCGCGTCAAATTCGACGGTGACTTGCGTTTTCCCGTCCGGTCTTAAATACTCAAGTGTGCCATCTTTACGGACGTCTGATAAGCGTTTAGCTAACCGTTGCGCATAGACTGCGGTGATGGGCATGTAGGTATCGGTTTCATTGGTCGCATAGCCAAACATCAACCCTTGATCGCCAGCGCCTAAGCTTTCTCCGCGGTCCACCCCACCGGCAATGTCGGGGGATTGAGGATCTAAAGCCACTAAAACGCCCGTATTATCCGCATCAAATCCGTACTTTCCACGGGTGTAGCCAATCTCTTTGATGGTTTTGCGGACTAGGGATTGAATGTCAATGTATGTGGTGGTTGTGATTTCTCCGAATACTAAGACTAAACCGGTGGTTACTGCGGTTTCTACAGCTACTCTTGCATGGGGGTCATCGGTCAGGGCTGCATCTAAAATGGCATCGGAAATTTGATCGCAAATCTTATCGGGATGACCTTCGGTGACACTTTCTGAAGTGAAAAAATAGTGATTATTCATCGTGGGATCTCCTTTTGGGTTTAGGCACCGGATCATATCCACCTTTGGAAAGGGGATTGCATCTTATAATGCGCCATGCACTTAAGAAAAAAGCGATGAAACCATTGCGGGTTTCAAAGGCTTCTTTGGCGTACGCCGAGCACGTCGGTGAGTACCGACACGTCGGAGGTCTATCGGCCGTATGTGCTTGATAATCCGTGATCAATTTCACGGCCCATTGATTTCTTTTTTTCATCGTTATAAGCATACCAAATCTGGGGGTGCTTCACAACATTAATAAACTGAATGGATATTCAGTTTTCCCCTTCTTCGCATAGACATTCAGTGGGTAGAATGCTATTATAAATTCTGGTGATAATGTGTCCAAAAAAGAAAGTTTAACTGCCATGATTACATTTTTAGAGACGGTCTATCCGATCTTTTATGAAGAAACCCGAGATGGCCTAGCGGCACTCAACGGCGTGTTTCATTTTTTACTCGATGACGATATTTCAGAGTCTGTAAAAAATAAAGATACATTAACCGAAGCGAAAGCGGCCATCGAAAACCGTAACTTTGACGGACCATCCATGCGTAAAGCCTTCCAGCTTTTCATCCTACAAGCGTTTAAAGATGATCAGATTGCTAACGCACTGATGACGCCGGATGGCATTGGCTATTTTATGGGTTACTTGATTGATAAGCTTTATGAAACTGCCCCATTAAGAGTCCTGGATCCTTTCTTAGGAACGGGGAACTTACTGGCAACCCTGGCGGAAGGTTTACCGGACACGACGGTTTATAGCGGCGTTGAAATTCACGATCAACTCGTTGAACTCGCACGCAATTATTTGGACGCACTGGATATTACACACACGCTTTATCAGCAAGATTCATTTAGCTTTAAAGATCATCGGTTTGATCTCATTGTGACTGATTTTCCCATCTATAAAAAAGACTCCAAAGCGCCTTACCTCCCCTATTATGGTATCTTGCATCACTTAGATCATTTAGAACCCAATCAATTTATGATTTGTCTCATTGAAAATGACTTTTTTGATACGGCTGCCGCCGATGAATTCAAGAAGTCACTTCAGACAAAGGCCCATTTATATGGATTGCTTAAACTGGATGAAACGCTTTTTAAAGCCCATCCCAAAAGCATCCTCATCTTACAAAAGAAAGCCCATTCTAACGATCGCATCGACCATTTCTTAGTCGCGGAAATTCCCGCCTTTGATGACTTAGACGCGATGGAAGATGCGCTTGTTAAAATTAATACATGGTTTAAAGACAGAAAGGATACGCATTCATGATTATTTTAGCCGTAAACGCGGGGAGTTCTTCCCTCAAATTTCAAGTGTTAAAAATGCCCGATGAGGCTTTAGTCGCCTCTGGGGTCTGTGAACGGATTGGCCTGGATGATTCCAACTTTACTCTCAAAAATGACGGGGAGAAAAAAACATTTCATAAAGCCTTTCCGACGCATAAAGAAGCGGTGGATTTCTTACTCAAAGCCTTGGTGGACGAAAACATCTTAGAATCATTAGACGTCATTAAAGGCGTGGGCCACCGGGTGGTCCATGGCGGTGAAGCGTTTAAAGATTCCGTGACCATTGATGCTGCCGTAAAAGCGGCCATTGATGATGTGGCGGATTTAGCCCCTCTGCATAACCCGGCCAACTTGATGGGGATTGAAGCCTTTGAAAAAGCGTTACCGGGTGTCCCTCAAGTGGCGGTCTTTGATACGGCGTTCCATCAAACCATGCCAAAAGAAGCCTACATCTATGCGACGCCTTATGAATGGTACGACAAATATAAGGTGCGTAAATATGGCTTTCATGGCACGAGTCATAAATACGTCTCTCAGCGTACCGCAGAGATTTTGGGAAAACCTTTAAGCGAAACCAAAACCATTGTGTTACACCTTGGTAATGGGGCATCACTTTGTGCTGTGGACGGCGGGAAAAGCGTTGATACATCCATGGGCTTTACACCCTTAGCCGGGATTCCTATGGGCACCCGCAGTGGCGACATTGACCCTGCCATCATCGAGTACATTGCCATGAAAGAAAACCGTTCGATTCAATCGGTTATCGCCGATCTTAACCAACGCTCTGGCTATCTTGGGGTTTCCGATGTATCGAGTGATTCTAGAGACCTTTGGGCCGCGTCAGATAAAGGCAATGAAAAAGCCCACCTTGCCTTGTTAAAACAAGCCAAAATGATCGTCGATTACATCGGGGCTTACGTGCTTGCGATGGACGGGGTAGACGCCATTGTCTTCACCGCAGGCATCGGGGAAAACGCCCCAGAAACCCGCGCCTTAGTTGCGAAACGTTTGAGCTTTTTAGGCACTGAAATTGACGGCAAAAAAAACCAAATCCGCGGAGAAGAAGCCATTATCTCCAAAGATGATTCACGCGTGAAACTCATGGTCGTTCCCACGAATGAAGAAGTGATGATTGCGCGCGATACATTAAGACTTATTTCTTAAAATAAAAAAAGAAAAAAAGAAATCTCCTCATATGGTTTATGTGAGGAGGTTTTTTAATATGATGATTTTGAAATGGATGCTGATGGGCATCAGTCTCATCGGTCTGGCCAAGACCGATGTGACGGTTAACTTAGATGGCACGCAGTTAGATATCACACGAAAAATGGTAGACGGGGTGAGTGTATTAAATGTGGAAGGAACTGGGATGTATCAATTCACCCATCAATTTGGAGATGAAACCCGGAAGTATTCCTTCAATAGCGTGGAGATATCCGGCAATGATTTTCTCATTGAAGGGTATACCATCCACCATGAAACAAGAACTTATGATCCGTTCTTTGTGGTGATTCATAAAGATGGGACGTTGATGCTGAATGAACTGTTTGAAAGTCCCTTGCAACAAGATTTAATGGGCGCATATCCGCTCCTGGATGGGTACTTACTCCACCTGAGAACCAGCGAAGAAAATGGCCAAGGTGATTTCACTTTCACGCATGATGAGCTCCATGTCTTAGGAAACACTCACACGAAAGAAATATTTAGCGAAAAAATCACGGACATTCAAGCCATCGATCAAGGCTACCATGCGTTTTTAGATTTTGAAGACGTTCCCAGTATTTACGTACGCAATAACCAAACTCTGTATACAGGGAACCGTTACGATGGGATTTCAACGAATCAAACCTATACCGACCAAGTCACTCTGCATTTTGCGGGTGAGGCCCTTTTAAATGACGAAATAGTCATCGGGCCTGTGACGGTGGTTCAGCCGGGGAAATATACGTGGAAATTCGCCGATCATTTCGTTAACTTTACCCTGGACCCTCAAGTGAGTGGGATTTTACCGGGTGCGATTAAAGCGGGCGATGTCCGGATTGAATACACCTATGGTCAAGGCACGTTAAACGGAGAGTTATATGCACCAGGTGAAGTCATTGAAGGACCAGGCGAATATATCTTTGGAATTTACGAAGACAATTACGCGTATGAAATACCGTTTAAAATTACCGCCCGTATTGACGGGGTTGAACATCTCAAAACTTACGATGAACCCGTGGTCATCACGTATCATGGTGAAGGGTATCTGAATAATGAATTCATAGAAAGCGGAAGTGAAGTTTCGGAAAATGGGACTCACACCTTAAAAGTATTTGGAGAAAATGGCTACTTAGAACTGGTCACTTTTAAGATTGAAACTGAACCGACTTTAAGTCCAGGCGATTGGATCGAACGGAGTCTTTTAGGCGGGTCATTTTGTTTGGCCGGATGGTTTTTCATCCGAGAATTTCGGCGCTTCCGTAAGCGTTCTACGACCCCCTAATATGATATAATCAAGCAAGAGGGGTGCGCCGTGATTAACAGTCTTTATACCCAATCGGTTTACAGTTTTAACGGCAGTGTACTCAAGCTTGAAACCTTGATTTCTACCGCCCAAAAAAAAGGAACACACGTGGCTTTGGCAGATCAACATCTGCATGCTGCAGTTCCTTTTTTACGCTTGGCGAAAGCCGCAAATCTCACCCCTTTATTGGGCATTGAGATTCTGATTGAAACCAGTCAAAATCCCGTCAAAGCACTTCTTTATGCCCGCGGTGAAGCGGGGTATTATGCCTTATTAAAATGCGAGACCATTTACGCGTTTAAAGGGCATTTAAGCATGCAAGATTTAAAAGCGTATCAAGCCGACGTATCGCTTATCATTTGGCCGGATTTACTCCAAGAAATTGATCTTGAAAATATCCATACACACATGGATTGGGTGTACCGGATAGACCGATTAGATATCTCCTGTAACCGGGTCTTAAGAAATGATGAACCCGTTGCGCTCGAACGCTTAATGAAATCCATTTTAAATACCCAATCGGATGATTCAACGCCCCTATTAGATACCATTCAAGATTCCGATGCTTTGGCGGATTTTTTAGCCGTCCACGGACTATCTTTCACGCTTAAAAAAGCGTCACTTCCGCGGTTTAAAACTCCCGAAGATATCAGTTCCATGGACTATTTAAAAGCCCTCGCCAAAAAAGGACTCAAAAGGCGTTTACAAATCAATCCTCATCCTGAGAAACCTTACCTTGAGCGACTGGATAAAGAATTAAGCGTCATCCAAAGTTTACAGTACGAAGATTACTTTTTAATCGTCTGGGACATCATTAAAGAAGCCCGCAGGCTCCAAATCACTGTGGGTCCAGGAAGAGGGAGTGCCCCTGGAAGTTTAGTGGCCTATGCGTTAGGGATTACCCATGTGGATCCCATCGAACATGGACTTCTTTTTGAACGGTTTTTAAATCAAGCGCGGAAGACGATGCCAGATATTGATCTGGATTTCCCCGATGATGAACGTGATCAGCTGTTGCAGTATTTAAATGACACGTACGGGAAAAATCACGTGGCCTTGATTGCCACATTTGGCACCTTCTTAACCAAATCAAGTTTACGGGATTCAGCCCGGGTATTAGACATCGAAAAAAAACGCATTAACCAAATCATGGAAGCGGTTAAAGCCTATTCATCGGTTGAGCAGATGATTCAAGAAGACGCCAATGTTCAAGATTGGATGAACCGTGATGAAAAAACCCGCGAGTGGTTGACTTTGGCCTCTTATTTAGAAGGCTACCCCAAACATATTGGGACCCATGCGGCGGGTGTGATTTTAAGTGAAGAACCACTCACCGATTACACCGCTTTATCTCCGGGACTTTCAGGGATGAGTCAAACCCAACTCGAACAAAAAATCTTAGAATCTATGGATCTTTTAAAAATTGATTTACTGGGACTGAGAAATCTTTCGTTGATTCGTGATATTTTAGCAATCGTGAATCCCACCATCAAACGTCCCATTGAACTCTCAAGGCTTCGCCTCAGTGATGCGAAAACCTACGACGCCTTTAAAACCGGATCGATGAATGGCATTTTCCAGATGGAATCACCCGGCATGCGGCGGTTTATCAAACGCATGCAGCCCGACCGTTTTGAAGATATTGTCGCGTTGCTTGCGCTTTACAGACCTGGCCCCATGGAATCGATTAATGAATATTTAAAACGGCGGAAAAAAGAATCAGCTGTGCCTTCCGTTCATCCGTCCATCGATCCGATTTTAGAGCCGACGTATGGCATCATTATTTATCAGGAACAAATCATGCGGATTGCGACGGATTTTGCGGGATACACCTTAGAAGAAGCCGACCTCTTAAGAAGGGCCGTCAGTAAAAAAGACCGCAAGACGTTAGAAGAAGAACGCGGGCGGTTTATCAAAACCGCCATCACTCACCGCCAAGATGAAGCCTTAGCAGAATCTATTTACGATCTCATTGTGCGCTTTGCGGATTACGGATTCAACCGTTCACATTCGGTGGCGTATGCGATGATTGCCTACTGGATGATGTATTTAAAAGCCCATCATCCCGGTGCTTTCTTGAGTGTCATGATGCGCCAAGCCTTCCATCAAGAATCATTGATGCATCAATACATCATGGATGCCAAGCATCATCATCTCGATGTTTGTGGCCCCAATA
>CBFHLD010000039.1:2615-7098 GCA_965656585.1 Candidatus Izemoplasmataceae bacterium | reverse complement strand
CTCGAAAGTACATCCCGGGCCTTAGAACCCGAAATCGTCGGGGATGAGCATTACCAAATTGCCCGTGAAGTCCAAATGACCATTCAACGATACAACGAACTGTTAGACATCATCGCCATCTTAGGGATGGATGAACTCTCAGAGGACGATAAACTCCTCGTCCACCGCGCACGCCGCGTCCGACTCTTTTTATCTCAAAACTTCCACGTGGCCGAACAATTTACCGGTCAAAAAGGATCATACGTCCCAGTCGCTGAGACCATTCGTGGATTCAAAGAGATCTTAGCTGGCACGCACGACGATGTGCCTGAAGATGCCTTCCGTTTAGTCGGATCCATCGATGATGTTTTAGCCAAAGCCAAAACCTTAGAAGGTTAACATGCAATTTTCCCTGATTTCTCCGGCTGGAGTTCAATTTCAAGAAGCGATTGATCACTTCGTGGTGCACTCAAGTGCCTCGGGGGATTTTGCGGTGCTTAACGATCACGTTCCTGTGATTGCGGCGATGGAATATGCGACGCTTAAATTGGTCAGTAAATCCCAAACGCTTTATGTGGTGGTAATTAATGGTCAATTGGAGTTTTCAAACAATGATGCGACCGTCATTGCCCAAGAAGCGAATGTCGGAAAAACCGAAGAAGCGGCGTTAGAAGCACTCAAAACATTCAGAGATATCAGAATCCAAGAAAACAGAGCCCGCCAAGTGGATTTCACTCGGGCCGAAAACGAGCTCAAAAAGAACATCAAAAAGGCGCGCGCCGGACAATCATCATAAACGCGAAAGCTTGCAAAATTGTAATGATTACAATATAATGAGAGTATCTTAGTTTTAAAGGAGACTTTCATGAAAAAATTAGACATTATGCGCCAACTGGTTGCTGACTTAGCTGTCCTTAACACGAAATTTCACAACTTACACTGGAACGTTAAAGGGCCCCGTTTTGTTCCGGTCCACGAAGCCTTAGAAGACATGTACAACGAATTTTTTGCGCAGTACGATGAAGTGGCTGAACGGATGCGGATGCTGGATGTATATGCCCCAGCTGCGTTAAAAGATTATCTTTCGCTCACGCAGTTCGATGAACTGCCGGAAAAAGATTTCGATGTGAAAGAAGTGGTTGAAATCGTCTTAGCAACGTATCAAGCGCTAAAATCCACGGTTCAATCCTTAAGAGATGCATCAGGGGATGACGCGGTGACCGCTGCCATGTGTGACGATCTTGAAGGCGCTTATGACAAACGCATTTGGTTTGCAAGCCAACAATTAAAATAATCGATCAAACGCTCACCTAAGGTGAGCGTTTTTTTTGTGACCTGGTTTTTTATTCGACTCGGCTCGCGGTATAATGAGGCAAAGGAGTTTCCATGTATAAACTATTACTCGTTGATGATGAAGATGAAATAAGGGGTCGCATTCAAACCTTACTCAAAGATATTCCTGGATTTGAAGTGGTTGAGTCTGCGGGGAATGGGTTTGATGCTTTGGAATATTGTGAGCAAAACCCCGTGGATGTGGTTCTTTCAGATATTAAAATGCCCTTCATTGACGGCATCGAAATGACCCGTCAAATTCGCACGCTCTATCCCAATATTAAAGTCGCTTTTATCACCGGCTATGATGATTTTGAGTATGCCAAAGAGGCGATTAATTTAAAAATTGAGCACTATTTAATGAAACCCATCGCGCATGAAGAACTGCGGGATTTTTTACATCGTTTAAAAAATGAAATGGATGAGGCGGTTGAGAAGAAAAAACAATTCTCTAGTCTTCGTCAAAACTACGATGCGATGCAACCCCATTTAATTGAAAAAACCTTGATGTCATACATCATCTACAAAGAGATTACCGAAAAAGATTTGTATCGACTTGAAACCATGGGACTCGTCTTTCCAGAAGATGCGAACTATTACGGCATTTGGTTGACCGTGCCAAGCGATCGTCGAATGGATGATTTATATTATGCGTTAAAAACGTTCATTCAAACGGAGCTCGTCTTTGAAACCTTTCAAGAAATCATGGTCTTTCCAGAAGGCCTTTTAATCTTAAAAGGAGAAGCGGCCCCCACCAAGCGCACCATCGAAACCATGATTGGCCATTGGAACATGATGATTGAGCGCTTTTTTGAAGTTTCTGTCACGGCGTTCATCAGCCGTTTCTATGAAGGCATCCAAGCACTTCCCACCCTATTTAATGATCTTTCGCATCTACGCGAATCTGTCACCCAACTTCAAACGTCTTTAACGTACTTTTACGATGATCATGTGACCCATCACAAGATACTGATTTTTGAAGCTGAGGACCTCGACATTTTGAAACGGTTATTTTTGTCCAATACCGAAGGGTTAAAAAAATTCATTCAGGCCCAATTTGAAAATGCGAAAGGCATTTACAAAGGAGCCACAACCCAACTTAAAATGGAACTGTACCTTGCCACATTACATGTGGCTGGACTCTTAGAGCCAGAAGGCATCCATCCTGGAGAATTAGCCCCATCCATGTTTGACGAAGCGACAGACTATGCATCGCTTCAAGATCAATTTGTGGCCCTTTTAACGACCTGGCAAACGCGCATGATGCGTGAAAACAACCCATCCACTTCACGCATCCAAGAAATCATTCAATTCGTGGAAGAATCCATTCAATCCAGAGAGTTATCGCTCGATTACATCAGTCAAAAGTTTTTCATCAGTGTCCCTTATGTTTCTAAACAATTTAAAGAAAAAACGGGCGTCACTTTTTCCAGGTTTGTCACGCAAAAACGCGTGGCACTCGCTCAAGAATTATTAACCGATACATCTTTAAGTATTTCGCAAATCGCCCTCGATGTTGGGTATAAAGATGTGTATTATTTTTCCCACGTGTTTAAACGCGTGGTTGGAAAGTCGCCAAGGGAATATCGACCATGAAAAAAATGACGCGCGACCTGGGGTTTAATTGGAAGCTCAACATGGTCTTTTTCATTATTACCAGTGGGGCACTTATTGCGGCTTTTTTAGCCTCGTATTTTACTTCAACCAGCCGGTTTGAGGATTTTTCAGAGGGTAATGCCGTTTCCATCAATCAACAAATCGCTCTTAACTTTGAATCGTATTTCGAAGAACACCGGGTTTTAATGGGACTCTTAGAAGAATCGCTGGATGCGCCCACCAATACAGCAAGCGACATTCAATCATTACTGACCAGTTATCAGTTCTCCAATCCGAATGTCCAATCGATTACACTCTTCAATTCGTCGAATGATATTGCCTACAACGATACCCCTTCAAAGCTATTCCGTGGACGCACGGACATGGCTTTTTTCGATCAATCCACCCGCAACCCACTGCTTTATATCGTGACCCCCCAGACCGCTGAGAGTTTTTATTACGGAGATACGGACTCCACGATATTAATGTCAAAAGCCATGACCTATGAGGACTCGGGTGAAACGTTGAGTGGGGTATTAGCGTTTGAAATTAAGCTCGCAGCCCTAGCCTCTATTTTAGAAAATGTCTATCCCGATCAAGGGGGACATTCTTTGCTCATTGGACCCAACGAAACCGTCATCTTGAGTACACTCGATGGCTGTGAGGATGCAAACTGTCCATCGGTTCAATTGGTCTTAGACCGGGTCATCGGAAGTGATTTCGAAACGCTTGAAGAAAGCCGTTATTATGTCAGTATTCAAACCATATCTCAAACCCGGTTCCGGTTGGCCACCTTTATGAATATGGATGTTTTAACCGCTACCAATCAAACGTTGTTCTTAGTTATTTTTATCATCTTTGTGGCGACTTTGGTCGTCGGATCATTTACGTTTAATTTGGTATCTAATGCCGTGACTAAACCTCTGGTGCAGTTGCAAAACCATATGAAAAACGTGAACCACCGGGATCATTTGTATGAAGAGGTATCGATTAAAGGCCAACGTGAGATTGTTGAATTGGGTCAAGAATATAATCGGATGATCCGAGAAATTCGAACACTGCTTAAAAACTTAGAGTTCGAAGAGAATGAAAAACGAAAAACAGAACTGATTGCCTTACAAACGCAGATTAATCCGCATTTCCTTTACAACACTCTAGATTCTATCGTTGGACTTTCCGAGCAAAACAAACCGCAAGATGTCATCGATATGGTGGTCTCGTTAAGCCGGTTCTTTCGCATCAGTATTTCAAAGGGCCAAGCCATTATTCCCATTGAAAAAGAACTTGAGCATGCTCAAAACTACTTAAAGATTCAAAAAATTCGATATGGGTATCAGTTTGATTATGAATTTGACATTGATGAGGTGGTTAAACGCTACACCACGATTAAATTGATTTTGCAGCCCTTGATTGAAAATGCGATTTATCATGGGATTGATCAAAACGATAAAAGTCTCATCACAATAAAAGCCACCGTGGATGAAGAATTTGTGCACTTCACCGTCACCAATACTGGGTATGGCATCACTCAAGATCAAATCGAGACCATTTACCGAAACATTCATGAAGACCGGTA
>CBFHLD010000039.1:0-2520 GCA_965656585.1 Candidatus Izemoplasmataceae bacterium | reverse complement strand
ATATGAAAGCGTTGGATTAAAAAATGTGTATCAACGCTTGAAACTCTACTACCAAACCCAAATCATTTTTGAATTTTATTCTGAGCTTGATGTATCCACGACCGTCCATATCGCCATTCCAAAACATGAAGTGGAGGCTTCTGATGAAACGTAATTTGACCCTTTTATCCATGCTCCTCCTGACGTTTGTTCTTTCTGCGTGTCAATCCAGTGATGAAATGGTCATCCCATTGATGATTTATGATGGGGATGATTTATTCATGCAGACCTTTGAAACGTCTTTGGTGCAAGCCTCGATGAACTATGACTATTCGTTTGAGGTGTATGACGCGCGTGGATCTCAATTGATTCAAAATAATCAGTTTAAAGATATTGTCAGTGAGAATCCCCCGTTGATTTTGATTAATCCAGTCGATCGGGTCGGGGTATATCCACTGATTGAACTCGCCGAACAAGCGGGAATCCCGCTTGTGTTTTTCAACCGTGAACCGTTGAGGGAAGACATTTTGGCTTCGGAAAATATTTATTATGTGGGGTCTGAAGCATCCCAGTCGGCTCAGATACAATTTGAACTGATTGAAACCCTCATGCAAGAACTCACCCTTGATTCGAATGACGATGGAGCCATACAAACACTCATATTAAAAGGACAACCGGGTCATCAAGACGCTGAGATCCGCACCGATGAAATTCAACAATTATTATCTGAGAGTGATGTCTTATTTGAAATCATTGATGTGGAGGTTGCCTATTTTGATCGGCTCGAGGCGACGCAGCGACTTTTAGAAAACTTGTCGGGTGAAACATTCAACGTGGAGCTCATCGTAAGTAACAATGATGCCATGGCTCTTGGGGCGATTGATGCTTTGATTCAACAAGGGTATTTCCTCGATTCTGAAACGGAAGAAGTCTATCCACAAGCAGACGCATTGTGGTTACCGGTGGTTGGCATTGATGGCGTGGATGTCGCCATCGAATCCATCGATCAGGGATTGCTTTATGGGACTGTGTTACATAGCACCGATCAGATGAGTGATGTGATTACCGAATTGATCGCATCTTTACTCGATGATCTGTCTTTAGATGGCTTTACGCATCCACTTATGGATGGACGTGTCATCTATATCGACTATGAAGCATACTTGGATGATTAAAAAATCCCAAAAAAATGCATAAGATAGCACATGGTTATGTAACCGTTTTCATAGTATCCTTCTAATATAACAATTATTTTAGGAGGAACCCTGTGAAAAAATTACTACTTTTATTCGCCGTGGCTGTGGCTGGATTTACGCTTTCAGCATGCGGTTCATCATCGGTTGACATCGGGATTGTACTTCCAACCCAAAACGAAGAGCGTTGGACTCAAGACCAAGAACGGTTTGAAGCGTTCTTAGCCGATACTGATTACTCATACGAAATTCTATTCTCTGATGGCGATTCACAAGTTGAAGCGTCCAACATTGAAACTCTCGTATCCCGTGGGATGCAAGTCTTAATCATCACCGCGCACGATTCAGAAGCGGCGAAAACTGCGGTACAAAATGCCATTGATGAAGGCGTTGAAGTCATTGCATATGACCGCTTAGTCGATCTTCCTGGCATTGCCTTTTATGTCACCTTCGACTCCATTGTCGTAGGGGAACAACAAGGTCAATTCCTGATTGATTCCGTTGAACCAGGTTCTACCGGCAATGAACTTTATCTTTATTCCGGCGGAACATGGGAAGCCAATGCGCCACTTTTCTTTAGAGGTGCATGGAGTGTTTTACAACCAAAAATTGCCGATGGTACATTCACCGTTATGAATGCCCCAGCGCATGCTGATTTCATCAACCAAGCGGATTTAAGCACGGCTGAAGCCCTTGAAATCATGACCCAAGTAGACACAGATTGGAGCCCAGAGGCTACCACTACTTTAGCTCAAAACCACGTCTCCACATTCCCACCAAGCAATGATGTGGCTTACTTCTTAGCCCCCAATGACTTTACATCACGCGCCATTCGTTCTGAGTTTATTGAAGTCTTAGACGAAGTTGTCATTACGGGTCAAGATGCGGACCGCTTATCGGTTCGCTCGGTTCAAGACGGTGAGCAATCAATGACCATCTTAAAAGACGTTCGCACACTCGTTGAAAATGCCTTTAACGTCGCCGATTCATTGATGCAAGGCGAAGCGTTACCGACACCGACCAATTTCTATGGTGAAAGCGATGTTCCTGCCGTTCCAACTGAAGTCGTCGTTGTCACTGAAGATAATGTCCAAGCTGAAATTATTGATTCAGGTTACTACACGCAAGAAGAACTCGACAACGCGGGTCAATAGATCTTCCTATTTATATCCAGTAAGGTGGCATCACAGATGCCACCTTACCCTTATGGGGGAAACCACATGAATGCAACCACCATACTGAAAATGAATCATATTACCAAGACATTTCCTGGGGTGAAAGCTTTGGATGATGTCTCTTTTTCTGTTGAACCCGGCACCATTCATTTCATCGTTGGTGAAAATGGCGC
>CBFHLD010000038.1:6677-7244 GCA_965656585.1 Candidatus Izemoplasmataceae bacterium | reverse complement strand
AGGGTGCTTGAGACTTTTACGCGTGACGGCGTGATAGATATTAGAAAGCGGCGAAAGCGGGACAATCGGTGCATCGGTGGATAACGCCGTGGGGACTTTTTCCATCAAGGTTTTAAAGAGATAGGTATCGCTTGCTCTCTCTCCGAGGAGTTTTTCTAAGATGGGGATGTCATCATCTAAAAAGACGGGTTGAATCATCGCGCCCACATTTAACGCTTCCATCCGTTTGATTTCTGCCATCCCGGTGAGTTGTGCATGAATCAAGGCGTGGCGATGATTTTCTCGTAACGGGACGGCTTCTAAAGCGTCTAAGATGACCGCACTGGCCCGGTCGCCAATCGCATGCCAGGATAAATCCATGTCATGCGCGTTGAGTCTTTCAATGTAGGCCATCAAGGTCTCTTTAGAAAAATTGAGTAAACCTCTTTCATTCGTCCCGACATACGGCGCGTGCATGGCGGCGGTTTTCCCTCCCAATGAGCCATCGACTAAGAGTTTAGACGGTCCCATGACCGCCCGGCCATAGCGCTTATGAGCGTAGCCTTTTTCTAAAAAGTCATCGAGTTT
>CBFHLD010000038.1:0-6637 GCA_965656585.1 Candidatus Izemoplasmataceae bacterium | reverse complement strand
AGGTGGCATTGTTGCTGAATCCGGATTTTAAGGGTTCCTTCTAACGCTTCATAGGCCTTAATAATTCGTTCATAAGGGACGGGATAGGTAATGAAATCATCGGTTTGAAAACTGGTGATTCCTTCTTTAAAGGCCATGCCTTGGGCGGCGAGTAAATCTTCTTCGATTTCTCTTTGTGAGGGATCTAAAAAGACACTCATGACTGCGCTGATCATCTCTTCATAAAAGAGGCCGCGTTCAAGGTCTGCTTTTTCACTGGCTTTCATGCCGAGTTTTTCTTGAATCATGGCGATGGCTTTGGAGTTGGCCATCAGGATATGTCCGCACACGCGAAGGACTAAGACTGGGATATCTGCTCTGAGCGAATCTAAAACATCACGCTCTAATAAAGCGCTCGTTTCAAACGTGTTTTCATTGAACAAGGACGCCCTAATCAGCGTCTTTTTCCCTTGAAATAAGGTCTTAATATCGCCTAATGTCTTGGCATCCGCCAAAGATACCTGCCGAGCAATATATCTGAGTCCTAAAAAATGGCCATGACTATCGTTAAAGCCAGGGAGAACCGTTTGACCGTTTAAATCAATGGTTTCATCAAAGGAATCCGTGGGGATTTCTGTGTAAAAGGCATCAAACATGCCATCAACCACAGAAAAGTGACTTTCTGCGCGTCCATAAAGATTCGCATTCGTATAAAGGGATCGCATATTAAACTCCTTACATGACATCGGGGGCATCGACCCCGATTAAAGAAAGTCCGTCGGCTAATAAGGTTTGGATGGCTTTTAACACGGTGATGCGTTCCAATGAGGTTTCTTTCGTGTCGGTAATCAGTTTTTCTTCGGCATACCAGCGATGAAATAGACTCGCCAGTTCATGTAGATAGTTCGGGATTTTATGGATTTCCCGGCTTAAAGCCGCTTTTTCTAACATCTCTGGGTATTGTCTTAAATGATTTAATAGCGGGGTGATCACATCCATATTCAATGTCTCACTGGTGCGTGGGCTTTGCTCGGTGTCATAGCCTAAATCACCGGCTTTTTTGAGGAGTGACGCAATCCGAGCGTGCGCATATTGGACGTAATAAACGGGATTTTCATTGCGCTGTTTTTCCGCTAAGTTGAGATCTAAATCCATATGGGTATTTAAGGATCTGGCCGCAAAGAAATAGCGGATGGGATTATGACCCACATCATCTAAGAGATCTCTTAACGATAGGCTTTTTCCCGAGCGTTTACTCATCTTCACTTCCACCCCGTCGCGAATGACGCGGACGAGTTGAATGAGTAAGACTTCTAAGGCTTTAGGGTCATACCCGAGTATTTCTAAGGAGGCTTTCAAGCGGGCAATATACCCATGATGGTCGGTCCCCAAAATATCAATGAGATGGGTGTAGCCTCGTTTAAACTTTTGTTCGTGGTAGGCAATGTCGGGGAGAATGTACGTATAATCGCCGCTAGATTTGACTAAGACGCGGTCTTTTTCATCGCCTTTTTCAGAGGTCTTTAAATAAAGCGCCCCTTCTTTTTCATAGGTATAGCCTGAAGCTTTCAAGCGGTTTAAAACATCCTCGACATGGCCGTTTTCATAGAGCGAAGTCTCATGGTAAAACGAATCAAAAGAGATTCCCGCCCGGTTTAAGTCGGTTTTAATCGCGGCGAGTAAGGCGTCTAATCCTTTTTGTCTGAATATCTTTAAATGATCGGGATGATCGACCCATTGATCATGGTCGGCTTCGGCGATTTGTTTCCCGAGATCGATAATGTCTTGACCCAAGTAGCCATCTTCAGGCATCGATGCTTCTTTGCCTAAAGCGTTCAAATAGCGAACGTATAAACTCTTCGCTAAATTTTCCATTTGATTGCCGGCGTCATTGACGTAGTATTCTCTTAAGACGTCAAAGCCGGTTTGACTCAGTAAGCGGGCCAGCGTATCCCCACTGGCCGCGCCGCGGGCGTGGCCAATATGCATATGACCCGTGGGGTTCACCGAGACATATTCTAAAAGGATTTTTTGACCGTTTCCCACAGGGGGCGAAGTAAACGTGTCGGTGTCATCCAAGATTTTAACGATGACATCATACAAGGAATCTTTGGCCAAGGTGATATTGATAAACCCAGGGCCCGCCACATCCAACTGAGCAATGACTTCATCCGCTGAAATGGCGTCAATCAAATCTTCGGCGATGGCCCGAGGGGCTTTTCTTAATGGTTTTGCGAGGGTAAACGCCACCGTACACGCGAGATCCCCGTGCGATTTATCTTTGGGCAGTTCAAAAATGAGTGACTCGGGCGTCACATCAAAGGTTTTTTTGATCGCTTCGGTGAATACTTTATGTAAGTGGTCTTGTGGGGTCATCATATCTCCTAAAATTTAAGCCGCATTTGTTCATGTAAGTTCAGTTTATCTTTTTTACTGTGCAGTTTCATCCATTTGGCTGAACGGCCTTTACCCGTTGGGGCAATTTTCTTCTCATTTTTGAGGCGTTTAAGGGCCCGGTTGATGGTTGATTCAGAGACCGACGGATGATACAGTCTAACGTCTTCTTTGGTGAAGACTTCTGGAAGTTTTTTAATCGTATTTTCTAAAAGATCACGCTTATTAAACTGGTGGTCAAACTGATAGTTTTTAACCAATGAGTCTAGGCCTTTATAGCCTTCAATCGTCATCGTAAGAATCAGTTTATGCAGTTCGACGGGGTTGTGCATGCCTAAGCCAGCATTTTGACTGGCTTTCATCGCAGTCTCTTTAAAAGTGCCTTTCAAACGGTCATAAATGCCAAAGAAACTAACGAGTTGAAAACAGCGGTAATCGCTATTGAGCAACAAGATGTAAAGCATTAAAAGCCCAATCAATTCATTGCGCGTTTTAAACGGTTTAATCGCGTTAAAATCGAGGTAAAACGCGGTCGCTAGTAACCCTTTTTCGATGGTCTTTTGTTTATAAAGACTCTCATATTTATTCACAAGGTCTTCAAGCATTGAACGCTTAGAGACGGTTTTAGAACTCAACAAATCTTTGGCCGGAGCTTCTTTATCCATCCGGTCAAACGCTAAGTCATTGGCTTTGGCCACATCGCCATAAATAAACTGAATCAAGGAGACAATCTCATTGGCGATGAGTTCAAAATCATCGATATTCTCATGAATCCGAACGAGGGCGTGCTTGATTCTTGAAAGGACCGTTTCATCGTGGGTTTGCGGTTTTAAGTCTTTTAAGATGAGCGCTTTGAGGCGCTCTTCTTTAATCGAAAGGCCTAAAATATGCGCCAAAAAGAAGGTATCTTCCCTGACCGTGGCGGCCACAAAGGTTTCTAAGTTAATATCAAGCGACGAGAAAAATTCATCGTTGCGCCCGATATAACGGTACACATCCAGCATCGGAACAATCACATCGTGAGGAATGACGTATTCGTGAAGTCTATGCATCGCGAGATTCATCATCGACCTCCAAACTGAGTTGTTCAGGCGTATGCGTGACGGCCTGAGTGTAGTCGGACAACGCGGAAGGTTCAACGTCGATTAAAATCTCTGGGTAAAAATGGATGGGAGTGCCATGTTTTGGTGCAATCAAGGCTTTACCCGTATCGGCCACGTTCCGTTTTAAGTCAAATGCGTTGACCGCTACCGTCTCTTTCGTGGTTAAGACATGAATCAGACCATGGGCTTTATAAAGTTCCCCGCTTAAAAGCATCGCATCCACCACGTGGTATGGCTTGGTTTTCACGGGTTTATAAAGCGCAACCGGCGATAACGTCCGGCGTTTTTTCGCAATCTCACTCAAGTCCATCCGTTTTACCGTGCCCCGTGAGGTTAAAACGAGTAAGTCATGACCGTCTTTTAAAGGAACACTGGCCACGAGCGCATCTTTAGACGATAGATTCATCGCTTTAACACCCTGCGCGGTAAGACCGGTTAAAGGAATCTCGGATAGGTCGTATTTGAGCGCGTGACCGAGTTTTGATATGGTGACGACTTCAATCGCATTCGCTGGAACGCTTCTTACGTCCACTAATGAATCGCCTTTTTTCAGGCCAATCGCTTTAATCGGCCGGTGATAACGTTGGGCCAAGTAATCTTTGACGCTGCTGCGTTTCACGCGGTTATCTGCGGTGGTTAAGAGGAAGGTATCATCCGTATCAAAGGAGGAGCGAACTTCGGCGTGGATGATCTCAGGGCGTTCATCCAGTTGTAAAAGGGTATTGATGTGAACACCTGGGTCTTTCCATTTGGATTCAGGGATTTTATAAATGGGATAAAACAGGTAATCCCCACTTTTTAAGAACACTAAGAGGGTATCTAAGGTTGAAACTTCTTGGACCAGTCTAAAGCCATCCCCTTCTTTAAAGGTGGCTTCATCGGTCGCACTAAAACTTCTGAGACTGGACAGTCTCACGTAGCCTTCTTGGCTGATCCCTAGCATCATTTGTTCATGTTTGATGAGGGCTTGTTCTTCGACCGTGATTTTTTCGATTTCTTCTTCGATCAGCGTTAAGCGTTCATGGGAGATTTCTTTCAGTAAACCTCTTAACTCATCTTCGATGGATTGTTCGAGTTCTTCTTCGTTGGATAAAATGCGCGTTAAGCGTTCAATGGTGGCTTCTAAGTCTGCCTTTTCATTTTTGAGCGCATCCACATCGGTATTGGAAAGTTTATACAGTTGTAAGATGAGAATGGCTTCGGCTTGTTCATCGGTAAAGCCTAAGGCATTCATCAGTTCACTTTTAGCGCTGGCTTTATTTTTAGAAGCCCGAATGAGCGCGATGACTTCATCGATGACCTCGGTCATCCGGATGATGCCATCCACAATGTGGAGGCGTTTTTTCGCTAAGCGTAAATCGTAATTCGCTCGGTTGGTCACGACTTCTTTTTGGTGGGTGATATACGCATCCAGTAACGCCAAAAGACCCATCTGCATGGGGCGTTGATCGTGAATGGCGACCATGTTGTAGTGATAACTTTTTACGAGGTCGGTTTTTTTCATCAAGAAGTTTAAGACTTGATCGGCTTCAAAGGACTTCTTAATGTCAATGACAATCCGTAAACCCTCTTTGGAGGTTTCATCGCGAACTTCCTTGATACCATCAATCTTCTTGGAAAAGCGAAGTTCATCGATTTTCCGGACTAACGTCGCTTTATTCACATCATAGGGGAGTTCTTCGATGATGATTTTATCGGATTCAAGCTGAGTTTTCGCTCTTAAAATCACCTTACCACGGCCCGTTTCAAAGGCGTCTTTAATGCCTTCAATGCCTTGGACAATGCCACCGGTGGGGAAATCTGGTCCTTTAATGTAGCGCATGATTTGGGCGAGAGAACTCTCCGGATGACGCATCCGGTAAATCGTCCCTTGAATCACTTCTTTGAGGTTGTGTGAGGGGATCTCTGTCGCATACCCCGATGAAATCCCAGATGCGCCGTTAATTAAAAGGTTGGGAAAACGGGCCGGTAAAACGACCGGTTCAAGTTCTTCATCGTCAAAGTTCGGGACAAAGCCCACGGTTTTTTTATCAATGTCTTGGAGGAGATACTGGGAAGCCTTCGCCATCTTGGCTTCCGTGTAGCGCATGGCCGCGGCGGGGTCGCCGTCAATGGACCCTTTATTTCCGTGCATATCAATCAAGGGGACTAAAAACTTAAAGTCTTGAGCCATGCGGACCATGGCATCATAGACACTAGAATCCCCGTGCGGATGGTATTTCCCGATGACATCCCCGACAATTCTTGCTGATTTTTTATAGGGCTTATCCGGGGTTAAATGGAGTTTATGTAGCGCATACAAAATACGGCGCTGGACGGGTTTGAGGCCATCGCGCACATCGGGCAAGGCCCGGTCTTGAATGATGTATTTGGAATATTTCCCAAACCGGTCGCCGACGATGTCTTCTAAGTTTTGGGTTTCAATAAACTTATCGATGAGTGCGGAGAGATCGGGTTTTTTCTTTGCCATTTACGATTCCTCCACGTTAAACGAGTCTTCATGCGTAAAAGCCACATTGGCTTCTATCCAATCGCGGCGCGGTTCGACTTGATCACCCATGAGAATTTTGATCCGGCGTTCGGTGTCGGCTAAATCGTCCACTTTAACTTGAATGAGCGTCCGGGTGCCCGGGTTCATGGTCGTATCAAAGAGTTGATCGGCATTCATCTCACCGAGTCCTTTAAAGCGTTGGATGTTTTTAAGTTTCCGTTTCTTTTGGATGGCTTCTAAGGCGGCATCATCCCAGAGGTATTCGGTCTTAGGTTTCCCTTTTTCTGTATAGGTTACTTTATATAAAGGCGGCCGGGCGATGTAGATTTTTCCGGCTTCAACCAATTGACGCATATAGCGGAAGAAAAAGGTGAGGAGTAAGACTTGAATATGCGCCCCATCGGTATCGGCATCGGTCATGATGATGATTTTCGAATAATTACACGCATCCAGATCAAAATCGGCGGCCAGTCCGGCCCCAATGGTATGGATGATGGTGGTGATTTCTTCGTTTTTTAAGACATCTTCAATTTTCGCACGTTCGGTATTAATGACTTTCCCGCGTAACGGTAAGATGGCTTGGAAGCGGCGGTCCCTGCCTTGTTTAGCCGAGCCCCCGGCGGAATCGCCTTCCACTAAAAAGAGTTCTAAGTGTTCTTTATCTTTCCAC
>CBFHLD010000037.1:0-7283 GCA_965656585.1 Candidatus Izemoplasmataceae bacterium | reverse complement strand
GATTTTTACGGATCGATGCATGCGCATTTTAATGCGCTTTCTGTGCATAAACGCACGTTGCTTGTCGTGAATAAAATCGACATCCTCCCCAAAAGTTTATCGCGTGAAAAACTGGAACAAGCGTATTTAGCGATGGCGGCTGGTTACGGGTTAAGAGTCGATGCCATTCAGTTAGTCTCGGCCATTAAAAAAACCGAAATTGATGCCTTGATTGATACCATGGAGACATTATCCCTCGGTCAAGATGTGACGCTCGTGGGGGTATCGAATGTCGGGAAAAGTTCGGTGTTAAACGCCATTTTAGCCGCTCAGTCGGACGTGAAAAATCCGATCACCACCTCCTTTGAATCCAACATTACCCAAGGCCTCATCCCGTTTAGACTCGGGGCTCATACGCTTTATGACACGCCAGGGATGGCTTCTAAAGGGTCTTACCGTTACTATTTAAGTGGGGATTCTTTAAGACGAATTATGCCCTTTAAAGAAATTAAACCGGTTGTTTTTCAAACGGTGTCTCACCGGGCCTTTTTCATTGGCGGCCTCGCGTATTTTTATTTTGATGAAGAACCCAAGGGATCGGTGGTGACGTATTTTGCCAATCCACTGACCATCCATGCGAGATTGGATAAAGAGCCTGATGTTTTTTACCAGTCTAAAGTTGGGCATCTATTAAATCCACCCGCAAGCACCGATCCGTCTGTACCTTTAAGCATTGAAACGACCGATCTACACGAAGAAAGTATCAGTTGTTTTTTCCCAGGGTTAGGGTTTGTTCGGTTCCAAGGTGTAAAAAAAGTCACGATAGCGTCTTATCAACCGGTCCACTTAGTCTTTCATAAAGGGGTGATTGGGTGACGATAAAAGAACGTTTTTTTAATGTATATCAAGCGATTCCTGAGCGCATTCCCCACGTGGAAGGTGTCAGAGATTTAGCCATGCACTGGGCTAAAGTTAAAGGCCTAAACCCTATGGGTTTAGAAGCAGCAGCGTATTATCATGATCTCACCAAATATGAACCCCTCGCGTTTCATTTAGAAGTGTTTGATAGCCATCAAAAAGCCAACTGGAAAACCCTCCCTGAATTTATGATGCATGGCTATTCGGCGAGTTTAATCGCCGAAGACGACGGGCTCTCGAAACCGTTGGTGGATGCGATTAAGTACCATACAACAGGACGGGCCCAGATGAGCCTTGAAGAAAAAATTCTCATGCTCGCCGATAAAATTGAGCCGTCGCGTCCATACGATGAAGCGGCCCAGTTAAGAAGCGTCGCTGAAACCGATTTTGAGCACGCGTTTCGGTTAATGCTTGCCCATTTATATGAATACGATATTAAGCATGACCGGCTGAACGCCTATAGCTTAGAAACGTACCATTATTACCTTAAAGAAAGGATGGCTGAATGAGTCAACTTGATCCTGTACTGACCACACTCAGTGACATGAAAACCGTCGATCGAATCGTTTATGATGTGAAAACCACCAACCCTTTTCATGATTACATCGTGATTGCGACCGCCACCAACCAGCGGCAACTCCAAGCCACGATGAAACGGCTTAAAGACTTACCGGTAGAATCTTCTTTTACCAACCACGTCGAAGGGGCTAACGATTCCGATTGGGTGTTGGTGACGTGTGGGGACACGATTGTCCATGTGTTCTTAAAAGAAGAACGTGAGTATTACCATTTGGAAAAATTGTGGTTTGACCTACCGCACTGGACGGTCGCCGATGAATCATGACCCATATGCGCTTTTTTATGACTTTTACGCCCAACATTACGATCATGACTTAAAACAACTTTATTTAGATACAATCAAAAGCCACCTCTCCCATGGGAAATTCTTAGAGATGGGCTGTGGCCCTGCATTCATTGGGATTGAACTCGCTCAAGCAGGCTTTGAAGTATTGGCGACCGATATTAGCCTGGATTTTTTAACCCTCGCCAAAACCAATGCGAAAGACGCTCAGTGCGACTTGGAAGTAGCCCCACATAATATTCTAGACCCGATTCCTTTTACCGTGGATCACATCGTGATGGGGTTTGATGTGATCAACCACTTAGAAACCTTGGATCAATTTGCTCGCACCATCGCCCACATGTATGACGCGCTCGCGCCTGGAGGCATGGTCTTTTTTGATGTTTTAAACTGTGATTACATCGAATCGATGATTGGCTATGAAGAAACCTTAAGCTTGCAAGATGAAACCTTAATATGGCGCATTTCTAAGGGGCCTTACCCGTGTAGTTTTAGGCACCGTTTAAAACGTCAAGATACGGTCACCACACTCAATCAACGCAGTTTTGATTCTGCCACGATAAAAACGTTACTAAAGCCTTTTAATGTGGTGGATCGGGTTGTTTGGGCCGAGCGAACCATTTATGTTTTAAAAAAGTAAAACACTCCTAAGCGTGTATCGTTTTCAGTGAAGGAGTGTTTTTTTATGCTGAAAAAGAAGTGGCCACTCATCATTGCCGGGGCGTGTTGGTTGGTGGTCATTGGCCTGAGATTTGACCGGTTCACCTCACCTTCTGAAGAGCAAATCCACGCTTCGCCGCCAGTTCAGGCTTTTGTCTATGTGGAATTACGCGGTGAGGTCAAAACCCCTGGCATTTATAAGGTGGCTGAAAGTAGCCGCTTATTTGACGTGATTCACCGGGCGGGAGGACTCACCGATGACGCCGATATTTCCTCGCTCAATCAAACCCAAACCGTCTATGATGGTTGGCTGATCATCATTCCTTCAAGCGGGGAACACTCATCCATTTTAGACGGTAAAATTTCAATAAATCACGCGACTGCCAGTGAACTTGAAACACTCCCAGGCATTGGACCCGCCACGGCCGAAGCGATCATTCAAGCCCGCAGTGAACGCCCATTTAAAACCATCGAAGATCTTCTCGATGTCCCAGGTATTGGAGCACAGACGCTTGCAAACATTGAAACGCTCATTACCCCGTAGCGGGGATTACATTGCTTTAGGGGTGGCGCTTTTTATCGTCCGGCTTGCGCTCACGCACCTTTTTTTATGGGGGCTTTTACCACTGGTGGGAATGTGGCTTTTTCGCTTGGATAAACGGTTATTGAAATGGGCCTTCGTGCTCAGTGTGCTTTTAATCGTTCACTGGGGCGTCTTAGAAATGCGTCCCATCAGCGTGCCTGAAGAAGGTGAAATCATTCACGTCGAAGACACCAAACACACCCTTAAAACCTCAGAAGGCACGTTTTATTTATATGTGGGGACGCCCCCTTTAAAACCGGGAAGCACCGTACGGGCTTCTTTTCAGTTACTGCCGGAAAACAAGTCCAGTTTAATCGGGGGCTTTGATCAATCGAAGTATTTACAAAGTCAAAATATTCGCGGGACACTGTATGCAAAGACGGTCGAAATCACCGATTATAAAGACGTTCAACCCGGTTTATCCCAAAAAGTTCAAGCGTACATTGACCGTGAATTTACCGCACTAAAACCTTACATGACGGCTTTTTTTCTGGGCTCTACAGGCGGATTTGATGAGGATTTAATTACCCAGATTCGAGCCCTTGGCATTGCCCATATCTTTGCGGTATCGGGCCTTCATGTTGGGCTTTTAGCCGTGGCATTAGAACTTCTACTCAAAAAAATCCCACGCGATATCAGGCTTTTGATCATCGGCGGGATTTTAGGGGTTTATCTTTTATTAACGGATTTTTCAGTCTCGTTAATGCGGGCCAGTTTACTCTATTTATTCATTCAGTTAAACCGCCGTTTTAACGGGACTTTAACGCCGCTTGATGGACTAGGGTTACTGATAATTGGTAGTTTATTAATCACGCCCAATGTCATTTTTCAGCCCGCCTTTTTACTCAGTTACTCGGTGACTTTAATCTTACTACTCATGGCGCCTACCCTTTCATTAAAGGGGGCACCTATGCGAGTATCAATCTATGCGTTTATGACCACACTTCCTTTGATTATGATGATGAGTGGGAGTGTAAATTTAAGCAGTATTTTTTTAAACATCATCGCGGTCATCGTCTTGGGCTTTTATTTACTTCCGCTTTCATATCTCACGTTTTTTATTCCCGTCTTAGAAGTCATCATGGCCCCCCTTTTTAGGGGCTTTGAAACGATGTTGCTTTGGGCATATGAGTGGGTCTATATCCCAGTAAGTGTGCCCTTTACATTTGGCGTCTTTACGCTTTTTTATTACGCCGGATGGGTGATTATTTTAATCACTTCAAAAGGGTCAATGTATCGCTTGATTACCAGTTCCAGTACATTGATTGCGGCGGGGTTCATCATGTCTAGCCTTTCGTTTTACCCTGTCTTATCGGTGCTTGATGTAGATGGGGATAGTTTTTTATATCAAGCGCCAATGAACCGCTGTAATGTCTTAATTGATGGCGGCACAGAAATGACCAGTGAAGCGCTCAAAACCCATCTCAAAAACCATGGGATCAATCATTTTCATGTCATCATTACGACGCATGATGATGCCGATCACGCCGATGGCATTGAAGTATTGATGAACGATCCTTATTTTTCTTGGGATGATCACATCACCCCTGAGAATCTTCCAGAAACTTTAACCTGTGGTGACGCCCAATTGACCTTTGACCAGCCCACCCGAATCTATTCATCCAAAAATGAACAATCCGTGGTGGTCACCCTTGAGCGTAAAGGCTGGAGGGCCTTATTTACCGGTGACATCGAAGCCTTAAGAGAAGCGGAATTTGTCACCCGGCCAGTATCTAACATTGATGTTTTAAAAGTCTCTCACCACGGGTCTAAAAGCTCGACCAGTGACGCCTTTTTAGATCACGTGAATCCACAGCTTGCGTTGATTAATTTACCGCATGCTAACCGCTTTGATTTTCCGAGTGATGATGTGATTGCGCGCTTAGAAAGCCGTGACATCGAGATTTTTAGAACCGATATTCACGGGACAACGCGCTTTATTATCGGGCCTAAATGGACGCTTTCTCTCCCTGCGTTTTGGCCTTAAAATATGCTACACTAATGGGGAGGTTTTTATGACGATTTATATCTTGCATGGCCCGGATTTTTTCTTCATTAAAAATAAAACCAATCAGCTCATTAAAAGTGCCGACATCGATGCGTTTAATCAAAGCGTTTATGATTTGGACGAAGTTGATTTAGACACTGCGCTGCAAGATGCCCTCACCATTCCTTTTATGGCTGATCAAAAATGCGTGGTCATCAAAAATGCGCATTTTTTTGCCGATGCCAAAGCCAAAGCACAAATGGCTGAAAGCACCCATTTTAAATTTATTACGGCCTCCAGTGAATCACCGACACTCTTAATTTTTCAAGTGCCCCATGCGACGCTGCTAAAAAATAAAGAAATCAAAGCGTTTTATGAACACGCCGAAATCATCAGTGCACCGAGTAAAAAACCTCAAGATTTAAACGCTTGGGTTGAAAGGCAATTATCCAAAGCCCAGCTCACGCTTTCTCCCGATGGCAAAAAGTTATTAATGGAACGCATTACTCACGACCCTGAAACGGCCTATCATGAACTGCAAAAATTATTGCTTTATGCGGCGGGTCAAACCCATGTGGATGATGAAACGCTTGATCGTTTGATCACCATTCAAATGGAAGATAACGTGTTTGATATTATGAATTTGCTGTTTGCCAGCGAAAAAGAAGCCGCGTTTAAACGCATCAGTCTGATGTTGGCGGCGAAAGAAGATCCCTTGAGAATTCTCAGTGCCTTCATCAATAAATTCCGAGAAATGGTCCTTACCCAAAGTTTAATGGCTGAAGGCATGGATCAAGATGCGATTCAACAGTATTTGAATGTTAAAAGTGGACGGGCGTATTACATGATGAAAAACGCGCGGCAGTACCCCAGAGCCCATGTGGAAAAAAGCCTCAAACAATTAGAAATGTATGACCTCAAGATTAAAACGGGTCTCATGGACAAAACCTTAGCCCTTGAATTATTTGTACTTGGGGTATAAAAAAAGTCCGAACCACTGTTTAAGCGGCAGGACTTGAATTGATGTCGTTGACAAGTTTTTGTAAACGCGCTTTGGTACGATTGACGTAATTTTTATGGTGAATGCCTTTAGATACTGCTTTATCGAGTTTTTTGAACGCCGTTGATAGTGGGGCTTTGGCGGCTTCAGCGTCTTGGTTTGACGCAGCAGCTTCCACTTTTTTGATGGCCGTTTTTAAACTGGATTTGAAAATGACATTGGCCTGACGACGTTTGGCGTCTTGACCGATCCGTTTCGCTTGTTGTTTGATATTTGCCACAGAGCTTCCTCCTTCAATCAATATGCGAAATCATTGTACCAAAGGCGCCTGCTAAAAGCAACCCAAATATAAGCGGTGCGTGATTAAATCTCTTTTGTTATAATACTTTAACGAGGTGCATAGATATGCCAGGACTCAAAGTTGCTCAAATGAACACCATGCGCGTCATCAGCGTAGAATCCGATGGCTACCAGTTGGAAAATGATGACGGCGCCATTTTTTTAAGTCAATCACTCACGAAACATCCCCTTCATGAAAATGATACGGTGGATGCCTTTTTATATTTTGATCAATCCAAATCGGTGGTCGCCACGACCTATGTCCCTACCATCACCGCGTATGACTGTGCGTGGGTCGAAGTGGTGGAACAAAAATTTGGCCTTGGGGTATTTGTTAACATCGGTCTAAAAAAAGACATGCTTTTATCCAAAGACGACCTTCCCCACTTGAAAGAGGAGTGGCCCCAAAAAGGCGATTTAGTGTTTGCCCATCTCAAACCGGGAAAATCTCAAATGGTCGCAAAGATTCCTGCTCGTTTCCAACTGTCTAAAACGTTAGAACCCCAAGGTGAACTTGAGGTGGGACTGACGGTTCAGGCGTATGTGTTTAATCTAGGCCCCGAAGGCTTAGTGTGTTTCACCCAAGATGGGTTTGAAATATACGTCTACTACAAACATACCCGGAAACAACACCGCATCGGTGAAGCCTTGGAGATCACCATTACGCATATGGTGAGCCGGCTGAAATACAATGGCACCCTAACGCCCCAAAAAGAATTGGCCTTAGAAAGTGATGCCGACCGTATTTTAGATGTTTTAATAAAACAAGGATCCATTCCCTATGGTGATAAAAGCAATTCCGATGCGATATTTAAAGAATTTCATATGTCAAAAGCCGCGTTTAAACGCGCTTTAGGGACACTTTACAAAGAGCGTAAAGTCCATCTAGCTCCCCACCAAACCACACTGAGAGAAGAGGAATAACCATGGGTCGTAAATTTGAAGTCCGTAAAGA
>CBFHLD010000036.1:0-7471 GCA_965656585.1 Candidatus Izemoplasmataceae bacterium | reverse complement strand
GATAAAACGCATAAATCTGAGGGCTTAAGCAAACCATCCAAATATGCAATCAATGCGTCTAAAATTCCATCGGGTACCGTTGGGCCGGGTTCATTTTTTTCCACCATCGACCCATCATCATCTGAGATTATCTTCTGATTTTCACGGGTTTCACCCGGGATCTCAAACGCTTTAAATGATAGATTCAATGCCTTGAGATGGGTGTTAATGGTTTCACCGTTTTTACCCGCAGTCACAATGACGGCATGCGATTCTTGGCCCATCGCCTGGAGTGTTTTAGAGACATTAATGCCTTTACCTCCGACATCGGAGCGCTGGCTTAAGATGTGTTCGTTGGCTTGGTCTTTTTGGGCCACAACCACGGTCGTATCGATGGCTGGATTGAGGGTGAGCGTGACAATCATTCTTGAATGCCTTCGGTGAAGCGTTCATAAATTAAGTTGACATCATCAGAGCGCCATAATACTTCGGCGTCTTCAAGCTCGCCAAAGGCTTCGGCAATATTCGCTAATATTTGAATATGATCGTTGTTTTGGCCGGCAATGCCAATCACCACGTAAGCGGTATTCCCGTTATAGTCAATGCCTTCGGGATATTGAAATACGACAATCCCGCTTTTGATAATGGCGTCTTTTGCTTTCCCGACACCATGAGGGATGGCAATGCCATTGCCGATATACGTGGAGACAATGGTTTCACGTTCAAACATGGCGTCGATGTAATGCGGTTGCACATAGCCTTCTTCAACGAGTCGTTCGCCCGCTATTTGAATCGCTTCATCGCGTGTGACGGATTTTTGTCCTAATAAAATGTTGTGGGGACTTAATATGGATTGCATAATCCTCTCCTAGTGTGAGACCTTGAGTCGTGTATTTTGATGCATGACGAAGCGTGTCATATGATCTTCAAATGTTTGATATAACTGAACGGTTTCTTGATCTTTAATTTGCGTTAAAAAGTGTGGCTCAGAGACGGTCATCCGGCTGACTTCACTGATGACATCCAGGGCATAAGAATCGACTTCTTTAGGCGCAAGCAAGACGAGTGTCGCCTCACACGAAGACCCTTGATAATCTAAAGGATGATGCCTAATGACTAATACATGTAAGGATGTAACCGCGGATGAGCGGGTGTGTAAAAACAACACCCCTTCATCTTTGAAAATGACGCTTCCAAGCGCCTCTCGGGCAAAGATATCCTTTTTAAGCGTCGCTTGGAAATCGAGGTCTAAACTGGTACGGCCCACCACATAATCAATTAAGTCTTCCACCGATGTAACTTGAACATCATCATCGATTTTCAATTGGTTTAAGATTTCAACGGCGGCCAGTGATGTTTGGGCCATTTTTTCAAGCGATGATTTATTCAGTCTGGGAATCTCTTGAGAGCCCCTTGAAGAGTCCATCAACTGCACCGATTGTAAAGCGGTCTTTAATTTTTGGACATCGCTATCGAGCAATAATGGATTGACCATAATGACAGGGACTAAACGATTGTCAAAGTGAACCGTTGAAATGATGAGATCAATGTTTTTTTCTAAAAGCCATACTTCAGAAATTTGGGTGGTAGATAAAATGGCTTCAATTGAAATGGTGTCAAACTCAGACCGAATCCGCTCAGCCAGCATCTTCGATGTTCCTATCCCAGACGTACAGGTAACCACCACTTTATAATGCCTTGCATTGGCGCCTTCCTTATTTTTCAGTGCCTCAATGGAAGATCCAATATGCATGGCAATATAGCCGATTTCGGCATCTGGCATTTGAATGTTTAATCCGTCTTCAAGGATTGATACAACATCTTTAGCCACCTCATAGACATCCGGATAATTTTCTTTGATCTTATCGAGGAGGGGATTCCTGATGTCTAATTTAAGTTGAATCCGGTTGATGGCGAGACGAATATGATCCACCAGTCCCACCAATAAACTCGATGATTTTTTGATGGGAAATCCTGTGAGTGTTTCAGCCCGGTTGAGCATTTTATTGATTAGAGCGGTCAGCTGATAATTGGAAATAATGAGCTCGTTGAACTGCAGGAGTGTCTCATCATAAAGACCATGATGATACCGTGCCCCTTTCAAATGCATCGTGATGTAGCCGACTTCTGCTTCGGGGATTGTAAGATTTAATTTTTGGGCAATGCTATCGATTAAAAATTCCGCCACGGAAAATTCTTCAAAGGCCCGTAAATTATCCAACGTATCAGCGGGCATCTCGATGATGTCACCTTTTTGCAAGCGTTTAATCGCCAGCGCCAAATGAACGGCTAAGGCGGTGTAGGAGCTTTCGACAAATTCAAATCCCATGGAAGCTTCAGAATCTTTGATGGCTGATTCAATGATTTGAATGGTTTTGATATCAATGAGATCTAATAAACTTTGGGTAATGGCTGAATGAGACCGTGATTGATTGGCATACGTGTTAATGGGAGCCACATACGTCCTAATGACCTTACGTAACTCATTTTCATCCAACTCTTCGTAAATATAACTCATTAGAGCTCGGCGCTTATCCGCTTCACTGCCCTTTAAAGTTAATCCATACCCTTGTCGCCTCACCACCTTAAGATTAAAAGCCTGTAAGGCTTTTTCCACATGGTTTAAATCATGCGAAATGGTGGCTTCAGAAACATCAAGGGCATGGGCAAAGACAGATATTTTGTATAAATCTTGGGTCTGTAAAAGCTCAGTTGCGATAAAGGTATATCTTTCTTTGGGGGAATAAACATGCGTGTAAGACTGTGATGTTACTTCACTTTTTAATGCTTGTTTGACTTCCAAAGAAACGGGAACCCAAAGTCCATTGGGTCCTTGACGGTGAATGGTCGCATCATGACGCTCAAACCATTGATCGACATATTTCATATCACGCAAAATGGTCCGTCTTGAAACGCCAATCTCATCCGCGATATTTTGGATGGTGATAGGCGTTTCTGATTCGATCAATGAAAGGATAATTTGTCGTTCACGATTCGTCAAAAAATCAGACATAGCGATTCACCTTCTACCCTTTTATAATATGCCAATTCTAAATAAATGGGTGGGTTTGATGGTTTTATTTTGTCATACTTTTTGAGAAATGGTTGTGACAAAGGTAAATAAAAATAAAGTGGCCAAGGGGAGGTGAGCGGCCACTTTATCGGATTTTCTATTTTAAGCGTTCAACAAGTTGATCGTATTCGGGTGCGCCTACAAAGTTTTCAATCGCCACGATTTCAGCGTTGGGGGCGTTTTGAGAGGCACGCGCTTTTAGATCTCGGTGCGTGACCACTAGATCCGCATTTTCTGGAATTTCTTCTAAGCTCGTGTTGATGACTTCAATGGCAATGCCTGACGCTTTAAATTTCTTTTTCAAAGTGGAAGCGCCCATGGCACTTGATCCCATACCAGCATCACACGCAAAGACTACTAAATTCACCGATGCGGCTTTCTTTTGACCGGCCGATTTCATGGAAGCAACTTTGGCTTTTGCTTCATCAATATCTTCGACTTTGGATTTATCGATTTTCAAGAAGAATGAAGCCACTAAGAAACTGACCACGGTGGAGGTGATGATCCCGGCAAACATGCCAAGGAAATCGCCTTGAGGGGTCATCGCAATGTAAGCAAATATACTACCTGGGGATGGAGTAGCCACTAAACCGACCCCAAAAATGACGAAGGTTAAGACGCCGGTGAATCCCCCAGCGATGGCTGCGAGTACCAAGACAGGTTTCGCTAAGACATAAGGGAAATAGATTTCATGAATTCCGCCTAAGAAATGAATAATGACCGACCCAGGCGCTGATGCTTTAGAGGCTCCTTTACCGAAAACCCAGAATGAAAGCAAGATTCCAAGACCCGGACCTGGGTTGGTTTCTAACATGAAGAAGATGGATTTTCCAGTTTCAGCCGCTTCGTTGACCCCTAGAGGACCTAACACACCAAAGTTGATGGCATTATTTAAGAATAAAATCTTCGCGGGTTCAATGAAGAATGATGCGAAAGGTAATAAGTTTGCCTCAACAATAAGATCAACTAACGTTTCTAATCCATTGTTGAGTCCTAAAACGATAGGGCCAATGATGACTAAGGCAAAAAGGGCGAGCAGTGTTCCCGCAATCCCTGCTGAGAAGTTATTGACGAGCATCTCAAAGCCTGTAGGGATTTTGTCTTTCAGTAAATCATCAATCTTTTTAATCACAAACCCACCCAGTGGACCCATGAACATGGCACCAATAAACATTGGAATATCAGCCCCAACGACGACCCCCATGGTCGCAATTGCGCCTAATACCCCACCCCGGATGCCATAAATTAAACGGCCCCCGGTAAACCCAATGAGCAAGGGTAACATGTAAATGATCATCGGACCGACGAGCTCGGCGAGTGATTCATTCGGTAGCCACCCCGTTGGGATGAATAATGCAGTAATGAGTCCCCAAGCGATGAATGCGCCAATGTTTGGCATGACCATTCCGCTTAAGAATCGACCCATTGATTGAATGCGTACGCGGATACTTGAATCCATATGTTCCTCCTAATAAAATGATTGGTTTCTACCTTCATTGTAAAAAGTAAGCGTTATCAATCGCAAGACAAAGTAATTTAACCTTGCCACTGTCCCAGTGACAAAACTAAATAGTGTATGATAGATTCAGTGAATCACACACATTTTAGGAGCTGTCATGACCCCCAAGGCCATCTACTTATTGAGTCGCTTTTTCATGAGTTTCGCGTTTAATCTCATGTTTACCGCAGCCATTATCTACCGCATTGATGTGGTCAACCTAGAAATCTATCAACTCATTTTACTCGGCACCGCTTTAGAAATCGCCGTGTTACTTTTTGAAGTGCCGACGGGCGTGGTCGCTGATTTATACAGCCGTAAATGGTCCGTCATTATCGGGCTTTTTATTATTGCCTCCGGATTTTTCTTGGAACTGTCTACATCCATATTTGCAGTCATATTCATGGCCCAAATTGTTTGGGGGCTGGGAGAAACCCTCATCAGTGGGGCATTTGATGCGTGGCTTTCAGATGAAACCCATCATACCGTGAAAGACACCTTACTCACTGGGAAACAATACAGTCTATTTGGCAGTGTGGGGGGCATCCTTTTATCGGGTTTCATTGGCAGTATTAACCCCGTGTATGCGATGGCTCTCGCAGGGACCTTAATGAGTATGCTTGCCATCTATTTAATCGCTTTTATGCCTGAACAAAAAACCTTTGAAAAAGTCCGTCAAACATGGCGGGATTATCTCCGTCAACTCGGTGACGGGTTTACCCATATTAAAAAACATCATGCGCTTCGAATTCTTTTTATCATTATGCTGTTTTTAGGCCTTTATTCAGAAGGCATCGACCGGACTTATCAAGTGCACGTGCTTGATAACTTAGGCCTGAGAAATCTCACGTTATCCCCGGTTTGGATCATTGCCGGACTAAAACTTTTTATGGTGACAAGCGGAGCGCTATTAATTGCGATTAATAAACGTGTATTTACCGAAGCCCACCATGTCAATGCATGGCTCACACTTCTATTTTTCTTGATGGCGTTTGGCATCTTTAGTTTCGGATTTTTCAGTGCGCCTCTCCTTGCCTTAATCGGCTTTATTTTATTTCATGCAGCCCGCGCGTCCAGTGAACCGATTTTAATCAACGTAATGGTGGAAAATACACCCCCGTCTATTAAGGCCACGGTGCTTTCAAGCTTTGGCCAACTCGATGCGATCGGTCAGCTCGCTTCGGGCGCACTCATGGTTTCGATTGGGGCTTTTTTCTCACTGCCTGTTTTATACTTCGTGACCGCAGGCATTTTACTCGTACCTGTCATCACCGCGATATTCTTACCAAAAACCGTCGAACTGGACGCACCTGTTTGATAAAAAAATGCTACACTTGAAAAAGGTGATAACTATGAATTACATCGATGTCGTTCAAAACTATACCGCGACACTTGAACAAGAAAAAACTGATCAAGCCTTAATGAATGTTTTTTTTGAAAGAAATGCCGATGCCCTCGACCGGACCAATCTAACCGCACATGTGACGTCTTCGGTGTTCATTATGAATATGGCTAAAACCAAAGTGTTGATGGGATTTCACAACATCTATCAATCGTGGGGATGGTTTGGCGGACATAATGATGGTGACCCGGATTGTCTGCATGTGGCGCTGAAAGAAGCCACTGAAGAAACGGGCATACCCTCCTTTGCAAAAATCTCTGAAACCCCCGTGGCCTTAGATGTCATTCATGTTCAAAATCACATGAAAAAAGGACACTATGTGCCCGATCATCTTCACTTAAATATAACTTATGGGTTGTTTGTGGATGATACCGTCCAGATTGATTATAACGATGCCGAACACAGCGGGATTCAGTGGTTTGACCTTAAGGATTACTTAACTCATGTGAAAGAAGAACGGATGAAACCACTCTATCAAAAAATAGAAAAAAGAATGATGGCGCTTTAAAACGTCATCATTCTTTTTTAATACCCGGTAAAAATGTCTGAATAGATGAATTTGCCTTTGACCCCTAATGATTTAATGGCTTTGGTCGTCCCCGTAATGGCTTTCATTGAACCACTCACATAAAATTCAGTTTCTTCTGTGTCTTTTAACTGCTTTATGGCTTCTGCTAAATCATCGCGATGCTTGGTTTCAATGAGAGTCAAACCATGCGATGACTCAAGCGATTTGAATTCTTCGAGATAGAGCTTGTAAGAAGCCCCTGCGTAGATGAGCGTTGTCTGAGATAAATCAGACCGGCTGAGGAGTAGTGAGCGAATCGGTGTGATCCCCACACCAAGACCAATCATCACCGCTTGCGGTTTCCGGTCTTTCCAAAGAAAGTCCCCATGGGGTCCTTTGATTTCAATGATGGCCCCTTTTTTTAACGTTGAAAGGGTCTTTTTAAAGGTGGACGGTGGATCTGAGAGTTGCGTCCCAATCCGGATATTTGGTTCATCCGGACTCGACGCAAACGATAGCGTCCGCGTTTTATCACTGGGGGCGTCAACGATTTTAAAGCCTCCGTATTGGCCGGCTTGATAGGTAAAGCCTTCGGGTTTCGTCAAGATGACATCGAGTTTATTCTCATGGGCTTTTACGGAGATGACTTCAGACCTGATGGTGGATTTAAACATTGGGTTTCCTTTCCGGTTCTTTTTTGATCGCGTAGAGTGTTTCTTTAGCGGATTGAAGCGTGGGTTCGTAATCCACCATGGGTTCATAATAGGGATTAGAATCTAGTTTCCATGGTTCATGGATTTCTGCGGCCGATAGATACGCCAGTTCTGGGATATTTTGCCGGATGAAATCCCCTTTAGGATCGGTTTCTTTAGACTGTTTAATCACATCATAAATGGGAATATGACGAGGGGGAATTAGGCCTGCTTGCATTTGGATTTGAGACCAGTGAATCCCCGGTTCATAATCAATCCACTGTTGAGCTAAAAACTGGCCCACATCCTTCCAGTCTAA
>CBFHLD010000035.1:0-7498 GCA_965656585.1 Candidatus Izemoplasmataceae bacterium | reverse complement strand
ACTGCATCTTTCGCAAGAGGCCTTTAAACATTTAGGGGATGATGACTTAATCGTCCTCATTGAAGATGACGCTTTTTACCGGATGCGACCCTTTCATAAAAAGCGCATCGTGGCACTCATGAGTGCCATGCGCCACCATGAAGCCACGCTAAAAGCGTTAGGCTTTAACGTGCGCTTCATCCAAGGCAACACCAAAGACACATTAAGCAAGTTAAATCCCGATGAACTCTTAACCATCCAAGCGACGGATGCGGATATTGTGGCGTGGCAATCATCCATCATTAATGGATTGGGTATCAGCCGCCAGGCATTCCATGATGCGCAGTTCATCTTGAAAGAATCTGACGTCAAGGCAAGACTTTCTAAAAGGCCTTATAAAATGGATCCTTTTTACCGCGCCATGCGCAAAGACTATAACATTCTCATGGACGGTGATAAACCCGTCCAAGGTGCGTGGAGTTTTGACAAAGAAAACCGCAAGAAACTCCCAAAAAACACCTTCATCCCGGAACCAAAGTGGCCCGAGATAGACCCGATGACCCGGGACGTTATGGCGTATGTGAATGATCAATTTCAAGAACACCCCGGTGAGGTGAATGGTTTTAGACAACCCGTCACCCACGCGGAAGCCAAAGCTTTAGCCGATCACTTCTTTAAAGAAAGGTTGGCCACCTTTGGCCCGTATCAAGACGCCCTCACGACCCAATATAAAGATGTCTCCCACTCCATGGTATCTCAAGCGCTGAACACCGGGCTTTTAGATCCGATTGACCTCATCAAAAACGCGGAATTCAAACTCGCAAGTGGCGCCCCCATCAACAGTGTGGAAGGCTTCATCAGACAAATCTTAGGATGGCGTGAATACATCCGGGGCATTTACTTAAAAGAAATGCCCGGATATCACGACCACAATCATTATGGCCACACTCGCAATCTCCCTCATTATTATTGGGATGGCAATACGAAAATGCACTGCGTGAAAGACGCGACGAGCCATGTCATCAATGATGGCTATGCGCATCATATCCAACGCCTCATGGTCTTAGGCAATTTTGCAAATTTAGCCGGTGTTAACCCTAAAGAAGTGAATGACTGGTTTTTAGAAATGTTTGTGGATAGTCACGACTGGGTGGTCACACCGAATGTCATTGGGATGGCCCTAAATGCCGATGGGGGTCTGATGGCCACCAAGCCGTATATTTCATCCGGGTCTTACATCCATAAAATGGGGGATTACTGTGATTCATGTCATTATGATGTGAAAGCTAAAACGGGCGAAAAAGCGTGCCCCTTTAACGCCCTATATTGGAACTTCATCGACCGGCACATGGAAACGCTCGAGAAAAATCCGAGAATGGGAATTCCCCTCTCATTATTTAAAAAGATGGACGCTGAAAATGTGACGGCCCTAAGAAAACAAGCTGAATGGATTCTTGAACACATAGATATAATCTAAAAACAGTCTACATAAGTAGACTGTTTTTTATTAGGGGGTAACTTCCCAGCTTAGATAGGGGAGCGTTTGATCGGTGGTCCAAGTGGTTGTGTCCCATCCTGAAAAGTCTGCAGTGCTTAGGTTGCCCATAACACCTGTGATTTGTATTTCTGAAGAATCAGTTGTTTGACTGATTTGGATTGCGTTTGTATACATCTCGTTTAAGTTGATATCTGGGTCATTCGAATCCGTGGAATCACTCCGCTCAAAATCCCCAATAACACCCCCGGAATTTGTGACTTTATCAAATTCACCTGAGATGAAGCTAAAACTAACGTTTAATATTGGATTGTTCTCTTCTTTCATAAATCCGACCACACCACCTAATTCACCTCTATATTCTTCGTTAATCGTAAATAGTGCATACGAATTTGATATATCAATTTTTTGAGCATCCTGTACTCGGCCAACAAAGTTTCCAAAATATACACCACTTTGAATACTTTTCAAGCTAATACTCACATATGAATCAGATATTTCAATTTCGCCAATCTGTCCATCAGAGGCTATATTATCACCAATAAAACCAGCCACATAATTAGAATCAACAGTCGAATGTACTGTTATATTTCCATTAAAACTCGATTGGATGATACGGATCTTATTTTGATTTATGTTTAAACCAATGAATCCACCTGATTGAGTCCCGCCCTTGATATCTGCACTCACATGAACATTCTCAATGATGAGCTCAGAATTATTGTAAGCAATTAGTCCCCCGTTTCCACTCGAGTAACTATCCACTGTTATAATTGATGAATTCGTAATGATGAGATTTTTGAGTAAAGTGACTCTAGAACCATTTGTAGCTGATTCAGCGATAAACCCTTTTCCTATCTGATTAGTATTTGAAAGCTCAGCATTATCGATTATCACGGATGAAATGTGGGCACCCGAAATTGCAGTAAAAAGTCCACCTCTATAATCAATCACTTTCATCTCAGAAATTGTCTTATCGTTACCGAATAAAACACCATTAAATGGGTTCGATCCACTCGCTAGTGGCACCCAATCAGCCTCGCTCAAATCAATGTCATCAATTAGTATATAGGACTTACCAAGACCACCTGACGTCACTAATTCAAACTCTGTCCCCACAGCAAAAATATGGCTGTTAGTTGATTCAATCGCCTCTAAATCTTCTCGGGTTGCGATGGGAATGTAATAATGACTTACCCGTTGGATGTCAAGTGGATGTTCTGTCCATGATAAATAGGGGAACGTTAATCTATCCTCGATGATCCACGTGGCGGCATTGGCTGCATCAGAACCTTTTTCAGCAATATCCCAATCGTTTATAAATTGATTGAGTTTAATGAAGTCATTCACTTCAAAGGCATAGGGTGACACCGTATCACTTGATGAGCCTACAGCACTCAGAGCCGTTGAAGTTAAGTAAAAACTATCATTAATCACGACTGAATTACTTAAATCATTTCCAACCAAACCTCCAATTTTTGGGTTACTTGCACCAGGTACAATAACAATCTCTCCCGCTGAGTACGAATCAGTGATATTTGAATCAACATCAAAACGCCCGATGAGACCCCCGACAGAATTTTTCCCTTTGACTTGACCGATGTTGTAAGAGTTATAAATGTCTATCTTGTCATCTGATGATGTTGACCGAGCTTTACCCACTCTACCCACCAATCCACCATTTCCAAAACCAGGTGAAGATATATTTCCTGTGTTGTAGCTGCTCGATATTTGAGTAAGACTCTGATCTAAAATGTATCCAATTAAACCCCCTGAATGTCCATAAGAATCGAGATTTCCAACAATCGTGGCATGGTTTGCCGATTTTTGAACATATAGTTCGCTATTTGAATCTTGAAAACCGATCAATCCTCCGACGGAGCCTTCAGCCTCAATGAGGCCAGAGACAATTATATTCTCTAAATACAACTTTGTTGTTTCCATCGAACCGATTAATCCTCCCACACGGAAATTTCCTCGAGCGACGATATTAGCATTTGTAATTAGAATGTTTTCAATAGTTGAATTAGTGCCCTCTAAGATACCTGTTAAAACACCAACTTTTTTGTTTGTATTGTCCGGCAAAACAATGCTAGGACTCTGAAAAGTTAAATTACTTAAGGTCGCATCCATAATCGATTCAAAAAGACCATATGTTCTAGATGTGCTTGCCTCCGTTATATTCAGTCCAATAATCGACTTGTTATCTCCTTCTAAAACACCATTAAACGTATCTAGTGGAATCCACGCATCACCACTTAAATCAATGTCATCAATTAGTATATAGGATTTGCCAAGACCACCTTTTGTCGTCATTTCATATGCCGTCCCCCGGGCAAAGACGTGAGAAGTCTCTGAGTTAATCGCCTCTAAGTCTGCTCGAGAGGCAAGGGGGATGTAGCGTTCACCATCGATGATGATCTGTTTAGCAACAAACTGTGAGTTCAGTTCAATCCGGGCGGTACCGGCTTTTAAAAGGCCCGTGTAATCGCCCTCGCCGGATACATTCACGGCGAGATATTGCCGGTGATATTCTGGGATTAAGTTGATGGATGCCCCGGTCTCATTCAAAAGCGGCTTAAAATAGCGATTATCTTCTGAAATAAACCACTGATACGTCACTGTGGCGTCGTTTGGTAATACATGTACGTCCAAGGTTTCTCCAACTTTGACGTCTCCTGAAATAATCATAGAATCCAGTGCGATGCAGGGCGTGCGGTGATCATCAGTTACGGCCACCCATGTGATGGATGCTGTAACGGCTGGGAGGGTTTTTACCAATGTTTCACAAGTGTTTCCCGCTTGAACATAGCCGACATAATTCGCAGCGGCCCAAGTCATGTTATCTTCGATCAAGGTCTCTTTAGGAAAAGCTTTTGAAGCCAATGCAGTCCCAGTCTCATTGACGATGGTGATGGTATAAAGTGGCTCAGGGACTGTTTCTGATTCATCCAAATTAGGAGCGGGCTTTACCGGACCTAAATCAATCGTCACAGTCCCGTCATAAGGCGCTTGAGCTTCGATGATCAGCTGGACGTCTTGTCCAACCATAGTTTCATCTAACAAGAGCGTAGTACCCGCATCATTTAAAGACCCAGCGGTAAATTGGGCTTCAAAATTCAGTGATGCATCAAGTGTTTCGACTGAGAGCGCATTCCCTACAATTAATTCACCTTGTATTTCAAAGTCGGATTCGCGAATCGTACATGGGTGCGAGTTTGGATCGCCCACTCTGAAAGTTGTATCTTCTGTAATCAATGTGGTAGGTTCGATTACGTGAAGACATGTCATACCATCGGCTTCCAACAAAAACGTATCCAACTCAATGGCATCTAAAAACACTTCGACCGTCGTCTCGGGAGCGATTTGAAAGGTTTCTTGCTCAGAAGATTCCCTAATCAAGGTAACGGTGTAAGTCGGAGTGGCCTCTTTGACTGCAGTAAACTTTGGGAATAATTGAACGGACGATGTAATCAACGTCTCTTCCCAAGGGATACTTAAGGATTCATCAAGGTAAAAGCCACTTAACTTCATGGATTCAGGAATATTCACCGTTAACTCGTTCGTTTCAATTGGGGATGCAAACCGATAAGTCTTCCCCTGTAGCATCACATCAATCCAAGATGGTTCTACATGCACGTGAAGGATGGCTTCAATGCGATTAGCCGGCCCGGTGACTTTCAAACTGTAAGAACCCGGTGCAACGGCGTGGACATTGTCACCCTCTACTCTAATGGCGGATGGGTCAGATGCTATCCACGACAGTTCATTCCAATCAAATGATGCGTCCAACGGCAAATGAGCAGACTCACCGACGGTCATCTTTAAGGAAGATTCACGAAACTCTAAAAAGGCTTCAGACGCATCTGAATTAAGCGTGTTTTGGATTAATAACCCACTGAACAATAAGGTAACCGCCATGATCGGGACGATTTTCCCAATGTGGGTCACAATCCAAGTTGAAATTCGATTCATAATGATAACCTCCAAGATATGTCGATATTAAATGTAATAGGTAGTCATATATTGTATGTTATCATAGATAAGTTTTTCAAACAAATACACCAAAAATAAAAAACCCACACCAACGGTGAGGGGTTATTTAATGGTTGATTTGAGCCAGAATGAAAATTTTAAAGAACCACGCCAAATCGAAAAATTAAGTGGGATGTGATCTTCATCATAATTAATCAACTTGGCCCCTAGAATTGCGCTTTGACCCGGAATATCTAAAAGGCTTGCTTCTTCAAGGGTGGGTTTTAACGCGAGGACTTCTCGGTTAAAGTGTACCATCGGACGGTTGATTTCTTTTTTAAAATAGGTCAAAAAATCAATGTCTTTCAGCGGTAAATCCATCCCTTCAAAATACTGCGGAAGGTTATAAAAATCCACAAGGAATAACGGCGTGTCATTGACTTTATAAAGACGTCTTTGGTAAATGAATGGACCCTTTAAGGTTTCTGAGAGCGCTTCAAACTCAACAGGGAGATGTTCAACCAGAGTCGCCGATATTTCTTCACTTGAGGGCGTAAAACCGTGACGCTGGAAGGTTTCAAAGACGGAATAAAAGCCTTTTAAAAAGCCTTCCATCATCTGCAGGCGCACCACTTTATAGGTCCCTTTTTCTTCCCTCACATAGACTTGCTCAATCAATTCTTGGTAGGCACTTTGAACGGTCGCTTCATCGGTCGATGTTAAATCGGCGAGCGTGGCCGCATCCGGTAAGACGTCTCCTTCAACCAGATGTTTATCGCGGATGAGGAGTTTAATTTGGTTGGCAATTTGGGTTTCGGGAGTCGCTTTTTTACGGGTATCAATTTTAATGGTTTCAAACCATTTTAAATGGGCATCTTTCATCATTAACTCCTCGACTCAAAATGCACGTAAGCGCTGGGATATAAGGTGTCACTTTCCCCGATTAACGTGCCATCGGCACTTTTTAAGAGGGACGTCAAACGAATCAAAGGATCTCCCAGTTCAATTTGTAAGACTTGCGCATCGATGGGGGAAGCACTTTTCGCTAGAAAGTCGGTTTCTAAAACCGCCACATCCATCGGAGTAATCGTATTGATGAAGTTTAAATCAAAGACATTGCCTTGATGAAGTTTAAGTCTTGTGTGATCGACGGGCACATTAAACGAAAAGCGGTGGAAACTGATCGGGTAATCATTGAGGTGGGTATGCACAAGAATCTCGGTGACTTCACGGTCTTGATCAAGAAATGTAATGTAACTTCTCAGGGCCCAGTTCTTATTGGGTAAGAAATGTTCGATTTTATAAAAATCTTCCAAAGGAATCACCAGTTGCGGGCGGGCATTCACAAAGGTGCCTTTGCCTTTAATACTGGTCACTTTCTTCTTCCGCTCTAAAATTTCATAGGCTTTTCTCGGGGCCATGATGGAGACGCCAAAATATTGGGCCACTTCATTGACCGTAGCCAGGCGGTCCCCATGCGTTAAAATACCCGAACGAATAGCGGATTCAATGGATTCTTCGATTTGTTGGTAGTAAGGTTGCGATGATTTTTTATTGAGTGACAAGTAATGCATACGCCCTCCCTTTGAAGCGCTTTTATTATACACCAAACCATAAAAAAAGCCTTGAGTTTCAAGGCTTTATATATTATTCAGCAGGGACTTCAGGGATGGTTAAGACTTCAGAAATCGTATGGATAATACCGATTTGGCCGGTCGTTTGGGAATCTTCAATGGGCACTCCATTGACATGGATGACATCGTCAATCACTTCAACCAATAGGGTGGCGCCTTGCACACTGACCAGTTCGGATGGGGCGTCTAAAAAGAGGGTTTCGGCGGTGTATTCGCCTTCCACAATGTGATAGGTGAGGATCTCCCCGATATCATCTTGGGTTAAAAGCTCAGTCACCGTGACGCCGCGCTCTGCGGCTAGGGCTTCAAAAGCGGTTTGATTGGGTGCGAATATCGTGAATTCTGAACTGAGTAGTTCGGTCACATCGAGGTTTAAATCACCCAGTGCGCCGGTAAATAAATTGAGCGCTTGGGA
>CBFHLD010000034.1:5598-7728 GCA_965656585.1 Candidatus Izemoplasmataceae bacterium | reverse complement strand
TTGAAGTCAATGGAGAGAAAAGTTTCGACGCGGTCTATCAAGACATTAAAGCGTTATTGGATGAGCGTATATGATCATCATCAAAAGCCCCAGAGAAATCGCCATCATGAGAGAAGCCGGCCGCATCGTGGCGCTCGCCCATCAAGCCGTTAAAGATGCCATTAAGCCGGGTATCACCACGCAGTTCATCGATGATCTCGTTGAATCGGTGATTCGCGCCCACGGAGCCACCCCTTCATTTAAAGGGTATGGGGGCTTTCCCGGAAGTGCGTGCACATCGGTGAATGACGAAGTGGTCCACGGCATCCCATCGGATCGCATGTTAAAAGAAGGCGACATCTTCAAAGTCGACATCGGCGCCTTTTATCAAGGCTATCACGGGGATTCAGCCTGGACGTATGCGGTGGGAAAGATTTCAGACGCCGCCCAAACGCTCATGGATGTGACCGAACAATCCTTGTATGCTGGACTTGAAAAAGCCAAAGAAGGGTTCTATCTCTCGGATATCTCGCACGCGGTTCAAACCTACGCAGAATCCAAAGGGATGAGTGTGGTCCGTGAATTTGTCGGACACGGTGTGGGAAAAGAATTGCACGAGGCACCGCAGATTCCCAATTATGGCCCACCAGGCAAAGGACCGAAACTGAAAAAAGGCATGACTTTAGCCATTGAACCGATGATTAATATCGGTCATAAAGAAGTCAAAGTTCTCGCGGATGGATGGACCGCCGTTACGGTCGATCAATCGTGGTCAGCCCACTTTGAACACACGGTATTGATCACAGAACAAGAGCCCGTGTTGCTCACCATCCTATAAGGAGTCAAGCCTATGAGTAAAGAAGAAAAAATAGAATTTGAAGGGAAAGTCGTCGAGGCGCTTCCCAACACCCAATTTCTCGTTGAATTACCCAACGGACACAAGATCAAAGCTCACGTTTCAGGTAAAATCCGCATGTATTACATACGCATTTTACCTGGCGATCGCGTCACAGTGGAGATGTCTCCCTATGATTTAACACGTGGGCGCATCACCTACCGACATAAATAATCGGAAAGCCAAAGGAGGCACATCCCTATGAAAGTAAGACCATCCGTTAAAAAAATGTGCGACCAATGTAAAGTGGTTAAACGCAAAGGCAGAGTTATGGTCATCTGCTCAAATCCCAAACATAAGCAAAGACAAGGTTAAGGAGGCTTATTTATGGCACGTATATCAGGTGTAGATATTCCCAATGATAAGCGCGTAGTGATCTCACTCACCTATATTTTTGGCGTTGGCAAAAAGACTTCACAAAAAGTACTCGCAGCGGCTAAAGTATCGGAAGAATCACGCGTCAAAGACTTATCGGAAGATGAACTTAAACGCATTCGTGAAGAAATCGCCAAAGTGAAAACTGAAGGTGATTTACGTCGTGAAGTAGCGCTGAATATTAAACGACTCCAAGAAATCGGCTCATATCGTGGCATTCGCCATCGTCGTGGGCTCCCAACCCGTGGACAAAATACACGTAACAATTCAAGAACCCGTAAAGGGCCAAGACGAACTGTTGCGAATAAGAAGAAATAGGAGGGTTTTATGGCTGCAAGAAAAGGAACACGCAAACGTCGTGTCAAAAAGAATGTCCCCAGTGGCGTAGCACATATTCATTCTACGTTTAACAATACAATCATCACCATTACCGATCCCCAAGGGAACGCGCTGTCTTGGACTTCAGCAGGCGCTCTCGGCTTTAAGGGATCAAGAAAATCCACCCCATACGCGGCTCAAATTGCATCGGAAGCGTGTGCCAAAGCTGCCATGGATCATGGCGTGCAACGGGTAGATGTCACCGTTAAAGGACCCGGCCCAGGTAGAGAAGCAGCGATTCGCTCCTTACAAACCGCCGGGCTCAATATCACATCGATTAAAGATGTGACTCCGGTTCCTCATAACGGATGTCGTCCCCCAAAACGGCCTCGTGGATAAACCCATATACCCAATTTTAGGAGGTTCGCAATTTGAAAGACTTAATGTTTGAAAAACCCTTTATCAAAGTCTTGGATATCGAAGGCAACGATAATATTACGAAAACCGGGTTTGAGATTTCTCCCTTAGAGCGTGGCTATGGTATGACGCTTGGGACTTCACTC
>CBFHLD010000034.1:0-5499 GCA_965656585.1 Candidatus Izemoplasmataceae bacterium | reverse complement strand
CGTCGAATTTTACTTTCGTCACTGCCTGGCGCTGCCATCGTGAACTGCCAAATCGATGGGGTCCAACACGAGTTTTCCGCCATTGAAGGCGTCGTTGAAGATGTCACAGGCATCGTTCTGAACTTAAAAAACGTCATTTTATCGATCGACAACAGCGATCCTGACGTTGAAAAAGTCTTGGAAATTGAAGTGAAAGGTCCCAAAGTCGTTACCGCTGGAGACATTAAACTTCCCGATGATGAAGTGAAAATCGTCAATCCGTCGCAAGAAATCGTGACCGTTCAATCCGGTTCATTCCGCATGACAATGACCGCCCGCCGCGGGATTGGTTATGTGGGTGCTGAACAAAATAAACGTTTTAATAAAGCCGTCGGTGTCATTCCCATTGATAGTATCTACACGCCCGTGACCCGAGTCATGTACAATGTAGATAAAACGCGTGTGGAAGACAGTGCGGATTTAGATAAACTCATTTTAGATGTGGAAACCAATGGAGCCATCAGTCCTCAAGATGCCATTGGGAAGGCCGCTCGGATGATGATTGATCACCTCAAAGTGGTGGTTGAACTTTCCGAATTAGACCCAGAGATGTCTTATATGATGGAGCGCGAAACGGCGCAAAATTCCCAAATTTTAGAAATGCAAATTGAAGATCTTGATATGTCCGTTCGGAGTTACAACTGTCTCAAACGTGCCGGTATCAACACCGTCGATGAATTGACACGTAAATCCGAAGAAGACATGATGAAAGTTCGTAACTTAGGAAAAAAATCACTCAAAGAAGTGAAACAAAAACTGAGCGATCTTGGACTTTCACTCGCAAGATCTGCGTAGGAGGATATCATGACAGGCTACAGCAAATTAAATCGTCGCTCTGATCAACGCAAAGCGATGCTCAGAGACTTAGTTACTCAATTGATTGTGCATGAACGCATTGAAACGACGTATACCAAGGCCAAAGAACTCAAACGGTTGGCAGATAAAATGGTGACCTTGGGTAAGAAAAATACCCTTGCATCTAGACGTCAAGCGGCAAAAACTGTTCGTTTCATTTCAGCAAATGACGACCAAAATGCGCTCCAAAAACTGTTCGATGTCATTGCGCCACGTTTCCAAGAGCGTGCGGGCGGTTATACCCGTATTTATAAACTTGGACCGCGCCGTGGAGACTCCACGGAAATGGCCATCATTGAATTTGTTGAATAAGATGAAAATGCGAGCAGACCGCTCGCATTTTGTATTTTAGGAGGTTTTCTTTTGTCCATCCTTGCCCTGAAAGACGTCTTTTTTAGTTACGGAAAAACCCCCGCCATCCAAAACCTCTCATTATCGGTCGAAGCCGGAGAATGGGTGACCATCGTCGGCCCGAATGGATCGGGTAAATCAACCCTCACCAAGCTTATTATTGGATTGTTAGGCGCTAAGAGTGGTGAAATCCGCGTCAATGATTTAACGCTCAGTGAGTCAACGGTCCAAAAAGTCCGGGAAAAAATCGGTATTATCTTTCAAAATCCTGACAACCAATTTGTCGGGGTGACTGTGAAAGATGATATCGCCTTTGGCTTGGAAAATTTAAGCGTCCCCTACCCCGAAATGATTGAGCGTATTGATACATACGCCAAAGCGGTTGCGATGGATGAATATTTAGAAAAAGAACCGTCCCAGCTTTCAGGGGGTCAAAAACAACGTGTGGCCATCGCCGGAACACTCGCGATGCATCCGGATATCATCATTTTTGATGAGGCCACATCGATGCTTGACCCTGAGGGTAGACACGCCATGATGACCATCATGGAAGATTTAAAACAGCAGGGTAAAACCATCCTTTCCATCACCCATGATTTAAGGGAAGCTTTAAGGTGTGACCGGGTCGTAGTCATGCATGAAGGGACCATTTTAAAATCCGGGGAGCCGTCCGTTATTTTACGGGACGAAGCGCTATTAAAAAAAGCCCGTTTAACGTTGTTAGAACCGTTTAAATACATGAACGAACTATCGTCGCAAAAGCGTTTAACTGATCGTTGGGAGGCCATCTTATGGGAATCCGCCTTAACGCTGTAAGCCACGCCTATACCGCCATCAATCAAGCGCCCGTTGAGGCGATTAAGAATGTCAGCTTAACCATCAACGCCAACGATGAATTTATCGCGCTTGTCGGGGAAACAGGCTCGGGAAAATCCACCTTAGCCCAACATTTCAACGCACTCATGGCACCTACTTCAGGTGAAGCCCAACTGTTTGATGTGTTGATTACGGCGGAATCATTTAAAGATAAAAAGATCAAAAAAACGCCCATCCGTAAGCGTATCGGACTCGTTTTTCAGTTTCCTGAGTACCAACTTTTTGAAGAGACTGTCCTCAAAGATGTGGCGTTTGCGCCCAAAAATTTCGGCCTTAAAGACGCTGAAGCGAATACACTCGCCAAACATGCCTTAGAGCTTGTGGGCCTGGATGAAAGCTATTATGCACGCAGTCCTTTTCATCTTTCTGGCGGCGAGAAAAAACGAGTATCGATAGCAGGTATTTTAGCGATGGAACCGGACATCTTAGTCCTCGATGAGCCCACCAGTGGACTGGATCCACAGTCCCAAGAAACTTTGATGAAAGTCTTTCAAACCATCCAAGAAAAAACACAGACATCGATTGTCTTTATTACCCATGACATGAATTGGGTGGAATCATACGCCAAACGTGTCTTAGTGATGCATCAAGGTGAACTTGTCTTTGACGGGACACCCGATGTTTTATTCAATCATCCCAAATTAAAAACGTGGAAGATGGATGAACCCGACCGCATTAAAGTTCTTAACCAAATCAAGGCCCACCTTAAAGCTCCACTAAAATCCCAGGAGTTTAGCGCGGTCATCCAGGCGATTAAAGCCGAGGAAACCTCATGAAAAATATCGTAATTGGACGTTATATTCCAGGGGATTCGTTTCTTTATCGGATGGATCCTAGGGTCAAATTGATTGCCTTATTTTTACTCTTTGTGGCCGTGTTTGTGATCGATGAAATATGGGTGATGGGGGGCGCACTTTTAGGGATTCTTATCTTACTTCCTGTCGGTAAAATTAGCCTTAAAAAAGTGTATTTTGGATTAAGACCGTTGCTCTTTTTATTGATATTCACGTTTGTCTTTCAAATATTGTTCAATACTCAAGGCAGACTTTTAACGACTTTGCGGTTGGAATTTGATCCGTTAAATACCGCAATTGCAGTTGGATTATTCGTTGCTTGGCTCTTTTTAAAGCGATTCACACGGTTTACTTTTCTCAGTTTTTTAGCGGTCTTTGCAGGGATTTTGACGGTACTTTCGCAACTCACCATTTATCTTCCTTTTGGAACCTATACGATTGCGATTTATGAAGAAGGATTACTCTTTGCGATATTTATTTTATTGCGTTTAATCATCATCGTGACGCTTTCGACCATTTTGACCATTACTACGAAGCCGACTGACCTTAACTTGGGATTAGAAAGGGTATTAAAACCGCTTAAAGTGGTTAAGGTCAATACCGAAGAAATTGCGATGATTATCGGTATTGCCTTGCGTTACATTCCGACGTTACTCGATGAAGCCAATAAGATTATTCTCGCCCAAGCAAGCCGCGGTGTTGATTTCCAAGAAGGTAAATTCAAAGATAAAATTGTGCAGATTATTTCTTTGTTAGTTCCGATGTTTATCATTTCATTTCAACGGTCCGATGAACTCGCCAACGCTATGGAAGCCCGTTGCTTTGTCCCTGGTAAACCGCGAACACGGCTCAATCAACTGACTTGGAAACCTTTAGATAGTGTGGTTCTTGCGGTGACGTTTCTCTTCATGGTTGCATCCATCGGAGTACGGATTTTATGGTAAGTCATTCAGTGGGCGAATGGATCGGATTGGTGGACGCATTAAAAGCGCACTTAACGGATGATGCATGGTGTTTAGATCCGGCCTATCAATCCCTTTCTAAAGAAGATGTTTTTAAAGCTTGGGAGACGCTCGATCCTAAAAAAGCTCTGATCACGTCTGAATTTTCTCGCATTTTAGTGACGCAAGATGATTTAAAAATACGCCTTAAACTCCATCAAGATACGATCACCCGGTTTGATTTGGCCTGGGCCCCTTCATCCACATATCGTCAAGCCGTGATCTATGGGTATGATGGTTCGCGTTATTATGGTTCTCAGGTTCAACCCGATCAACCAACGGTTCAAGGGGCTTTAGAAGGAATGCTCAATCATTTATTTCAAAAAGAAATGACTGTGTATCCCGCGTCTCGCACCGATGCAGGCGTTCACGCTTTAAACGCTGTGGCCCATTTTGACGCCCCTTTTTACATGGCTCCCGATAAACTATGCCGGTTACTAAAAAAAATGGCTCCGAGTGATATCGTGATTCATGATGTGATTGATTTGTCTTTGTTTTTTCATGCTCGCTATGACGTGGTATCCAAAACGTACCTTTACCGATTTACCACGCAAAAAGACGTGGGTTCCATGCATAAAAAAAGCCACTTAGAAATCGAAGATGTTGACGCATTCATGATGCGTTTGAAATTATTTGAGGGCACCCATGATTTTAAAGCCTTTGCCAAAAGCAAAGGCCAACCCACAGATACTGTAAGGAATGTCCAATCCATCACCTGGGTTCAAGATGCGCCACATGCGTGGACGATCGAAATTACCGGAGACGGATTTTTAAGACATATGATTCGGATGATGGTGGGTGCCGCCATGACGCTGACACCCAAAGCCATCCAAGAAAGTTTGGAATCACCCAGTGCAAAGGCTAAAAAAACACTTGCGCCGCCGGAAGGCCTTTATTTAAAAACATTGGTCTATTAAAAAGCCCCATTTTCAAGGGATGAAAATGAGGCTTTTTTAGTGGAATTATTCGGGTCTATATTCTTGAATGATTTTAGGGACGAGGGTTTCTGGGACTTCTTCGTACCGGGCAAATTGGCGTGTAAAAGCGCCACTACCTTGAGTCATTGCTTTTAGATCTACGGTGTATTTAACGATTTCTGCTTCGGGGATTTCAGCGATTATTTTTTGGCGTCCGCCTTCTAAAGGTTCCATGCCTAAAACACGGCCACGGCGTTTATTTGCATCCCCCATGACCTCACCTACGTAATCGTCTTTCACGGTCACTTCGACGCGCATGACGGGTTCTAAGATCGTTGGTTTGACTTGGTCTAAAGCGTTTTTGAAGGCTAAATTAGCGGCCATTTTAAATGAGATTTCATTGGAATCAACATCATGATACGCCCCGTCATAAAGCACCGCTTTGACCCCAATCACTGGAAAGCCCACGAGGGGTCCTTTTTGGAAGGTTTCAACAAGTCCTTTTTCCACGGCAGGGAAATAATTTTTTGGAACACTTCCTCCGTGAATTTCTTCCGTGAATTCGAATTCTTTTTCATTAGGATTTAACGGTTCAAACCGCATCTTCACAACCCCAAATTGACCGGATCCTCCGGATTGTTTCTTGTGACGACCTTCAGCGTCGCC
>CBFHLD010000033.1:0-7865 GCA_965656585.1 Candidatus Izemoplasmataceae bacterium | reverse complement strand
GTTTTTGAAAGCGTGGGAATCTGGGGGTGTAAGGCTTGATAGATTTCATCGACATTGGGATGTTTTTGAGCGGTTTTTAAGTACTCAAAAATCATCATCCGAGTGAGCGATGGTTTTATGCCATGGGCTTTTAATACGGCATCGTTTGGCATCATAGAATACTCCTAAATGAACGCGGTTTTAAGTTGTAATCATTACAAATTTAGTGTATCATGAGCGCAATGAATTATCAATTCAAACACCAAAAGGAGGGCTCCATGACCTTTGAAAAATCCGGCTTCATGTTTTATCATGGCCCCGAAGATAATCCGCTGGCCAAAATCATTTATACACCCGCTGAAGACGGGGTTATTATTGCCACATCGACGGTGGTTGATCCATCCTTAAGAGGCCAAGGTATTGCCAAAAAGCTCCTCGATCATTTGGCCGATTTTGCCCGTCAAGAAGGCTTGAAAATTCGCCCAGAGTGCTCCTATGTCGTCAAAGCGTTTGAACGCTACAGTGAGTATAAAGATGTGATATCCGGTGGTTGAATCGGCGGGAAAACGCATCCAAAAGGTGCGGAAACAAAAAAACATGTCCATCACCGAAGTCGCAGAAGCCGTCGGCATCAGCCATCAAGACTTAGTCGTGGTGGAACGTTCGAGAAAAATGCCGCCCGATGACTTACTGCAAAAATTTGCCGATGTATTAAACGTCAATGTCACTTACTTAAGAGAAGGTAACGTGTTCATCGATCACACCAATGATCTCATCGATGCCTTTCAAAAGCTGGCCATGGAAGAACAACACGATTTCATTGCGCTATTTTCAACCTTGAGAAAACCTAAAAAATAAAAACATTGACCGGAGTCGATGTTTTTTTTGGGCTTATCCGCCGGAGAAGATGACCCCGATTAGGACCATCAGCAAGGCCCCAGTCACCAGTAGACTGATATAAAACCACTGAGTCAGTTTGATGAGTCCCGCCACTTCACTTCGCTCTTCTAAGCTAAGCCCCCGGATCAGTAAATACGAAATGACGCCAAATGGTAAGACCACCGAGATCAGGGCACTGGCAAGGCCCACATCTAATAAATAGGCGGCGGGAAGGCTGATTAAGGCGATCCCCATGAGTGTGATGAGCCACGTCTTAAGTCGATTTTTCTCCATACAAGTATTCCTCCGTTTTCTTTTGAACGGTCAAGTCGCCCAGTAAATAAAGCGTCATCGCCGCTTCTATCGATAACGTCGCCTCCGGGTTTTGGTAAAACAAGCCAGCTTTTTCATAGCCGATGACCAATGCCCCGGTTTGGCGTTTCAAATCGAGTTCTTGGAGGGTTTTTCCCACATGAGGGTTCGCCTCATGCACATCGAGGGTGAAAAAATCAAACGGGAAAAATCCGGTTCGTGTGACACTGATGAGTTTACGCGCTAAATGTTGCGCTTTACTTTCCGCATGAGAAAGATCTTTCAGCGCTTCTTCGGTATCTTTAATGAGACGCCGGTCTTCTTTTTGCGTAACGTAGCGGTTCATGTAGCTCTCGGCTTCTTTTTGCGAAAGAATGACAATGCCGGAGCGTTCTTTACTTTCTACGACGCCGTAGGTTTCTAAGACTTTGATGGCTTTACGGATGGTTTCGGAAGAGACTTGATACTCACTGGATAAAAGCGTGCGCCCTGAAAGACGGCGACCTTCACTCAACTCGCCGCTGACGATGCGTTTGGCAATTTGATAGGCAATCGAAAGATACCTGGCATCCGCTTTTTCCATGATTTACCTTTTTCCTGCGTCGTATGGTTCACCCGCGGCTTTCGGCGCGCGGGAATTTTTCGATGCAAACGCGAGTACCACGAGGGTGATGATGTAAGGAAGCATACTATAAATTTCAGATGGAATGGAAAGTTCTCGCAGGCCTGGGATGGCCGTATAGGCATTGGCAATGACCCTAACCGTTGCAAAAAAGAGCGCCGCGATCAAGATGCCTCTGGGTTTCCACTGGCCAAAAATCATGACCGCGAGGGCTAAAAAGCCAAATCCAGCGACCGTACCTTGGAAGCGAGTGGCAAACGATAAGACAAAGATGACGCCCCCCATCCCAGCTAGGGCCCCTGAGATTAAAACGCCGAGATAGCGGATTTTATAGACATTGACGCCTAAGGAATCGGCCGCTTGGGGATTTTCCCCGCAGGCACGGATCCTGAGGCCTAGTTTCGTTTTATAGAGGAACGTAATGGCGACGATGAAGATGACCACACCTAAATACGTCGACAAGTAGGCACTTTCAAAAAACCAGGGGCCGATGATTGGAATACTTGATAAGAGTGGCACTTCACTAATGGTGTAATTACCGCCTAAATTGATGTTGGACGTCCCGTAAAATATCCGGGCGATAAACACCGATAAGGCGGGGGCAAATAAGTTAAGGGCGGTGGCGGAAATGATTTGATTGGACTTCATCGTGACACTGGCAAACGCATGCAGTGCTGCATAGCCCACACCCACGAGGGCGCCGGTTAATAGGCCAATCAAACTAATGACTTGCAAGGGTAATCCTGAATCCACGAGGGTCCGCATCAAAACAATCCCGACAAATCCTCCCATGACCATGATTCCTTCTAAGGCAATGTTAATCACCCCGGAGCGCTCGGAAAAGAGTCCGCCCAAGGCGACTAAACTTAACGGGACCATCGAAGCAATGATCAAAGGAATTAAAAAGTTCAATGTATCAAACAGTTCACTCATGGGGCACCTCCCCTAAGCGGGCGTCTTTACGTTTTTTCAAGGTTTTATAAATCGCATTTTGGAAAAAGAGGGCAAGCGCGCTGATATAGATAATCGCTGCAATGATGATTTCAATGAGTTCAGGCACAAAGCTGGTGGTCACTTGGAGGTAAAATCCCCCAATTTCTAAGGACCCATAAAAAATACCCGCGATCAATACGCCAATCGGGCTGGAAAGTCCTAAGAGGCTGACCGCAATGCCCGTGAAACCTTCTTGAAGCAAATTACTTTCAATGGTTAAAAAGCGTCCGGGGACTAAAAACATGATGGCTCCCGCCAGCCCACTGACAAATCCGGCAATGGTCATGGCTAAGATGATATTCCGTTTTTCATTCATCCCCGCATAGCGCGAGGCATCCCGGTTAAACCCAACGCTTTTGAGTTGGAAGCCAAACGTGGTTTTAGAGAGGATAATATGTAAGATGGCCGTCACTAAAAAGGCTACGAATAGTCCATAATTAAGGCTTGACCCATTGGTTAAGGTGTCAAAAAATCCTTTCGGAATGAGGGCACTTTCGGCCGGCCCAAAGGCACGGGCCACCGATCGGTTATAAATCAAGGTTTTGACCATGAGCGTAGAAAAATACATGGCCACGTAATTCAGCATGATGGAGGCAACCACTTCATTGACGTTTCTAAAGGCTTTAAGCATCCCAGGGATCATCCCCCAAAACGCGCCTGCCACGCCGCCCGCTAAAAGCGCGACGACCCAGTGGAAACTTCCCAAAAAGGTCCAGTTAATCCCGACATATACCGCAAAAAATGCGCCGAATGTGAGTTGTCCCGTAGCGCCGATATTAAATAGCCCAGTACGGAAAGCAAAGGCCACCGATAATCCCGTTAAGATGATCGGGACCGCGTAATAAAGCATATTACCAATCGATTGAGTGCCGTTTCTAAACAGCCCAAAAAGAATCGTACTAAAGCCCGCAAACGCGCGACTTGGATCTAAGACAAGCATAATCACAAGACCGACGAGTAATCCCCCAATAATGGCGATGATACTCGCTAAGACTTTGACGGCCGTGGACGAATCTAAAAAGAAATCTAAGAGGCCATCGACCCATGTTTTTTCGCGCATTATTTGGCCTCCTTCCGGTGGGACCCTGACATGTAAAGCCCCAGTTCTTCCGGACTGGTTTGATCCGGATCAAATTCACCCACATGCTCGCCTTCATACATGACGATGATGCGGTCCGATAAACGCATGACTTCATCAAGTTCTAGAGAAATCAGCAAAATCGCTTTCCCTTGGTCGCGCAACGCTAGGAGTTCGGTATGAATAAATTCAATCGCCCCGACATCCAGCCCCCGGGTGGGTTGAACCGCGATGATGACATCGGTATCGCGTTCAATTTCGCGGCCTAAAATGGCTTTTTGTTGATTTCCCCCAGACATCGAGCGGGCCATGGAGGTGGGTCCATTTGAACTTCTGACGTCGTATTTTTCAATGACCTCTTCGGCAAACGCTAAGATTGCTTCTTTTTTTAAGAAGCCACGTTCTTGAAAGCGCGGATCAAAATAAGTATGCAAAATAAGGTTTTCTTGCAGGGTGTAATCAAGGACTAAGCCAAATTTTTGGCGGTCTTCGGGAATATGGGCGAGGCCCATGAGATTACGGGTCAATATTTTTTCATGGGTGATGTCTTGACCGTTTAAGGTAATACTTCCCGATTCAACAGGCTTAAGCCCGGTGAGGCCATAGACTAATTCAGTCTGACCGTTGCCTTCAATGCCGGCAATCGTTAAGATTTCCCCTTTTCTTAAGGCAAAATGCATGTCGTTGACGACGGCTTTGTGCGTTTTTTCATCGCGCATGACTAAGTTCTCACAGGCAAAGACTTCTTCGCCTGGCGCATGCGCTTCTTTTTTCATATCAAATAAGACTTTCCGTCCTACCATTCGCTCAGCGAGCATCTCATTGGTCGCTTCTTTGACGTTTAAGGTGTCTATCTTTTTGCCTTTACGGAGGATTGTCACGCGGTCAGCCACCATTTGAATCTCGTTAAGCTTGTGCGTAATTAAGATAATCGAACGACCTTCTTTGACAAGTGACTTCATGATTTTCATCAATTCATCAATTTCTTGTGGGGTTAATACAGCGGTCGGCTCATCAAAGATTAGAATATCGGAATCTCGATACAACATTTTTAAAATTTCCACCCGTTGTTGCTGGCCCACGGAAATATCCCGGATGAGCGCATCCGGATCAATTTTGAGTTTGTATTGGGCACTCAGCTCAATGATTTTTTCACGGGCTTCGTCTTTTTTTAAAAATCCTCTATCCACATCCTCATATCCCAAAATAATATTGTCCAACACACTAAATGTATCCACGAGTTTAAAGTGTTGATGGACCATCCCAATCCCTAATGCATTCGCATCGTTCGGATTTTTAATATCCACTTCTTCACCACGCACGAATATCTTGCCTTTTTCAGCTCGGTAAAGGCCAAAGAGCACACTCATCAGTGTGCTCTTTCCAGCCCCGTTTTCCCCAAGCAAAGCATGAATCTCGCCTTCTTGGACCGAGAGGGTGATATTGTCATTGGCGATGATGCCAGGAAATTCTTTCGTGATGCCATTCATTTCAATGACAGGAATCATGTGTCACCTCTTATGTGTTTAAAAAAGGAAAGCGAACTTTCCTTTTTTAAGTTTGGATTATATTAAGGAGTTACCGTGCTTTCTTGAATGGGTGTGGCAATGCCTAAATCATCTAAGAAGCTGGTAAGTTCTGCATAGGTCGCAGGAACCACAACATCACCCGCGGCAATTTCATCGAAGATGGCATTGTATTCCGCTTCGGTGAATGAGTCAAAGCGTGAAGAAGCAAATGGTAAAGCGACCCCTTGGGTTGCCGCATCTTTCACTTGGGTTTCACCGCCTGGGAAGTTTTCAGCAAAGTGTGCTTCTAATGCTTGTTGAACGACCGCGCCTAAATCTTTCATGGCGGATGTTAGGACAACATCAGAAAGTCCACCTTGATCGACGTCGACTCCGATCATCATGTTGCCACTGTCTTCAGCGGCGCTAATGACGGATGACCCAGCTCCACCTGCTGCGGCAAAGATAATTTCAGTGCCTTCTTCAAACCACGCAAGCGCACGAGTTTTGTGCTCATCACTGGCATCAAAGTTTCCGAGGTAAGTAAAGCGGTTATCCGGGAAGCTCACATTCGCGCCGATTTCTTCAGCGGCATAATGAACACCGGCGATGAATCCAACCCCGAAACGAACGACGGCAGGAACGGCAATGCCGCCCATGAAGCCTAAGTCAGTGTAGCCATCTTTGACGGCTGCATAGCCGGCTAAGAAGCCTGATTCATGCTCATCAAAAAGAATTGAAACGGTATTATCTGCAACGTTAAAGGTTGCGAAATCACCAGGATGAGGGACGCCGTCGATGAGGACGAAGTTCACATCGGGATGATTTTGTTGGGATTCATAAATCGCTGGTTCAAATAAGAAACCAGGTGTGACGACGACTTTAGCGCCGCCTTCAATGGCCAAGTTAATGGTTTCAATATAGGCTTCGTTGGAGACTTCAGCCGGACGGTAATATCTGTGTGTAATGTCATTGGCTTCTGCGTATTCGACGATGCCTTCCCATGTTCCTTGGTTAAATGATTCATCGTCAATGTCACCGGCATCGGTGATCATGGCGATTTCATAGGTGTCTGCCCCGCCACATGCGGCAAGGGTAAAGACAACCGTAATGGCAGCTAAAAGCATGAAAATTCTTTTCATTTGGTGCCTCCTATTTTTTTGTTTTATTATACGGCGTGTTACGGTTTTTGTAAACGCTTTAGGCCCTTAATGTTGATTTTTTGTTAAGTCGAAGCGCCTGGGGCTTTTTTCGATGAAACGGGTCTATTTTAGCCTCCCTTTTTAGGTATTAAAAAAGGTACCCCCAGGTACCTTCAAAAAGCGTTTACGCTTGAAACCTTCGCTTGCTCACGGGCACGCGTTAAAGGACCTATCAAAACTTTAGCATACGTTAATCGTTTTGCCAAGGGTTTTAAGTGAGTTCAATGATATCGTCAAACGGCACTTTTTCGTTGCCCACCACTAAAAGCTGCGCGTCTTTGTTGACGCCGATAATCGTGCCTTGAACCGTTTTTAAGCGCCCGGCATCAAAGACAGTAAGGGTGATTTTTTCTTGCGTGTGAAAGGCTTCTTCAATGCGGTAGTTTAAATACTCAATCTGATCGGGGAGTAAGGCGGGTTTGGTGATGAGGTCAAACGCGTCATAGACCGCTTTTAAATACCTATGCTGTTCCGGTAAGGCATCAAAAGGGAGCCATTTAAGCATCCGCCGGTCGTGATAGACTCTATCCATGATGGCCTCCCACTAAAGCCAAACGGTCTTTCAAAGTGCCGCCCTCTAAGTAACTCGAAAGCCTTAAGGCATACTTCTTCCCGTATCTCGCGTGGACTTGGTCTAAGGCTTTCAAAAAACGCTCTTCACTGGCTTTAGCCGCCCGTTCAGAGAAAAAGTCGAGTTGATCAAAGGGAGAATAATCCACCAGACCCGTGAGTCTTAAACTGACGCGCCGCACGGGGAGGTCTTCAGCGTAACGGTTTAATAGATCAATCACTTGGACGAATAAAAGTTTGGGGTCACGGGTGGGGAAATCCAACGTGACCTGCCGGCCAAAGCCGCCGCCATACGCTTTCGAATAACCAATCGCTAGATGGACGGTTTTGGCTTCTTTACCGATATACCGAAGTCTTGCGGACAACGTATCGGTGATTTCAAAGAGAATCGTTAAGACTTCTTTTAAGGGCGTATCTTTAAATAAGGTTTGGCCTTCGCCTACACTTTTCATCGGTCTTATGTCCCGTTTTTTATCGGCGATAACACTCGCATCGATGCCATGGGCATGAAAATAAAGTTCATCGCCCAAGACGCCAAAGACGCGGGCGAGATGATCCCGGTTGGCATGCGCCACATCGCCCATGCTAAATAGGTTCATCTGATTGAGTCTTTTTTCCATGCGGGGGCCAATCCCCCAAAACTCAGATAAGGGCCTTATGGGCCAAAGCTTTTCAGGGACGTCCGGGTAGCGCCACTCGGCAATCCCACCGGGGACTTTTTT
>CBFHLD010000032.1:3576-7914 GCA_965656585.1 Candidatus Izemoplasmataceae bacterium | reverse complement strand
CCATCTTCAAGTTCAACTTCAGAGGTGAGTAACCGCTGAATGGCGTCGAAGGAGAAGATTTCACGGAGCGTTTCACCAGTGGATGGATTGACATACTCAATTTCAATGTTGGCTTGAGTGGTGTCAAAATCATCGCCCCAGTTGAGGGTAAAGCCTGACGTGTTCAGTGAGTTAAAGGTATCTAAGAATCCTGCTGCATCTAAGGTTGAACCTGAGATACCGCCGAAGCCCATATCCGTTTCACCTGGAATGATGAAGTTGAAGTAGTTATTTGGGAATGGTTCGGCTTGAATGACGATGTCAACACTAATGTCTAAATCATCATTGACAAACAGTTCTTCAAGCTCAGCTTCGATATATTCTGCACCAAGTTCTGATCCTTGGGAGTTCGCTTGGATGACGAGTTGAAGTTCAATGACATCACCTTCAGCGTAGTCACCGGCAGCTACAGCGTCTTCAACTGCACTGTCAAAGAAGGCCTTGGCTGCATCAGGGTTGTACCCTTGCGTGGATGGTGAGAGTCCCTCTAAGACGGTGGCACCATATTCGGTATCACGGAATGGAACCCCACCCGCTGGATCAACAAGGTATGCAGGAGTGAAGTAGAACTGCGCAGGTTCTGCGGTTCTTTGAACATCGATTGCAAGTTCTTGACGGTTAATACCGAAGTATAACGCGTTACGGAAGTCTTCGTATGCAAGAATTGGTTCAGGAATTAAGGTTGAATCTGGGAATTGCTCTCTTTGCGATTCTACAGTACCGTGTGCATTGAGGTTCATACGGAATACGGTAGCCCCTGGAGCAAAACGAATACCTGGATAGGATTGATATTCATCAAACCGTGAGGCAGGAAGTCCAGTTGCATCTAAACGACCTGAGATAAAGCTTTGGAACGCGATATCAGAGTCGTTAATAACTTCGAACGTATAACCGGTATAGAATGTACGGTTAGGATCATGGAAGTTAGGGTTTTCTTTGAGACGTAAAATACGGTCTGCTTCATAAGTTTCTAAGTAGAAACGTCCACTGTAGGAAGTGGTTTCAGCACTGGTTCCGTATTGGTCGCCTACTTCTTCATAAAGGTCTAAATTGATTGGGGTCATGACGAAACCGGATAACCAGTAAATAACGTTCCATTCACTCATAAGTGGGACGAATTCAAAGACAATGTTGTTGCCTTCAACGGAGATACCGACTTCTTCCCATTCAACATCGCCATCAACATACGCTTGCATATTGACAATTTCTTGGGCAGGGTTCAAGAAGTCACCACCGCCGGAAATCGCACGGAACCAACCGTTATCTACGGCAAGTTTATAAGTGTCTAAGAAATCTTGAGCCGTAATGTCGCCGGCTTCAGCACCTGTATGATCGGTCCAGACAAGTCCATCACGAACAGGGACGCTCCATACATTGGCCACTTCAGTCCCGAAGACTTCTTCGGAATCTACTGGGCTAGGCATACCTGAGGCCATCGAAGGTTGTAATTCAAAGCCTGAGAAATCAGAATTATAGTTGAAGAAATAAAGCGCATCTAAGAATGTCGTGATGACATCACTTGAGATGGAATCTTCATAAATCCATTGGTTAAGGGTCGCTGGGTTTTCAGTGAGGCGCGTACGATACGTGTATTCGCCGACTTCACCGGGTTGACCATCATCCATAATGACTGAAGAGTCATCTTGACTCATCGATGCATACGCAATCCCAAAGCCCATAACTGGGTCATAGCTTTCGGTTGGAAGTTGCATACGATCTGAGAATAAGTTGAATGATGATGAGGCCCATAAGGGAATCCCACCAATATGATTAACCACTAAATAACGTTCAGCTGCAGCAAAGAATTGATGTTTCAAATCAACCGGAGCGAATTTGAAATCATACACGCCACTGGCAGGAACGAAATCACCCAGTGCTGGCTCTTCTGGTTCTTCAGGTTCTTCAGCCGCTTCGACCGTGACGGTCCGTGAGACTGAGGCACTTTCGCCATCTGAGTTTTCAACACTGTAGGTTAATGTATAAGTACCTGCTGCATTGACATTGACAGAACCTGAGACTTCGAGGTCTGCAGTTAAGTCGCCGTCATTTTCATCGGCAGCACTTACCCCAGCAAGTGGATCAAAACTTTCACCCACTTCTAAGGTGACATTTCCGGTGCCTGAAATGGTTGGAACACTTGGATCGCCAGCACATGCAGCGAGTCCTGCGACAAGCACGAGAAACGATAAAGCTAATAAAACTTTTTTCATTGTGTGTTCTCCTCTCTTTTTTTACTTACACTATAATCCCTGAACACGGGGCTTATATATAAGGTTGTAAAAAGACTTATGGAATTTGTGAAGTCTTTTGAATAAAATACCACTCTTTATGCCCTTTTGACAAGTTTTTTTATCTTTTTTTGTGTAAAAAAGCGTTTTCATATATAAATACTGCAAAAAGTCGCGTTTTCATGACGATATGTCATGGGTAGGCCCATGACATAAAAAAAGCACTCCCGTCTGGGAGTGCTTGAGTCATTTATTATGCAAAACTGTCATAATAGGTGTGTTCTCTGGGTAGATCATGTTTGTTTAACACAGCAATGCACGCATGAATCATACCCGGTGATCCACATAGATAGGCTTCGGAACCTGATAAATCGCCGGTCATCCGGTCTAAGACATCGGTGATGAGTCCAGTTTCACCTTCCCAATTATCTTCCGGTAAGGGTTCAGAGAGGGCTGGAATGTATTCAAAGTTCGGGAATTCTTTTTGGAGCTCAACGAATTCTTCCGTGTAGTAAAGATCTTTTTTGGTTTTCGCCCCAAAGAAATAGCGAACTTTACGCGGCATTTTAAGATCACGTAACCGGTAAAGAATTGAGCGAATCGGTGCTTTTCCTGAACCCCCAGCGATACATACAATGGGGCGGTCAGATTCTTCTCTTAAGTAAAAGTCTCCATAGGGCCCGGTTATTTTCATCGGGTCGCCCGGTTGCATGACTTCATGAATATAGGTCGTGGCAACCCCTTTGTGCACTAAACGGACTAAAAATTCGACATGGTCTTTGACTTTTGCATCACCCGCAAAGGAATACGCACGAACAGCTTCCACACCTGGAATGATGAACTGGGCATATTGGCCAGGATGAAAGTCCAATGTTTTGGGATTGACCATTTTAAAGCGGACAAGTTTGATGTCGTAGGTTAAATCTTCTAAAGCTGCCAGTTCGACTTCGTATTCTTTGGCCCCAAATAAACTTTCAGGGATTTCAATTTTGGTATCTTGAGCAATTCGGGTTTGGCAAGAAAGTCTAATGCCATTGGCCGCATCTTTCGGCCCGATGAAGGGTTCTTCGGTGGGTTTTAGATCAAAGGCGCCTTCGGTAACTTTGACTTTACATAAGCCACATGTCGCTTTTCCTCCGCACGCGGAGGGAATATAGATTTGATTTTTGGAGAGAATATTGAGTGCGGTATCGGATTCATTAATTGGAATTTGCAGTGAATCATTGACCGTTAAAACTTTTTCACCACTGCTGCCAAAGGCGGTTTCTGCAGCAACGAGTAATAGACTCATTAAGACAAGGATGCCAATGAGGATGCTAATGACAATAATCGGTTCCATCGTTTCCTCCTAAAAGAATGAGAGTCCGGTAAAGCCAATAAAGGCTAAGGATAAAATCCCCATGATGATGAATACAATCCCGCGGCCGGCGAGGCCTCTTGGGACGGTGGAATGATTTTCCATTTTTTCACGAATGGCCGCAATCAAGATAATCGCTAAGGCCCAGCCAATGCCGGCCCCGAGTGAAAAGGTTGCGGTTTCTGCAAAATTATAACTCCGGTTCACAAAGAACTGAGACACGGCTAACACGACGCAGTTGACCGTGATGAGTGGAAGAAATAATCCAAAGTTGTTGTACATTCTGGGGGATACTTTTTCAATAAAGATTTCTAAAAACTGAACGGTCGTCGCAATGGTAATGATGAACACTAAAATGGATAACCGCTCGGTTCCAGTCGCTTCTAACAACAAATAGATCGGGTAATTAATGATTGCGGTTAAGAATACCACGAAAATAACGGCTAAGCCCATCCCTTTCGCGTTTTTCACGTTCGTAGAGATGGCAATAAGTGGACACATCCCTAGGATAAAGATAAGGGCAATGTTTCTAGAAAGGACCGATTCAATAAAAACTTCAATTAAATTAATCATCATCTACCCCCTATTCCGCTGCCACTTCAAAGTTTTGGGCCCATTCACGGACGCCCCAAATGATTAGTCCAAGCACAAAGAATCCACCGGGTGCTAAGGCCATGACGGTCCAGTTCACCCAGGTTTCTGGCATGACACGGA
>CBFHLD010000032.1:0-3479 GCA_965656585.1 Candidatus Izemoplasmataceae bacterium | reverse complement strand
GGAACTGGCAGTGACCACAAACGTCACGGCAAGACCCATAGCAATCGCGTTTTCCACGCGGTTAGTAACGGCTAAGGCCGAACAAATCCCAAGTACAGCCACGACTATGGGGTTTTCTTTGAATAAGCCATCTTTGGTGATGTTAAACCATTTTGTGTATTGAATCTTTAACCAAAATTTTCGCATTATTCGCCTCCGAGTGTGGCTTGGTAAGCCGGTATCACTTGTTCATAACTGTCATTCAGAATGGTTTGAAACGCACTGGATGTCGAAGTCGCTCCGGTTATCGCGTCGACTTGATTGGGTGCGCTTGCCCCTTCTTTTAATACTTCAACGATGGGGTCAAACACGACGCCCTCATATTTGGCTAAGTAGGGAAGTTCAACAATCCGGCCCCCAAGGCCCGGTGTTTCTTGTTGGGCGAGGATGCCCACATTTTCGATCGTTATAAGGTCTTCATTGAGTGTTAAGACGCCAATAATCGGGCCCCATACACCGCCACCTTCGATTTCAAAGCTAATGCTTCCCGTATCGGGGTTGCGGTAGACTGGAACATTCACCCCATCGATGGTGAGTTCCACTTTCTCGACATTTTCGGTAAATGTGTCATAAATATTAGAGGTATTATACTCAATCTCGAACGCATCCAAGATCTTCGATTGTAATAACGCTTCTTCGTTGCGTGTGATACGCTCTGAAGTTAAAACATCCATGCCAATGAGTAAGCTCGATGTGATAACGCCCATCGCAACGACAAAGCCCATGATTTTTAGAATTCGGTTCATGCCGCTTCCTCCTTACCCGTTAACCACGCATCAATGAGCGCACCCACGGCACTCATAATGATGATGGCAAAAATGAAGCCTTCAGCAAACGTGGCAAAATAGCGAATGATGAATGTAATAAATGCGACGCCGGCTCCATAGAGCCAAATCGCTTTTTTATTGACCGGGGCATGAACGGGGTCACTGGCGATGAAAATCGCCCCAAAGAGTAATGAACCCGTAAACACGGAAGGAATCGTTCCTCCGGTTGCGCCAAAGAGTTCGAAAATCCCGGCGGTCACAATGTAACTCACTAAGATCGACACCGGTAAACGCCAATCGATGACTTTTAAGAATGCCAAAACAGCACCCAAGCCAATCAACAATAGTCCAAAGGTCTCCCCAATGTTACCTGGGACAGACCCCAATACTAAATCACTTAAGGAATAAAACGTCGATCCACTCGCATTGATTTGATGCAGCGGCATCACAGGGGCCAAAGCATCAAGTGAGCTTTGCGAAAATGGATTAAACCAACCAAATGTTTGGGGATCATACCACCCAAAGATTAAAGCCGGAAATGAAATCATTAAAAACATAATCCCAACGGCGGCGGGATGGAAAATGGTTTTTCCGTAACCACCGAATAATTGTTTGGCAAATAAGTTTCCAAATACAACGCCAACGCCTGCCATCCATAATGGGGCACTGGGGGGCAGCATTAACGCATAAAGTAAAGGAAAAACCAGCCAACCTTCGTCGATTTTTTTCTTTTTAGCACGGGCAAAGACAAAGTCAACCCCCACACTGAGGGCAATGGAAAGCCCCGCGATTACTAAAACGTACCAACCAAAAATCACAAAAGAAGCGCCTAAAACAACGCCTAAGGCTGCTTCTAAATAAATGAGTTTTTTGCCGGTAATCGCTCGGCTGACAAACGCAGGTTGCGAGTCACTCATGATGTCACCACTTTCTAAATAATATATGTATTACATCTTTTAACATTATAGCATAATCCCCCTGACATTTTGTAGGGTTTGAGCGATGAAAGCGCCTTAATTATAAAGTTTTTAATTAGCCGAATGGGCCGTCATATATCTTTCTGCAAAATCGATGATTTCACGCATCGAAATCAAACGACTATCGGCTTGGCCGACCCTACCTTTGGCGACTGTTTTTTTCATTTCAAAGGCACGCCCACACCCTTGAAATGTGTCCGTAGAATAGTTGTAATCCCACACGTACCGGGTTTTTGGGCCTTCTTTTGTGTTGACATAATAGAGTTCTTTTTCACTTTTTCTCGTGGCCACTCGACTCTCGGCATAGTGAAGAGCCGTTAGAGTGTCATAGTGTGTCCCAATCATTAAAAGCTTGAAATCCGCGTGATACATTCGGTGCAATGGACTCTCTTCATCAAACGCATGCCCGGGTTGATGCGGTATGGTGATGGCTTCGGCGTTTTTCCCCCAAGCCGCAAATGCACTTCTGGGATGACTTGAGCGCTTCACGCCTGGATATGTCCGAAAGTATTCGGCCACCCGGCCGATGCCATAAGCCGGTGTTTTTGAAGGATCATAGGCTGGCATGTGGGTTTTTATCTTTTCAACCCATTCTGCGGGAACGGGTGGGTTTTCCCAGAGAGCGGGATCGGATAAATTGCCCGTTTGAGAAGGCATCACGAGGGTACCTTCTTCGGTTACCACCGTCATTAAGGCTTCAATGAGCGTCCGCTCACCCCCAATAATCCAGCCGATTTTGGCTAAACTCACATGAAACATCACCGAATCTCCCGGCGATAGCCCTAAGGCTTTTAAGTCTTCTATTAAATCTTCTTTAGATATGGGGGATTTGGTTTTTTCAATGACTTTAAGCTCACTCATAGACTGGCTCTTTCAAGTTGAAGTTCGATGGGACAAATGTCTTCATAAAAATCGCGTTCATGCGAAACGAGAATCAAGGTGCCTTCATAGGCAATGAGTGCTTCTTTGAGGGCCTCTTTTATGGCCACATCCAAATGGTTGGTCGGCTCATCTAAGATAAATACATTACTTTTTACGGGCCAAAGTAAGGCCAGGCGCACTTTGGATTGTTCACCCCCTGAGAGGGTTTTAATGGGTCTTAACGCCTTATCATTGCGGATGCCAAACCGGGCGAGCGTCGCGTAGATTTTTTTCCGGTCATACTCAGGGAATTGGCCTTGGACGATTTGATAGGGGGTCATCGCCGGATCTAAGTGATGGTCTTGAGAAAAATAATTGACCTGGGCGGTATCAATCCAAGTTACATCTCCTTCTAACGCGGAGTGTTGATTCATGATGGTCCGAATCAATGTCGTTTTACCGACACCATTTTCACCGGTGATCGCCCATTTTTCACCGCGGCGAATGGTGAGGGTAATGGGTTCAACCAGCGCTGAGTCATACCCGATGGATAGATCGTTAATCACGCATACTTTTTCACCCGTGGGGGGAGCCATCGGAAAGGAAAAATCATAGGTTTTCGCTTTTTCTAAAGGATCAATCCGTTCGAGTTTAGCCAGTTGCTTGCGTCGACTTTGGGCGCGTCTAGTGGTTTTTGCCCGGGCGATATTTTTGGCAATAAACTCTTCGGTTTTGGCGATGTATTTTTGTTGGGCTTTAAAGGCTTTTTGATGTTGTTCGGCTCTTAAAGCACGTTCTTTGAGGTAAAAGGCGTAATCGCCGCGGTAGACTTGAA
>CBFHLD010000031.1:0-8129 GCA_965656585.1 Candidatus Izemoplasmataceae bacterium | reverse complement strand
CCGATGGCGTCACGGTCTTAGATACCATCGTTGATGTCTTGATTTTCTTCTCAGTTTGGATGATATTACAAATTTTAATTCACCGTAAACGCATCTTTCAAAAATAAAAGAGACTTGAAGTCTCTTTTTTTATAGCCACCATAATGCGAGTAAGAAATAGACCAATAATCCGAGGATATCTTGAATGGTTGTAATAAAAGGAATCGCCCCGGCGGCTTGATCCACACCGAGTTTCATCAAGATGAATGGAATCATAAATCCTAATGCGGTCGCTAAAGTAATACTTAAGAATATGGAAGACGCAATGATGAGCGTAAGTTCAAGATCAGCTTGCCACAGATACACCACAGACGCTGCAATTAAACCTAATATGAGGCCCATGGAAAATCCGACAAACACTTCTTTACGCCACTGTTTTAAAAACCGTCTTGTATCAATTTGACCTAGGGCAAGTGCCCGGGTAAATATGGTAGAAGATTGACTCCCTACATTCCCGCCCATCGCCATCACCACCGGAATGAAAAAGGCGAGGGCAGTCACACTGGCCAGAGTTTCTTCAAATCCTGCGATGACCGTACCAGCAAACATCGTCCCAAATAAGGTAATGAGTAAAAAGGGAATCCGGACTCTTAATATGGCGGAGAGTTTCCCCGTGGTTAATACTTTCGAACGGTCTTCTTCCCGCGATGAAAATTCGACTAACCCCGATGAAGTTAACGCCGTTTCGATGGCTTCATCGGATAAAACATCCATCGCATCATCAACGGTAAAGACGCCAACCAAACGGGTGTCTTTATCCACGATGGGCATGGCCACTAAATCCGAATCTTGCATCAAGCGTGCGACATCCACCGCATCATCATCGACACTCGCATAAATGGGCTCTTGCATCAATTCATCAATCAACACTTCGGGATCGGATGTGAGGACATCTTTTAAATCAAGATACCCCGTGATTTGCCGGGTCGAATTGGTCACGTATAAGTGATAAATGGTTTCCATATCTTTGGCATTCTTACGGATTTTATCTAAGGCCTCTGCCACAGACATCCCTTTTTTAAAGGATAGATATTTTGGGGTCATCATGTTGCCGGCCGAGCCGGATTCATACCCCATGACAAGTGTCGTTAAATCTTTTTCTTTCTTAGAAAGTGATTGAATGAGATATTTCGCCACCTTAGCTGGGAGTTCATCCATCAAAGCGGCCCGGTCATCGGGTTCTAAACTTTTAAAAACATTCAACGCTTCCGCATCCGTGAAACTTTGAATGAGGGCTTGTTGGGTTTCAACTTCAATGTATTCAAAGACTTCTAAGGCATGATCTTTGGAGAGCAAACGAAATACTAAGCTTTGCGTACTCGGTTCTAATCCTTCAATAATGTCGGCTAAGAAGTAAGGTTCTAAATCATTCGCTTGAGTTTTGAGGGTTTCGAGCTGATGATCTTGAATGAGGGTTCGAAACGTTTTTAAAACCTCTACTTTTTCCAGTTCCATGGAAATCTCCTATCTTAGTAATGCGCCCACAACCATGCTTTTACTTGATCAAGTTCATTTTGTGAGATCTGATGCCCTTGATGGGTGGTGATGAGATGTGTTTTAGCCTTCGCTTCGTCTAAGTCTTTTTGCAGTTGCTCACTTTCGGTATATGGACATATGGGGTCATTTTGACCGGCGGTAATGCACACATTAATACCCTCTAAGTTTTGCGGTTTAATCGACTGATATGGGACCATCGGATGAAGTAACACACACGTTTGAATCCGTGTTTCATTGTGATAAAGCATACTCCCAATGAAATTGGCTCCATTGGAATATCCCAGCGCAATCACATGCGAGGCTTCCGTTTGATATTGATCGATTAAGGCTTGGAGTTCTTCTTGATACGCGGCGGTCCTTTGGATGAGGTCGTCTTCATCAAAGACACCGGGTCTAACCCGTTTAAAAAAGCGTAATAATCCGTGTTCATTCACATCGCCCCGAAAACTTAAAAGTGAGGCCTTCTCATCGATGAGATCCATCAATCCTAACAAATCTTTTTCATTGCCTCCAGTGCCATGAAAAAGTAAATATAAGGGATGTTTAAGGTCCCCTTTTCGGTAAATATATTCCATCGATTGCCTCCTCTTAAAGCACGCATAACGCGTGCATATCGCGTTCACACTTCGTATAATAACATTAAGCCATACCCAAGGAGAACAATATGAAAAACGTCGGAAAATTAGACGCAAAGATTCGTTATGGAATCAGCGTCGTCTTAATCCTCATCGGATTACTTTTAGGCGATCCGCTTTCCAGCGTATCGATCATCTTATACGTATCCGCAGTGGTCTTAGCGGCCACAGGAGCCATTGGATTTTGTGGACTGTATAAGTTGATTGGGGTTAATACCTGCCCGCTTGAAGAACGCAAATAAAAAAGACGGTGGATTAGTTCAAAAAATCCACCGTCTTTTTTATCGCCAAAATTGAGTCATCCCAGCTTTTTCTTGGATGTTAAACGCAATCATATCATGCAATAAGTTATATGGGATGTCTTTCTCCCAAGGAATCATTAATAATTCTTTGGAGCGCTTAAGACCATGCGCTTGGATGGACGTTTCAAAGTGATTGAGACAGGCTTGTTCAGGCGCGACTGAAAGATGCTTTTTGGATGGGCTAAACGCAATGATAAAGGTTTTACCCATCATAAACATCGGTTGTTTCCATTTGACTTCCACATGCAATGACTCAAATTGTGTTTCCATCCATGTGAAAAGTTTTTGGAACCGTAATTGTTGCGTTTCATCCGAGAGTTGACGCACGTACTCATTTAATAGGGGTGACATCATAGTTCTCCTCATCCATCCCAAAGGATAGGGGTGATTTGTTATACTAATTATAATTGATTGTTAATAAAACAATGAGGTATTTATGCTTGGATTATATATTGTTACGTTTGGTGCACTCATCGTATCGTTTTTATTTAATCCCTCCAAAACCTTGGCGGGATTAAAAAAAGGATGGATGAAATTTTATAAAACACTTCCCAGTTATTTATTTTTATTGATGGTGATCTCCTTGGTGTTATTACTTTCGGAAGATTTCATCATTGAAAACTTGGGCCAAGATAACATCTTTTTAGGGCTTCTTTTTAGTTTAGGCATTGGATCAGTGACGATGATGCCAGGGTTCATTGCCTATCCCCTTTCAAGGATTCTCCTTGAACGCGGCGTCCCTTACATGATCATCACCGCGTTTGTCACGTCGCTCATGTTAGTGGGGATCGTCACTTATCCATTAGAAAAAGAATACATGGGGAAAAAGGCCACCATCCTGAGAAACATTATGAGCTTTTTCGTGGCCGCTGGCATCTCCATCATTGCAGGGTTTTTTTATGGAGAGATTTTATGAAAAAATCAACACGTAATTATTTGATCTTTGCCGTATTCCTCATTTTTTCTGGAGTGTCTTATCTCATCAATTATTCATTTGGGATGGCCATATGGGATAACTTCTTAGTGTTTGCAATCGATATGGTATTAATCCTGCCACCCGCATTCATTTTGATTGGTCTATTTGATGTTTGGGCGAAGCATGAAACCATTGAATAACACTTCGGGAAAACCAATAACCCGCTGCGCTTTGTGTATTCGATTCTCTTAGCCTCTACCACCGTGGGGGGGACGTTTGTGGCATTTCCAGTCGCCAATGCGCTGTATCATAAAGGGGCAAAATATTCCTCTATATTTACCTACGTTACGGCCGCTTCACTCTTCATGATTCCGATGACCATTATGGAAGCATCCATCCTTGGACTTAAGTTCACATCCATTCGTTTACTTGCGTCGATTCCCTTCATTGTTTTGGGGGCAATTCTCTTAGAAAAATACTTTGAAAAGACCCATTATAAACTCCCTAAACTCGATGAAAAATAAAAAGCATCTCAAAGATGAGATGCTCGTGAGTTCATATTTTTTTATAAAGTGTCTATGCCTATAAAGCGGCATTATTTACAACCTAAAAAACCGTTAATCAGATACTTTAATATTCTGACTTATAGCCTGAAAAAAATCTTGGTTCCACAAATCTAATTCTGTTTCATCTGTTATGAATGGAAGTACATCCAATTTTGCTTTTTCAAAGTCTATTTTTTCAAATCTTTCATAGAGAATTGTTTTTAGATTATCGAGTGTCAAAGTTTTTTCTTGAGGGATTGTTTTGGTTTGTTTTAATCTAGCTTCTAAGTGTTTTAAATTAACGGGTGTATTGGTTGCGAGATAGAAAACAAAATCGTAAAAGTCTCTTCCTTTAATTCTATGTTTCCAATTTCTCGCAAGCACTGCATGGATTTTACCCGCAAATAATGATGGTTTATCATATATTTGAACTTGATAATTATTGGGACGTAGACGGTATTTATATTCTGTCGATGCGTGAAGAGGTGGATTCACATCAAGTTCAAACTTTATTCGTATTAATTCGTTGTCATGAATGTGACTCATAAATTTCGACTGCGGATAGAAAATTAAAAATTGCTCTTTAGTGTTGCCTTTTAAGAAAGCAGATTTAATCGTTGATTCAGCGGTCTTTTCTTTCGACATCACTTCAAATGTTAACCCCAAAGAACCCACGGCCTCTTTGACGGCGGGAATATATTGGTTGAAATCAAAATCAGGATTTGGTGACAACAACGAAAAATCTAAATCCTCTGAGAATCGGTTTAAACCATGAAATATTCTTAACGCTGTCTCTCCATAAAAGGCGGCGTGTCTAAAAAAATCAGTCCGTGCAAGTCCTGCCAATGTTACTTCTTGCATGACTTCTTGAATCGCGCGTTTTTCATCGACAAGACTATCTCGTGGATAATCCATTAACATTTGTTCAATGATTGTCATGTTTACGACCCTCTTTCACAATGATTTTCTTGAGTTGTTTCATATTTGTTGACGGATATAAATCGCAAAGGATTAATATTTGTTCAGGATCTAATTCCTCAAAGTCTTCTTCTTCGATTCTTAAATCTTCAAACATTAACAATTTTAATTGTTTCATGCTGGTTTGGGGTGGCGCAATATAGAGTCGATCACACAAAGCTTTTTCGGGGGTTGCTATCGCAAATGAATACCCGTTTTCAATGTGATTCACAACGCCATAAGGGAACGCTTTTTCAGGAATGTCTCGGTATGTAAATAGACCAAAATGAGTGTTATATTTTTTAGTTCTATTTTTCTTATACGTCGCGTTTGTATAGGTGTAAACGCGTTCGGGTGTTAATCCATGAAAGGCAAGTGCAAATTCAAATGACAAATAAGAAGGGCCATAGATAGAACTTGCCAAATAATGTCCCGGCGTATGAGCATCAGTCTCGTAAAGCCCTTTTACAACCGGTATAAGATTTCCTCGTTTGATTTCTCGGTGAATTTTCCCAAGAGGATCGGAATAATCTTTATACCGTAAAACAAGTTCATTAACTGTTTTTAACATACTTATTCCCTCCATATAATTGTATTATATTCAATTTTATAGAGTAAATCAATATAATTGTTATTCGTTAAATGGTTTTTACTCAGAAGTTGACAATTCGAATTCGGATCAACTGCAAAAAAAAGACCCCCTTCCACCTAAGAATTTATGGGTGGGAGGGGGTTTAGTCATTAACCCCTATTAATTCTATAATCGAGACTCCATCGAGTCAGTCAGAATATGACTCTTTTAATTGAGTGCGAGTCTTTGGATTTCATTCGTTTCTAATCGGTAGACGGTCCAACCTTTCATGGGTTTAGCCCCGAGTGATAAATAAAACTCAATGCTCGGCGTATTCCAATCCAAACAGGACCACTCAATGCGGCCACAATCTTCATCGATTGCCATTTGTGCTATGGTTTGAAAAAGCATTTTACCCAGTCCTAGGCCTCTGGACTCTTTTTGAATATAAATGTCTTCGATATAGATGCCCGCTTTTCCCACAAACGTGGAAAAGTGATAGAAAAACAAGGCGAAACCGACTGGGGTATCATCCACATATGCGAGTAACACGCGGGCGGTTTTTTTCTCAAAGACCCATGTCTCAATTAATGCTTCGGTGGCCTCAACTTGATCGAGCATTTTTTCATATTCCGCCAGTTCTTTGATGAACGTAAAGATGATGGGAATATCTTTCTGGGTGGCCGGTTGAATGGTTTTAGTCATGAATGCTCCTTTGATAATTCTAGGATATGGTGATTGGCGGCTTTTTTCATACGGTCGAGTAACGCTTCTGGCCATGACCCATTGGCCAATAAATAAATCTGGGTGACGCCTTCATCATCCATCTGTCTAAGTGTGGCGTATAAGGCTTTCATAATCGAATCAAAATCATGGGTACTCCCCATCTCAGTAACAGGGAATGAAGAGAGTGATTCGGCCCACTCTTTGGGCGCAATAATCTTAGTGTTTTTAGAAAAGGATAGCGTCTTTAAATACGCAAGGGTATCTTCCCACTCACCGAGTAACAGTTCGACTTCGCCCTTTGGCTGGTAATGGCCGTATTTGACACCGGGCGATTTGGGGGCTCCGCCTTGATGGGACGCATAAGGTACAGGATGTTTTAAGACGAGTTCGAGACTCGCTTGATCAATTTGACCCGGTCTTAAGATCGTGACGGTTTCATTAGAACAATCCACCACAGTGGACTCGATCCCAATGGAACTATCGGCATCGTCAATGATCATATCCACCCGGCCATTTAAATCGTCGTAAACATGCGAAAAGCGCGTTGAAGAAGGGCGGCCTGAAAGGTTGGCGGAAGGAGCGGCTAACGGGACTTGAGCCGCTTCAATGATTTTAAGCGTTAAAGGATGCGCCGGCATTCTCACCGCCACCGTATCCAGTCCACCCGTCACGGCAGCCGGCACATGAGATTGTTTATTAAATACGATCGTCAGGGGGCCTGGCCAAAAGGTGCGCATTAAAGCATGAGCCTCTTGTGAAATCGATGCGGCGATGGTTTCAACCATGGCGGGGCTGGCTACGTGTAAAATCAGTGGATTATCGGGTGGTCGCCCTTTGGCCGCATAGATTTTTTCTATGGCGCTTGCATCGAACCCATTGCCTGCTAAGCCATACACAGTTTCAGTAGGAACCACGCAAAGTTCCCCGTTTTTTAAACGGGTTCCAATGTGTTGAATAACGTCTTTAGTTAAAGATTTTGAGGAGTAAATATCGGTTTTTTTCATCATGAATAAGTGTATCACACTCACTTACGATGTCTTTTTATTTCCATAAAAAAAAGCTTCCTGTGAAGGAAGCTTTAAAGATGTTTTATGACGGTTGGAACGCCCCAAATAAGACGAGCCATGTGAGTAAGGTTTTGGCCACTAACGATAAAATGATGTAGCCGCGTTCACCGTATAAGTAGTTTTTGAATTTCCCAATCCCTTTGTATTGGAGCCACATGTTGACTGGGAATGTGTTAAAGGCAATGAAATACGTCGCTAAGATGGCCCAAACAAATCCAGGAACCGCATCTAAGTTCGGGTTGACACCGATATATAAAGCAATCGCAACCCAGGGGGCTAGGCCAATGACCGATCCAAAAATAAACGGAAGCCAATTGGTTTTACCTTTGGTTTTATCTTTCCCACCGTTTAAAAGTTCCATATCAAGCCCAAACAAGTTCATCGCCGCATTAGCCAGCGCAATGAGCGCAAAGACCGCAATGTCACGGACACCAAATAAGGCCGAAATCAGCACGATCATGAGTGATGAAGACAATGCGTACTCATACCAACGCAGTTTGTTGATGCCTTGTTCTAAGTCTTCGGCGTATTTTTTCTTGTAAGGAATCGCAATGATGAAATGGAATAAGGCCGACAGAAGTAAGAAACTGGCCGTCATCGGTAAGAACGGTAGATTAAATAAGGTATCTGTTGTCGTTAAGACTAAGCCTTGACCTTCAATGAATTCAAGATAGTTTCCCACCACAGGAATTTCAAATGCATTTTGGTTTTCTGAAAGGTTCGGATACACGAAGAATGCGAAAAGCATCATCGCGGCCCCTTGAATGAGGTGGACCGATCCCATGATTTTGTTGAAACGAATAAGTCTTGGAATGCTGAGTTTAGATTCTTTAAATGATTGAGTCGCCATAAAAAAATCCCTCCTTTGAATGCT
>CBFHLD010000030.1:3549-8428 GCA_965656585.1 Candidatus Izemoplasmataceae bacterium | reverse complement strand
CTGATCGCATGTGACATGCGTCTATTAAAAGCTTTAAGGTATAGATTTGATAATTCTTGATGAATCGGATCGAATGAAAACTCTCGGTCAATAAGGCCTAACCGGTGTTCATTGACGATCATGAGTGTAATCCCTGTAAAGACCCAAAAAACACCCATATCAAACGGCCATAGAACTTGGACAAACCCAAGGAGGACCAAGGAAATGCCTAAAATACTTTCAAACCGGGTAAAAGTCCGGTAGCGCATCAAATAAATCGTTTCTTTAAATATTAACCACGCCCCGAAACCAAACGCTGCAAATGAATCATCGCGGACCCCCCATAACACCATAAGGACCGCCGCATTGAGAAGCATCCCAATGAGTGGCCATTTTTTTGAATCGGTCTTGACGGGGTGCTGGATGGCTTTTAAAAACCATGATTTTAAAGAATCCTCAGCTTCGATATCCGCTTCTTGAATCGGTGTTTCTTTCGCGTTTAACAATGCTTTGATATCGACTTGTACAGGGGTCTCGGCCGTATCAATCCGTGTGGCTCCTTGTTTATTGACCGACATGGCCACCGTCTGATACCCTGCTTTAAGCTCGATGGCTTGACGCTTTTTAGCACTCATCACCAGCATTAATTGTTCCGCGGCTTGAACCGTTAAACTGGACCGTTTAGGCGTGGTTTCTTCACGAATAAATTGATCCATTTCAAGCGCAAAATACATCCCTTTTAATAGCCGCATCAAAATCGGTCTTTTTAAAGACTCGTTCAGTGGGATCTGCATCCATTTGGGTTCATCCCATAAATCTTCACGCACTTCTAGCGTGTGAAATTGGGCATATGACTCATATAAATGTGGGATATTTTTACGGAAAGGTTGGCGTTCGGTGATGGTCTTTATGGCGCTTTCAAACCCTTTAAAGTGGCGGTCCATATACGTCACCAATAAGCTTGAATCCGCTTGTGAGACCACTTCCAATCGAAGCTTCCCTTTTTTCTTAGGATTCATGGTGTGAAACGGAACGACTTTTAAAGATTCAAAAAGCGGTGTGCCTCTAAAATGAATCGGAACCTTGAAGGTTTTTTCATAATAGTGAGAATCACATTCGATATCAATCCACCGGTACGTCGTAGATTCAGCGTCTGAGCGGTGGACTTGGCCCATTAAAAAACGCGTTTTAAACGTATCTTTATTTTTGAGTGTTACGGTGTAGTCGTTTTCGTTAAAGGTTACGTCCAGCAATGCGGAGGTGAAATGGGTCACATTCGCTTGTTTTTTAAAACTTTTAATCCAATCAGTGAAACTGAAAGAAGTCACTCGGCCATTTTCTTCAAATGCGGTGAAGTAATACATTAAATATTCAACCGTCGAGATTTCATTGAGTTGCGATGGGTATAAATCAGTGAAAACTTGAACACTCTCTTTGAGCGCCGCATCTTGAAAATAGCCATTGAGCCATGTATCCAGGGTAGACCCAGACCATTTACCCAGGGTATCAAAGGTGTTAGATACGGTCTCATATTGCGTCGGATTGAGTGATGCTTTGTAGGCCTCATAGACGGTGTGAATATCTTCCATCCACCGCTCAATGGCCTTAGCGTGTTGAGGAAAATGGCGAATTAGGTAAATCCGAAAAGCCGCTTTATCATAATGTCTCGTGAGTACCCGCCCATCGGCTAAAATCTCTTTATACGCTGGAGGTGTCTGGGATTTGACGAGGCTATCTAAACCTAAAAAAGAAAGAATCTCTTGCGTGATTCCTTCACTTCCAATCAGCCCTTCTTCATGGTTCATGTCAGGAAGACCCTTAGAGGGTGTAAATTGTTCTTCTAAGTAATGGTCGAAGGCTTTAATATGCGCGACTTTATGGCCGCTTTTTTCGAGGGTCGCCACCGCTACATACGCACTGATATCATTGCCGATGACACACACATCAAATAGCTCCATAACATCTCCTTCTTTGGGTCTAATTATAGCATATTAAAAAAGCCGACATCGGCTTTTTATTGGCGGAAATATTGGTTTAAATAAAGCAATAACGATTCCTTTGAAATGTCTAAATCGAGCTTCCCATCTAAGGCAATTGAAACTTCCCCCGTTTCTTCTGAAACAATGATGGTAAAAGCGTCCGTGACTTCGCTGATGCCTAAGGCGGCCCGGTGTCTAGAGCCCAATCGTTTCGGGATGGCTTGGGATTCTGAGGTCGGGAAATACGCCCCGGCACATACCATCATCTGATCAACAATGATAATCGCCCCATCATGAAGCGGTGATTGGGTGATAAAGATAGACGCCATTAAACTCGCATTAATCGGCGCATTAAGCGCACTGGCTTTATCGATATATTCACTCAAATCATCATCACGCTCAATGGTAATGATCGCCCCTATTTTATGATCGACGAGGTATTGAATGCCTTCGATGAGGTCATTTTGGGATTGTTCGTAAAGATTACCCATAAACTTGCCTAACCGTAACGTTTTAAGCATCCATTTAATGTCATTTTGATTGACGATAAATATTAAAAAGATCACGGGGACGAACTTAATTACGTGAATAATAATGGCTTGGGTGTCTACGGGGAATTGTTGAACAAATAACACGGTGGCCATAACCATCATGGCGATTAAAACCACTTTTAACATCCGGTAAAGGGCCACATGGACTTTAAGCCGAACCGATGATGTAAACAGCGTAAACAAATAAACATAGATAATCAATAAATCAAACGCACTCATGAATCCCCCAAATTGATGTGTAATAATTGTCAATTTATTATAAATTTATGGTATATTTTTCTAAACGACACTAAAACGTTTTTTGTTTAAAAAAAAGTAAGTTTCATTTTCTTTTATCCAAGGTGTTTTTCACGCTTTTTACATCTGAGTGGTTTCCAACATCGTTTGAAAAACATTTCGCATGTCTTTATAATTATAGCACTGTCTGTTTTTTATTTTAAGGAGGCTTTCATGGCGCGTTACTCAGATGTTCAAATTGAGCGTTTAAATGCTGATATCAAGGCAAATTTCCCTCATTTGTATCCTATAGAAGAATCAATGAAATTGTCTTTAGAGGGTGTTTCTAGGCTGGTTATGATTGACCGGTATACCCAAAAGGACCTTACGCTTAAAACCTTAAAAAAAGACGATCTAGTCATCACCATTGTCCGTCACGATCCTAAATTCCCTTCCAGGGGAATTGGCAACGTTGTGGCCATTGATGGAGACACGGTCACCATTAAAGTCGAAGATGAATTTTTAGGCAGCACTGAAGATGCCGATGCAAATGGCACGATTCAAAGAACACTGAGAGAAATTGATAAACCGATGGAGCTTTTCTATGAGCAAATTGCCAAACGTTTAGCCAACCATCTTGGTGAAGATGAAAGCGATGAAATAAAAGAAGCTTTTTACCATGAAGTCTCGTCGCAAAACTTAGTCCCCGCCGGACGCGTGTTATTCGGCGCGGGTTCAATGACGAAAGTCACCTATTTTAACTGCTTTGTGATGCCTTTCGTCCACGATTCAAGAGGCGGCATCTCCGATCACCGTAAAGAAGTCATGGAGATTATGTCACGCGGGGGCGGTGTTGGAACCAACGGGTCTACATTGCGCCCAAAAAATTCCCTGGCTAAAGGTGTAAACGGAAAATCCAGCGGCGCAGTCAGCTGGCTTCATGATTTATCCGAACTCACCCATTTAGTGGAACAAGGCGGATCTCGCCGTGGGGCTCAGATGATTATGCTTGCCGATTGGCATCCTGATATCATCGAATTTATCATTTCAAAAATGCAAAACCCCAAGATTCTCCAATTTTTATTAGAAACCTCAAACGATCAACGCATCAAAGATGCGGCGCGTAATAAACTTAAATTCGTGCCTTTATCCAATGAAGAAACTGAAATTAACGAATACATTTTAGAAGCGTCTAAAAGTAACCCTGAGCTGTTCAGTAAAAAAATTGTTGATACCGCTTTTGAGCGCCTTAATAAAGGTGGAACTTACACCGTTAATAACTCCGAATTCTTATCGGGCGCTAACATTTCAGTGGCCATTACCCAAGATTTCATGGATGCCGTGGAAAATGATGGAAGCTATGATTTAAGATTCCCCGATATTGATAATTATGACGCAAAACAAAAGAAAGCGTACGATGAACTTTGGCAACAAAGTGGGGACGTTCGGGAATGGGAAAGAATGGGATTCCCGGTTAAAAGCTATTACACCATCCAAGCCAAAGAGTTATGGAACCTCATCAACATTTGTGCGACTTACTCCGCCGAACCTGGACTCTTCTTTATTGACAACGCAAACGAACAAACCAATGCACAAGCTTACGAACAAAAAGTCGTATGTACAAACCCCTGCGGGGAACAACCCCTCGCGCCTTATTCCGTATGTAACTTAGCGGCCATCAACATGGCAAACTTTGCCAATGATGCCGGGAACGATGCCGACTGGGATAAACTCAAACAAACCATTCAAACCGCGGTTCGCTTACAAGATAACGTCATTGATAAAACGCATTACTTCCTCGATAAAAACTCCACCCAAGCGCTCGGTGAACGCCGGATTGGACTCGGCGTCATGGGGCTTCATGACTTACTCATTTGGGCGGGTTATCGGTATGGATCTAAAGAAAGCTTAGCGTTCATCGATAAACTCTTTAGCTTTATGGCCGAGACTGCGTATGCCACCAGTATTGAAATTGCGAAAGAAAAAGGATCTTATCCTTTCTTAGATTCTCAAGCCGCGCGTGAGCGCATGGTCAATACCGGCTACATGAAAAAAATGCCTGAATACATCCGTGAAGGCGTATTAGAGCACGGGATTCGTAACTCTCACCTCTTAACCATTGCCCCAACCGGATCCACTGGAACCATGATTGGA
>CBFHLD010000030.1:0-3451 GCA_965656585.1 Candidatus Izemoplasmataceae bacterium | reverse complement strand
CGTTTCCACTGGATTAGAACCTTACTTTGCCTTCTCCTATTTCCGCAGTGGACGCCTTGGAAAATTCATTGAGGTGAATGCGCCCATTGTTGAAGAATATTTAGCGAAACACCCCGAACACGATAAAGAAAATCTTCCCGATGTTTTCATCAGTGCGATGGAACTCGCACCGGAAGAACACGTCGATGTTCAAACCACCATTCAAAACTGGGTGGATTCATCCATCTCCAAAACCGTAAACGCCCCGAAAGGGTATACCGTTGAAGAAGTTCAAGAAGTCTACCAACGCTTATACCGTGGGGGCGCGAAAGGTGGAACCGTTTATGTGGACGGATCCAGAGATGCTCAAATTCTCTCACTCACCAAAGATGATAATGATTCCCCGAAACAATTTGATATGGCTGAATACGGCATTGATACCCCAGAAGAGAAAAGAGAACCGAAAGAAGTGAAAGATGCTGGGGCCCGCAGTGACCGTCAAGACCGGAATATCGGGAATGAAGTCGGTGATCTTTGCCCCATCTGTTTAGAAGGAGTCGTTGAAGAAATTGGTGGGTGTAACACCTGTACCAACTGTAATGCCCAATTAAAATGTGGTTTGTAAGATGCTCATCTGAGCATCTTTTTTTTGGTATACTAAACTCATGATTAATTGCTATTTAGTTCAACTCTCCACCCCTAGAGATAAAGCTCTTCCCTATGACTTAGAAGAACTCGGCGAACTGGCCAGACAAGTCGGGCTTAATCCAATCCAATCGATTGTTCAACATGGCACCAAACCCAGTGCGGCATTTGGGATTGGTAAAGGGAAAGTGGAAGAGCTCAAAGAAAAAGTTCAAATAGACGACGTTTCCATGGTCGTCTTTTTCAATGAACTTTCAAATACGCAGATGCGTAACTTAGAAGCCGAACTCGGCGTAGAAGTCATCGACCGAACTTTACTGGTGCTTGAATTGCTCTCCCAAAGAGCCAGTTCCAATTTGGCCAAAAAACTCGTCGCCATCACGCAAATGCGCTACATGTTACCGCGTCTGAGTGCGCTCACTCAAGTCACCGACCGTCAACAAGGTGGTATTGGCTTAAAAGGGCCTGGTGAAACAGCGTTAGAACTCAACCGGCGAGTCTTAGAGAAAGACATTGCCAAACTCCAACGCGAAATCACCAAAGAAAAGAAAGTCCGCATCCAAAACCGTAAGCGCCGGTTAAAAAAAGGCACTCCAACGGTCTCGATTGTCGGATATACCAACGCAGGAAAATCAACGCTCATGAACCTTTTTATTAATGCGAATACACCTGAAAAGAAAGTCCTCGCTAAAGATCAATTGTTTGCCACCTTAGACACGAAATCTAGACGCATTGATCGGCCTAATGTTCCACCCTTTGTATTATCAGATACCGTCGGATTTATCTCCCGGATGCCTGATCATTTAAGGCAATCATTCATCGCAACTTTGGAAGAAATCACATCGTCTGAACTCATTTTAATTGTTCTGGATGCGTCAAGTCCTTATCTCGATGATCACGTTCAAGCCACTGAAACGATGCTCGAAGAACTTGATGTGGATGACATCCCAAAACTATATGTTTTAAATAAAATGGACCGCATGAAAGATGCGGAAGACTTTTTATTTTATAAACACCCTTACGTGAAAACATCACTCAAAACAAACGTGGGACTCGAAGAACTTGAAATGACGATGATTCAAATGCTGTTTGAAGAGAGTGTTGAAAAGTCTTATTTGATTCCCTTTGAAGAGGATCATGTCAAATACATCATAAAAAATAACGCCTGGATTCACAGGGAAATTCAGACCCCTGAAGGCACCCTGCTCAATGTGAAAGTCCCAACCTCTTACCTCAAAACATTAAAAAGTTATGAACAATAAAAAAACCGCGACCTATTTTCTTTAGGGGACGCGGTTTTTTTTAGTTAAAGGATTAACCTTAAGCTATTTAGAATGACCAGGATGGTCGAGCCTTCATGGAAAATCACCCCAATGGGCAGAAGAATGAGTCCAAAGGTGTTCACCGTCAATAAGAACAAGATCACAGTGATTGAAAAGACAACGTTTTGGGTGATGATACCTTGAGTTTTTTTAGCAATATCAAAGGTTTCTTTAATCGCACATAAATCATTACTGATGAGGACGATATCACTGGTTTCTAACGAGACATCCGTGCCTGAACCCATAGCAATCGAAACATCGGCTAGGGCAAGTGCGGGGGCATCGTTGATGCCATCACCTAGCATCATTAATGGGCCATATTTTTCTTTATATTCTTTCACATAATCCACTTTATCTTCCGGGTAACATTCACTGTGGATGTGATCGATGCCAATTTGTTTGCCGATGACTTCCGCGGTCGTCATATGATCTCCCGTGACCATCACGGTAATAATGCCACGACGGTTTAAGGTTTCAATCAACGATTTTGCATCGTCCCGAATTTGATCGGCGCATCCATAATATCCAATGACTTGACCGTTCTTGTAAATCCTTACAATGGATTCACCTTGGGCCATGCTGGCATTGATTTTTTCTTGCATGACTTGGGATTCTTCCCCGTTAAACCGGCCCACTTGCACGGTTTGATTTTGGAAGCTCGCTTCTAAGCCTTGACCCGGAATTTCGTGCGAGGTAATGGCTTTATCTTTAGGAACTTTAATGTGTTTAACAATGGCTTTAGCCAGAGGATGAGTGGAATCTGATTCCATCGCTTTGACGATGGGGGCTAGTAAGACTTCATCTTCTTGGTTCTCAAAGAAACTTGATTGAACTTCAGGGATTCCGTAGGTCAAGGTCCCTGTTTTATCAAATAAGACCACTTTAACTGTGTTGATTCCTTCGATTTTAGAGCCGCCTTTGATGAGAATTTTTTGGCGGGATGCTTTGGAGAGTGTCGATAAAATAGCCGGAGATATCGAGGCCACAAGGGCACACGGTGACCCAACCACTAAGACGATAATTCCGCGGTAAAAGGCATCACTCCATGAAAGCCAATTAAATAGGGGTGGTACTACCATAAAAGCGATGGCCAAAGCAATCACCACATATACATAAATGCCTTCCACTCGGTCAATCACCGTTTGACTTTGGGGTTGATCATCTTGCGCGGTTTGGACAAAGTCAATGATTTTTTGGACGGTGGACTCTTTCGGGTCTTTATCCGTCCTCACGTGGATGACGCTTTGTTCATTTAAGGTAGACGCAAAGACAGTGTCTTGTTTTGTTTTTTCCACTGGGACACTTTCACCGGTAATGTTTGCTTCATTAAGACTCGTAGATCCTTTAATAATGGTGCCATCAACCGGCACTTGCTCACCGACTTTCACAATGACAACATCGCCCACTTCTAATGATTCAACCGGTACGACTGATTCTTTGCCATCTTGCCAAAGAATCGCTTCGTTTGGCGCGAGATTTAAAAGGGATGTGAGGGCCTTTTCGCT
>CBFHLD010000029.1:0-8904 GCA_965656585.1 Candidatus Izemoplasmataceae bacterium | reverse complement strand
CTGGATCAATATCCCGAACAATCGCTTGGTCAAGGGATTGATAGGTCTCTTTTTCAATGGGATTGCGGACATCTGCACCGAATACTTTTTCATTGACCCCTGGAGGGGCAACGACAAAGGCATCGGGTTTGGTTTCACTGATGGAGCGGTAAGCGCGGTGGAAATACTGCTCATCACGCTCTTGTGGGGTGGATGTAAATATAAGGGATGAGCCTTGAATCGCTGTCCGTTCAGCCATCAACCGTTTGGCAAATTGATACCGTTCATTGAGAGTTTCCATGGTGGATAACGTGACGCCGAGTTTATCCATTTTTTGAGCCCCTAAAGAATGACCGGTAAAGGAAAACGGCACCCCCCATTTTTCTGAAAGCATAGCGCCTGCGACGCCTCCGTCTCCATAATGGGTGGTAATAAAATCGACTGAAGTGTTTTCTTGATAGTAAAAATCAATGATGCCATCGACCCATTCGTGAAGGACTTCCCATAAGCTTTCTTTGGCTAAAAACGCGTCGGGGCCCGCAGGAATCCGGACGATGCGACAGTTTTCATACCCTGGGTAATGATCAATGGTGGATGCAAAGCCTTGATAGGTTTCATCGTTAAACCGCCGGGTGACGATATCGACATGGTGGCCGAGTTCACTCATGGCCAGGGCAATTTCTTTGACGTAGACGAGTTGTCCCCCAAAATCAGGGTGTTCGGTCCAATATTTATCATGGGGGTCAAAGTTTCCTTGCGGATTTAAAAATAAAATATGCATGGATTAAACACCTTTCAGTGAGTCAATGGGAGCAATGGCTCCAATGGTTTTTAATGCACGAACGCTCATGGTTTGCGCAAACGCGATGGAATTTGGGAGCGTGTCGTGAGCTAAATAGCGGGATAAAAATCCGGCCATGAACGCATCTCCAGCCCCTGTCGTGTCAATGATTTCGGTGATGTGAGCCGGAATATGAATGCGCGTTTTATGGTCACTCACATAAACACCATCGGCGCCAAGTGTCATGATAATTAAGGGAATGTTATAGGATTCAAACCGGTCCATGAAATCTTCTTTGGTGCCATCGGTTTGAAACAGCCTTTTTGCATCATCTAACGACGGCTTAATGATATCGATTTTCGGCAATAATTCTTTGAGTTCGGCGGGGGTTAACCCACTTTCAGTCCAAAGATCAGGATGGTAATTCGGATCAAAGCTTACGAGCGTACCATGCGCTTTGGCGACATCAATTAGCTTTAAGACCGTAGCTTTGGCTGGATTGGCCGAAAGCGGCCAATACGTAAAATGAAAAATGTGAGCGGCTTGGACCCAAGTCGCAAAGGCTTCTTGGTAGTCGATATGATAATCAGCGCCCCGTTCAAATCTTGGAATAGGGGTCGCTAAGGATTGGTTGATGTATACTCGGCTCGTTGGATAATTCACAGAATCAATGGCATCAGTGCTTACGTTATATTGGTTTAAGAACGTGCGTATCATCTGCCCGTCCGCATCGTCGCCCGTGGCACTGATAAGACGAACGGCATGCCCGAGACGAGCTAAGTTAATGATTAAGTTGGAAGGACTTCCACCTACCAATGATTGTTCGCCTTTAAAGGTGGTGACCCGGTCAATTAGGACTTCACCTAAGGCCACACAGTCTAATGATTTCATCGCATCTTCTTCCCGTAACCAAAAGTGTATTTAAGCCCTAATTATAGGCTTTGGAAAGGTTTTCATACACTTATTATAAAAAACGCTTACATTAATGTCAAGCGTTTTCCGTTTTGATTTATTCGCAGGTTTTCCCGGGGCGAAGCGTGACGGGGAAAATCTTACTTTTTATGGGGGTGCCAGCAAGCCTTTCGATCATTTGCTCGACGATGTAATGGGCCATCGCTTCTACGGGTTGGCGGATGGAGGTTATGGGTGCAATGTCCATAAACGGATTTTCAGTCCCATCGTACCCGACTAATCGAATGTCATTGGGGACATTCTTTCCGTTTTCATCCAGCACTTTAATCACATAATGTGCCAGTTCATCCGAAATGGTAAAAATTCCATCCACATCCAGATGTGATTGAATCATTTTCTCGATAAATGGTTTGGGGATAAACATGTCGCCTTGGGGATATTCAATGAGAGAATAATTTTTAAACCCTACTTCATCAAGGTAATCTTTAAAGCCTTGGCGGCGCTTAGAGACTTCAGTGGTGATACTGGATAATTCGCCTTGCGCATCATCTCCGATGAATAAAAGTTTCTTGGCCCCCGCATCCAGGAGGGTCTTAGCCGCTAAACGACCGCCTTGATAGTTATCAGAACTGACAAAGGGGACGCCTTTTAGGCGGCGGTCAAATGAAATGAGAGGTTTCGAAGGATCGATTTGATCTTCGATATTATTACTGGTTAAAAAGATTATGCCGTCGACTTGGTTTTTCGCCTGCATGCCTAAAAGGTCCAGTTCTTGTTTAGCGTCCGCGCCTGAATTACAAACCATGAGCCTTAAATTGTGCTGGGCTAAGGCTTGTTCCACATGAAAAATCATCTCTGAGAAGAAAAGATGATGGGAAAAAGGAACAACAAAGGCAATGATGCCACTGCGCTGTGCGGTCATATTTCTAGCGATCTGGTTGGGAATGTAATTAAGCGCAGCGATGGCTTTGAGCACTTTTTCTTTGGTGTCCGGATGCACCGATGGATGGTCATTGATGACTCTTGATACCGTCGCAATGCCAACGCCGGCATAGTGTGCAACATCTTTAATTGTGGCCATAAGCACCTCATCTTTATTATAGTCACTCTGAAGCGTATGTAAACCTTTCCATGATTTCTAAGTGCTACAATCAAGGGGGTGATAGAATGAAAAAACTTGGAAAAATAGTGAAATGGACACTCATAAGTATCGTGGGATTTGTGCTTGCCGGATTTATCGCAAGTGAAATTACCATTGCCATATTAAGGAATCAAGCGGCGGATACCGTTCTTTATGATTACGAAACCGTTGCGGTGGATGATCTCAACATTGCATACCGGACCTTAGTGCCTGAAGGGGAAAAGACATTAATCATCATTCATGGCTTCTTAGGGAGCAGTTACGAGTATATTGATACGTTCGATTCCGTGGATACAGACGCTTTTAACACGCGCGTCATTGCCTTAGATACCCCTGGCTTTGGAATGAGTGATAAGCCCGAAGATTATCTGTATACCAATCAAAACCACGCCGAAACTTTACTCAAGGCGATTGAAGCCTTAGAAATTGACTCATATATATTACTCGGGCACTCACTGGGCGGAGAAATCGCCCAACGAATGGCGAGTGAATCGGATGCGGTGGAAAAACTATTTCTATTAGATCCTGTGGCGCCCGACATGGCTACAGATCCCGTCAGTATTCCCAGGCCCTTTTACACGGTGCTTTTTAAGAACTACTGGCTGCAACGCTTAGGATTTAACTCAGCCCCAGTAGATCCACTTCCAAGAGAAGTCTTCCGGCCGGCCCTCTTGCAGAACCATCAGATCCCTTCTCGCATCTTACAAAAATTCTCCGAGGATGTAGATGATACCTTTCCCGTTGAGTTTGCGTCTTCCATTACTATCCCGGTATATGTCACGTACGGGGAGTTTGATACATGGACTTCACCCGATTTATTAGATAGGTATTTAGACTTATACCCCCAGGCGGAAGGCTCAATCATTGAAGGGTCAGGTCACTTGCCCTACCTCGAAAACCCCGAAAAAACCACATCCTTAATTGAAAAATTTATAAATAACGATTAAAAAACACGCTTCAATGCCTTTAATTAGGCTTGGAGCGTGTTTTAACTTTTCTTAATAATAGGGTTTTATAAAGTTGTAATACAGTTTATAATAAGGGTATCTAAAAAGTAAAAGGAGGATCTCCATGAAGAAATCTTTACTCGCTCTGTTTTTACTGGTTCTTGTAGGCACGCTTGCAGCATGCGGCGGCGCTGAACAAGGTGAGTATACCCCTGGTGTTTACCATGGCTATACAGTAGGAAACCAACCGTCATACGCAGTCGTAACTGTGGATGAAAATGGGATGATCGCAAGCGTCTTAATCGACGAAGTTTATCTCAAAACTGAAGAAGGTGGCGAAGTTTCTTGGGAAGGCCGTGGCGGCCCAACTGAAGGAATCGCAACCACCAAACGGGCACTCGACGATGGCTGTGCATACGACATGCACGGTGGCGTAGAGAATTGCCAAGTTGAAGGCGAAATGATGTGGTGGGAACAAGTTGACGCACTCGGCCAAGCCGTTGTTGACGCTCAAGGTGTCCCTAGCGACTGGAGCTTAGTGGATGGATCGTTTGAAAACCCCAGCGATGCTGTGGCTGGCGTATCCATTACCGTTGACTCTTACATCTCAGCCATTGAAGATGCTTTAGACAAAGCTCAGTAATCAAAAAAACATCCACTCCGGTGGATGTTTTTTTTTAGGCTTTTTTTATTTCCATAAGGCTTCAGTCGATGTGGTAATACCAACGGCTCCGCTTTGTCTCGCATCTTCTACTTCTTCGGGGGTTTTGATTAGACCCCCTAAAAAGATGGGGAGATCATGATGCGGCTTGACTAAGTTTACCATGTGCGGAATGGCGGGGAGTAATTCCACCGCATCCGGCTGATAGTGTTTCATCATGTCTAAACTTTGATTAAGTGAGAGGGAATCTTTTAAGAAAAATCGCATGATTGAAAAGGTGGAACGTTTCCGGCACAATTCAATGACCCGGGGTTTGGTCGTGATGATGCCATCGACTTGAAAGTTCTGGATTAAATAAATGGCACCGTATTCATCATTGCTCAGTCCTTTAATCAGCTCTAGATGAACGAAGACTTTCTTTTCATGCTTACGCATATCGGCAATCAAGGCATCGAGTTGGGCCAGTTGAAAGTTCATAAGAATGCCAATTTGTAGATCCGTTTTAAAGAAATGGCGCATGGCTTGATGGGTGCTAATGGCTGGTATGACAAATTGATTAAACATAATCACCTCGCTATTTGATTATAGTTGATTCAACCTATATGTGCAATTTCAAGCAGCATATCTTGACAAGTATTTGGGGGTGGTGTATAAGTATATTAGCACACACCATTGTTGAGTGCTAATATCATTTAAATGATGGAGGAATGTCTATGTTAAAACCTTTAAATGAACAAGTGATTCTCGAAAAAGAAGAATCCAGTGGTGAGACCACCACATCGTCTGGGATTGTCTTGACCAGTGAGAAAGATGACCGTCAAGTCATTGCCAAAGTCTTAGCGGTAGGACCTGGAAAACTCACCGATGGAAACCGTGAACCGATGAGTGTGGCGGTTGGGGACCGTGTGGTTTTTAAATCCTACGCATCAACCGATGTCACCTTAGATGACGTCACGTATATGATCGTTAAAGAATCTGATATTTTAGCAGTGGTGGAGGACTAATATGGCTAAAGATATTTTACTCGGCAGAGATGCCCGTCAGAAAATGGTGGCGGGAGTTGATAAACTCGCCAACACCGTTAAAATCACCTTAGGCCCTAAAGGCCGCAATGTCATGCTCGAAAAATCATATGGCAGCCCGCTGATCACCAATGATGGGGTGACCATTGCCAAAGAAATTGAACTCAAAGATCGTTATGAAAACATGGGGGCTAAACTCGTTCAAGAAGTTGCCTCCAAAACCAATGATATGGCGGGAGATGGAACGACTACGGCGACCGTATTGGCTCAATCAATGATCAAAGAAGGCTTGAATGCGATTGATCGTGGGGCCAATCCTGTATTCTTAAAACGCGGGATTGAAAAAGCGGCTTCCGCTGTCAGTGATTACATTACGAAAGTGTCCAAACCGATTGATACATCGTCGGATGTGGCCAATGTGGCCACGGTTTCTTCTGGGTCTGAAGAAGTCGGTGAAATCATCGCTAAAGCGGTGGATAAAGTCGGTCGTTCAGGCATCATCAATGTGGATGAGTCCAAAGGCTTTGATACCGAATTAGAAGTGGTCGAAGGTCTTCAGTACGATAAAGGGTACATCAGTCCTTACATGGTCTCTGACCGTGAAACCATGGAAATTACCTTAGAAAATACCGCGGTTTTAGTGACCGATCAAAAAATCTCGACGATTAAAGATGTCTTACCCCTCTTAGAAAAAGTCGTGGAACACAATAAACCACTTTTAATCATTGCCGAAGACATCGAAGCGGAAGTTTTAAGCACACTCATCGTCAATAAACTCCGTGGAACATTCAATGTCGTCGCGACCAAAGCTCCTGGCTTCGGTGATAACCAAAAAGAAATGCTGGCGGATATTGCGGCGTTAACCGGTGCGAAATTAATCGCAAAAGATTTATCGCTTAAACCTTCCGATGCCCAGTTTGAAGACTTAGGTAGTGCGAAAAAAGTCGTGGTGGCTAAAGATACTACGACCATCTTGGAAGGTGCCAGTGAGGGTTCCAACTTAGATGAGCGCGTTCAAGAAGTGAAAGCGCAACTGGAAAACGCCACCAGTGATTACGATAAAAAACGCATTCAAGAACGCCTCGGTAAATTGACCGATGGCATCGCCATGATCAAAGTCGGGGCAACTACCGAAACGGAAATGAAAGAGAAAAAACTCCGCATTGAAGATGCCCTAAACGCGACGAAAGCCGCCATTGAAGAAGGCATTATCATCGGCGGAGGCGCGGCTTTAGCCCATGCCTTTAAATCCTTAGAAGGCACGCTTAAAGATGATGACGTTGATACCTTTAAGGGGATGCAAATTGTCTTAAAAGCACTCTTGAACCCCGTCTATCAAATCGCCGAAAATGCTGGATTTGATGGGGATGACGTAGTGAAACGTCAGCTTGAACAAAAAGATAACGTTGGCTTTAATGCTTTAAATGGTGATTTTGTCGATATGTTCAAAGCCGGTGTCATCGATCCCACCAAAGTGACCCGTAATGCGGTGATTAACGCCGCATCCATTGCTTCAATGTTCATTACATCCGAAGCGGCGGTCGTCGATATCGAAGAAGAAACACCAGCTCCCGCCATGCCACAAGGCATGCCAGGTTACTAAAACGAATAAAAAACATCACTTCGGTGATGTTTTTTTATTTTATGTAGTATAATATTTTTGAATTACAATTCATAAAGGAGTAACCGCCATGACTTTAAAAAAAGCCTTTCGCATTGGTTTGACCGTGATTCTAGGCCTTGCGCTGATTCAAGCGTATGACGGTGAGCCACTATTATTTTTTAATTACTTTACCAATACAGGGAATGTCATCATCTTTGTTTTAATGCTCGGGATTTTATTTGAATTCATCCCGGAAAAACACATTATTTTAGGGGTGATGATTGGTCTGGTCATCAATATTGTGTATGTAAATTTATTGATTGACGACTATGCCATCATCTCTGACATTGTGGATTCAGAGTGGCAATGGGGAGTGCTCCATTATTTGGTGCCTTATGTGCTCTTGATTGATTTCATCTGGGGCGTTCAAGAGGCGATGCCTAAGCTTCGTACGCTCATCATTTATTTAGTGATTCCGGTGACGTATCTCATTTATGCGTTTATTTATGGTTCTCTCACGGGGACGTATGCCTACTTCTTCTTAGATGTTCCATTAACAGGCATCACGGGCGTCCTTTTATATATTTTCGGGATTATTGTTTTTTACTTAGTGCTGGGAAGTACCTTGTTATATTTTAAGACAAATGCCGAAAAAAAACGCCTGCATTAAGCAGACGTTTCAAAGATGAAAGCGGACTTAAAGTCTGCTTTTTTTTGTTGGTTATAAATCAGTTCTAAGACACTTTTGATAAACGGCGTCTTTTCGTTAAACCATGTGACATCATCGGTTTTGAAGTGATCTTTGAGTTCATGGAAGACGCGGTGGAATCCACTGGGGTTATCATTGAGTTGACTTTGAACTTTTTCGGGTAACCGTTCAAACGCGGTGGCCTCTTCTTTAAGTGCTTTAAACGCTTCGGCTTCTGAGCGGTTTAAAAAGGCATGCAAGGTTTTAATGACGCTGAGTAAATAGGCTGAATAGGGATCGGTTTCTAAAAATACGTGGTAGTGATCTTCCAGTGCATCCACTAAAGACTGCGCGTCTTCGTACTTCCCTTCGATGAGATAGGCAATCGCTAAGCGTTCACGCTTGGTGACGTTCCAAAGCGGGGAATATTTAGATCCATGAAACACCATCTTTTCATACACCGTGCGGTAATCTTTGACGTTCAGTTGAATCATTAAGACCATTTCAAGCTGTTGAACCATCCGCTGAGTATTACGTCTCAGTTGCATCCACGTAATGACCAGATAAATAAGGCCTAAGACGACGAGTGTAAACACGTCCGTCCCTTCGGCGTTATTAACTAAGTAAACACCTAAGACGGCGGCTAAAATAAGGCTCATGATGAGTAAAACCAGGTTACTTTTAAAATCAATAATCATGGGGATCCCCTAACTTAAAAAGCGTTTATTTTTGGAGATGAGTGGATCATAGTCAATGTGGTCAAAGGGGATGTCATAAAACATATGGATAAAATAAACATCAACGAGATGGGAATAGACCACGGCCCTTTTTTCGAGGGGTTTATGCGGCTTAAACGTGTATTCAATCTGTGCCAGTTGATTGATTTCATACCCTTCAGACGCCAGTTTAAAGGTCGCATTGTTGGCATCCGCAAACGCTTGAAACATCGCATGATATTCATCCAAGAGGTCAATCGGACTCATGATTTGAATCGTTTTATCCGTGTCGTGGTTGAATTTCGTTTGAAACACCTGTGCAAGCCCTTCGGTGTCTATCGCATCTAAGCCCGTATCGTAAAGGCGCTGAGTAAACGCATCTTTTAAGGCGATGGTCTCAAATTCAGCGAGTGTGATATAAGGCGTAAATAGTTTGAGTCCGTGGAGCTTCGAT
>CBFHLD010000028.1:0-9181 GCA_965656585.1 Candidatus Izemoplasmataceae bacterium | reverse complement strand
TAAAGGCGCGCCTGATAGTATCTTAGAGGTCTCCAGTTATCTTTTAAAAGACGGGAAAGAAATTCCTTTAACGGAGGAAATCAAAAAAGAAATTCTATCAGTAAACGAAAGCTTTGCGGAAGATGCGTTACGCGTCTTAGGATTTGCCTATAAAAAAATCAAAACCGCCGGTGACTTACTTTCTGAAGAAACTGATATGGTCTTTGTCGGATTGACCGGGATGATGGACCCGCCCCGTGAAGAAGTCAAAGAGGCAATTAAACTGTGTCACCAAGCCGGCATCCGGGTGGTGATGATCACGGGCGATCATCCCATTACCGCCGAAGCCATTGCCAAGGAACTTGAAATGCCCGGTGAACTCAAAGCCATCACTGGTCATGCGATTGATGTGATGGATGAGGCGACGCTTTTAGAAACGGTAAAAACATCGCATGTCTTTGCGCGGGTGTCTCCGCATCATAAAGTCGCCATTGTCAAAGCGCTTCAAGCCACCGGTGAAATCAGCTCGATGACGGGGGATGGGGTAAATGATGCCCCTGCTTTAAAAAAAGCCAACATCGGAGTAGCCATGGGGATCACCGGGACCGATGTGGCGGCTGAAGCCAGTGATATCGTTTTAATGGATGATAATTTCACCACGATTGTGGATGCGGTGGAAGAAGGCCGCGTGATCTATGCGAACATCCGGAAATTTGTGGCGTACTTAGTCAGTTGTAATGTCGGTGAAGTGACACTCATATTGATTGCCATGTTACTGGGGTGGGGATCGCCTTTACTCGCCATTCAAATCTTATGGGTCAATCTCGTCACCGATTCACTGCCCGCTTTTGCCTTAGGCCTTGAACCTAAAGAAAACGATGTGATGCGGCAATTACCTACTGATAAAGATGCGCCCATTGTCGATAGATCCATGGGGATTACTATTGCGCTGCAAAGTTTCTTTTTAGCGGTAGCGGTCCTCACGAGTTTTTATCTTGGGTGGCAAGTCTTTTCCGTTCAATCGGTTAAAGTCGGTCAAACCTTGGCTTTCGCGACCATTATTGTCGGTGAGCTTTTAAGAATGTTTAGTGCCCGATCAGAAACCAAAAGCATCTTTGAACAACACTTCTTCTCCAATAAATACGTCACCGGTTCATTCCTCATTGGGATTGCCTTACTCCTTGTGGTGCTTTATGTTCCAGGCGTGAATAATTTATTTCAAACCAATGTGGAATATTCATTCAATGCGATGATGATTGCGATGAGCTTAGGCTTTTTACCCCTGATTGGCGGTGAACTTTCCAAATTTATAAAACGCCAAATAAAAACGGCTTAAATTAAGCCGTTTTTATATTTAATATTTCTTCTTTCACATATCGTGCAATGGCGGGTGCTGCGGTGACCCCAGGAGAATCAATGCCGGCCACATGAATAAAATTGGGATGCTCTAAGGACCGTTTGATATAAAAATCGTGATAATCGGTGGTCGCTCTAATACCCACATAGGTTTTTATAACGTATTCCATCGGGATGGATTTCACCAAGTCTTCAATGCCATCTTGGACGGACTTTAACCCTCCTTCCGTGACGGTATCATCCGTCAGTGATTCTTGATAGGTGGAAGTCGGTCCTAAGCGGATCGTTCCGTCGGGCTGTGGAATGACTAAAATGCCTTTCGTGATTTTATTGGGCATTGGGAAAAGGGTTTTATTAATCCAACCTTTGGCTTTTTCGCTCAAGACATAATATTCCCCCCGGTGCGGACGCGTATGATAAGGCACTTCTTTTTCGACCATCTTTGCGATCCCTTCCGCAAAGACCCCCGCCGCATTAATCACATGTTTGGTTTCGTATGTGGCTTTCGATGTCGTCACTTTGAAATGATCCTCATACGCCTCAATGGCGGTGACTTCTTCATCAAATTGAAACTCTGCGCCGGCGCCTTTGGCGTGTTTTTCTAAGGTTTTAGAAAGCGCGTACGTATCAGCGGTCATTGCACTGGGAAGATCCAGGCCCCCTTTGATATCTTCTTTTAAATTGGGCTCTGCAATCATCATGGCGGCGGCGGAAAGTAAAGAGACTTCTTGAATCCCTCTGGCTTTCGCACTTTCTAAATATTCTTTGGCATGGGCCATTTCTTCATCGGTTTTGGCGATTAAATAAGCCCCGTTTTTTAAAACAGGCACGCCGAGTTTTTCTGCGTTTTCTTGATAAAACCGGTTGCCTTCTAAAGCAAAGCGGGCTTTGAGTTCGCCTTTATCGGGGGTAATTAAAACGGGGGAATGCACCAAAGCACTGTTATGCGTCGTTTGAATTTGCGAAAGGTCGGATTCTTTTTCAATGAGACATACGGATCCTTTGGGTGAGAGTTCATAGGCTAAAAATGAGCCCACAACTCCGCCCCCAATAATGAGATAATCGAACATGAAGCCTCCTTAAATCATAAAAAGTGCGCAAGAGAAAAACCGAGAGGTTTTCTTGCGCACTCTTTATCTGGCGGTTAAATTACTTATAGTTTACCGTGTTTAAGGGGTTCTTTCAAGCATTACTCACTGGTTTCAGGAAGGATTAAGTTAAGCGCAATCCCGACCATGGCTGCTAAAGCCATCCCCGAAAGGCTGGTCGCATCGTTGATGACAAAGTTCGCACCACCCAGTCCGACCACCAGCATGGTGGAGACAATCACAATATTGCGCATCTCTTTGAGATCCACTTTGCCTTCAATCATGACTTTGAGCCCGTTCCCCGCAATCAAGCCAAAAAGGAGAATGAGCACACCCCCCATAACCGGCAGGGGAATCGTGGAGATAAGTCCCGTAAATCCGTTCACAAAACTCATCACAATGGCAATGGCAGCGGCGGTTCCCACCACCCAAACACTGGCCACTTTCGTCATTCCAATGACGCCGGTGTTTTCACCGTAGGTCGTATTGGCAGGGCCTCCGACCATCCCACTGACCAAGGTAGCAATCCCGTCCCCCATAAGGGTTTTATCAAGCCCTGGGTCCGTTAAAAAGTCTTCACCGGTAATCGCCCCTAATACTTTATGATCCCCAATGTGTTCGGCAATGGTGACTAAGGCCAGCGGAGCAAAAATAAGGACCGCTCCAAAATTCAGTTCATACGTGCCAATGATTTGAAAATCTGGTAAGGATAAAAGCGGCGCTCCCGAAAGAACGGAAAAGTCCACTTGACCTAAGACAGCCGCAAACACATAGCCCACGACAATGCCGCCTAAAATCGGCACAATTTTGAAGAATCCTTTGGCGAAGATGGCTAAGATTACCACCGTTGAAAACGACACAAACGCAATCAGTGGATTGACAAAATCGGCGGCGAGTGATGCATAAAGCGGATCCGAAGAGCCACTGACCAGTCCCGCTTGACCCGTCGCCACGCCCGCAAGCCCAATCCCGATGATCGCAATCATCGGCCCGATGACAACGGGGGGTAAGGCCTTATGAAGCCACGCAGTGCCTAAGGCTTTAATGATTAAAGCGACGATGATATAAATGACGCCCACCGCCATGAGTCCGACAAACGCACTTCCAACCCCATACGTATTCGACGCGACGATAATGGCGGCAATATAGGCAAATGATGACCCTAAATACACGGGAACTTTACCTTTAGTAATGGCGATATAAATCAGGGTGCCCAGTCCAGACGCAAAAAGAGCGACTGAAATGGATAATCCGGTGAGGATAGGTACCAAAACAGTCGCCCCAAACATGGCGAATACATGTTGTAAACTTAATACGATCCATTCTACTGCATTACGGGGCTTCTCTTGAATCCCCAGTCTCAATGTAGACATTGAAACCTCCTTAAATTTTTTTAAGAGAGCCCTATAAAAAAAACACCCCAAGGGTGCCCTTATAAGCAGTCGAAATGCGTGACCTTAGTATGCTCGCTGGCATGCTTTAAAGGACCTCTTTGAAAAAAGAGTACCATATATTACAGTCTTGAACAAGTCTTTTTTTGTTATACTAATATTAGGAGAAAACCATGAAAGAAATATTAACCCCCGATGCAACGATACGCACCCTCAAACGGATGACCCATGAGATCATTGAGAAGCATGAAACCCTTGACGATGTGATTCTTGTCGGGATCCAAAAAAAAGGGGTTCCCTTGGCAGAAAAAATGGCCTTTTTTTTACGTGAATTCACCGGTAAAGAAATACCCGTCTATGCGTTAGATATCACCCCTTTTCGGGATGATACCAAAGATAAAGCCCTTCTGAAAAACGATATTGAAACCGAAGGCAAACGAATCATTTTAGTCGATGATGTGTTGTATACAGGGCGCAGCGTAAGAGCGGCCCTCGATGCCCTCATGATCCCTGGGCGCCCCGCGGAAATTAATCTGGCAATCCTCGTCGACCGTGGACACCGTGAAGTGCCGATCCGTCCTGACTTCATCGGGAAAAACATTCCCACCTCGCGTCATGAAAAAATCATTGTAGACCCTGGAACTTTCAGTGTCTTTTTGGATGAATAAAAGCGGGAAGTAGCTTAGCTTGGTAGAGCACCTCGTTCGGGACGAGGAGGTCGCAGGTTCAAATCCTGTCTTCCCGACCATGGCTAATTGGTCTGAGTTACCCTCAGACTTTTTTTATTTTTGATATACTTAATGCGAGGTAGACTATGGCTAATATTATTCTTAACAGTATTTATATTTCAGGATTACTCGTCGGCATTTTTCTCATGTGGAAAATCCCGTCTTTTAAACGCAGTGCAGCCGGCACCGTCCGCGATGATCACGTCACTATTTTGATTCCCGCACGGAATGAAGAAGCGAGAATCACCCCGCTTCTCACTTCCATTCAAGCCAATGATTTTATGGGGGAACTCATTGTGATTGATGATGAGTCCACCGACCGGACCGCCGAGATAGCCGAGTCATACGGGGCCAAGGTGATTCCATCAAAACCCCTCCCCAAAGGCTGGCGGGGTAAGTCATGGGCGCTTTATCAAGGCAAAGAAGCTGCCACGCATGAGACGCTTTTATTGCTGGATGCCGATACAGTGTTTGAACCGGGGGGCATCAAAAAAATCATCCAAGCATATGAAAAATCAGGGGCTCCCCTTTCAGTGCAACCGTATCATGCGATGAAAAAACCCTATGAACAACTTTCGGCCATTTTCAATGTTGTTATCTTGATGGCGTCTAACTTATACACACCGTTTCAACGCAAACTTAAACCTCGGGTGTTTTATGGCCCCGTACAAATGATGTCTAAAGCCGATTATGCCAGGGTGGAAAAAAATAAAAACGTCAATCAAAGTGTCCTCGATGACATTGAAATGGGAAAAGTTTTTTTAGAAGAGGGCCGGCCCATTCAATCGTTAGTTGGGACGGGAGCGATTTCGTTTCGGATGTACCCGGGAGGCTTTAAAGAAAGTGTCTTAGGCTGGTCTAAAAGTTTTGCGACTGGGGCTATTCTTATTGGCGCATTCAACATGACACTCATCAGCCTCTGGCTGACGAGTCTTTATGGGGCGTTTGTGAGACCTCTACTCATGAGTGATCCCACTTGGATTCAAGGGGCGCTTTATCTGGCGGCAGGTTTAGAACTTTATTGGATGGCCAGAAGGGTGGGGAATTTTTCTTTTTTAACCATTCTTTTATTCCCGCTTCATGCGCTTTATTTCCTTTGGGTGTTTATTTCCAGTTTACTCAATACCCTCTTTAAAAAACGCGTGAATTGGCGTGGCCGTGACATTGATTTAGGAGATGAATAATGCCTTTATTTGAAGTGACAGGATGGGTGTTAATTGTTTTAAATGTACTCGGTATCTTGGCCTCGCATCTCATACTCGCGAAACTTTCGATTATGCTTCCAGCAGCTTGGTTTGAAAAAGAGCGCTGGTGGTCTCGGTCATTCGCCTTTGAAGATGGGGGGAAGTTTTACGAACGAGTCTTTTTCATTAAAAAATGGAAAAAGTATTTACCCGATGGCGCGAAGCTTTTTAAAGGTGGCTTCGCGAAAAAAAATCTTCAAGAAAATTCGGTGGAATATTATGAGTTATTCATTTTAGAAACCAGGCGTGCGGAATTTTCCCATTGGATTCAAATTTTACCGGCACTCCTTTTTTATCTTTTTAACCCCCTTTGGGCGAGCATCGTCATCACCATTTATTTTGTCTTTATTAACTTATTTCCAATCATCGCCCAACGTTATGTCCGGCCGAAACTGACCAAACTTAAAAATAGAGCGTTAAAAAAGCAAAGATCGTCTAAATAAAAATGAACCCTTAAATGAGATTTTACGGGGTTCATTTATTTTTTTTGCTTATTTTTATTTTGACACATTCTTGTCACAATCAAGGCGTATAGTAAAAGTAGGAGGCAATCATGAAAAAACTATTCTTTTTAACTGTTTTACTATTAACGTTTGTGTTTGGATGTGGGGCCAGTGATGACATGATTTCACAGGAAGATTTCGGCTCAAATAACGATTCTGAAATTAGGTATATGACTTTTGGAACCACCACATCAAGACTGATGATTTATGAAGGGGATTTGAATATCAGTGCCGATGATATTAATGAAACCTTTAATGACATTATTGGTCTATTAGAAAATGATGAATGGATTGTATCCCAATCAATCAACGAAGATTACGCAAGACTTAGTTTAAAGATTGAAGCATCACGACTGAATGATTTTATTGCACAATTAAGAGAAGATTTTGACGTATCCAGTGTGGATATTAGTGCGGAAGACATCACGCAAATCTATCAAGACACAGAAAGCGAAATCATGACGTATGAAGCGGAAAAAACGCGTCTATTAGAACTTTATGAAGAAGCGTCTTTAACCGACATGATCACCATTAATACCAGACTTTCTGAGATTGATCAGGCCTTAAATCGGCTGCAAAACGATCAAGAAGAGCGGGACACCGATATTCAATTTTCGACTTTAGATATTTCAATTAGACAAAACCATGTCTTTGATGAGATGCCGTTCTCAGAAGAATTAGGCAATGCCTTTAATTCGGGATGGAACGCTTTAATTGAATTCTTTCAAGGATTAATCATTGTCGTCGTTGTTTTAATCCCTTGGTTGATTATCATCGCGCCAGTGTCGGTTTTAGGAGTCGTACTGTTTAAAAAGCTGCGCAAGTCCCAAACGGTAAAACCCACCAAAGAAGAAAAAAATTAGACGTTTTGTGTTTTTTTCGCTTGATATAGATGCCAAATACTTTTTGCATCCCGGTCAAATCCTGGAAACAAAATAAAAATTAATATTTCTTCCAAAAAAGCAATGAAATACCAGACTAGGATAAAAGCGACAAACCACGTCGTATCCAGAAAATATGAAAATATCACTAACGCATACACTAAGACTGCCGCATATCTTAATAACGAAGTATGCATCATGATGGGGACTTTATAAAGAATCCCCGATATCACAAAGGATAAAGCCAAAAAGGCAAAAAAAGCCATGAGTAAAGGGTAATTAGGCATTAAGTAATCCGGATAAAGACGGACTAAAAACCATGCGGTGGCCACATAAAAGACGATATCGGCCGTAGAATCAATGGTTTTTCCAAATTCACTGACTTGATTAAACTTGCGGGCGATGTAACCGTCAAACGCATCGGTAGATCCAATGATTAAATATCCCCACAAAAACATAAAACGCTCTTCAACCAAAACGAAGTAGATGAGGATGGGAAGAAAAATGAGACGCGATGCAGATAATAGATTCGGTATCGTGATTAAATTTTTCATAAAAGTTCTCCTTTAGTTTACAAAACCTATTATACCTAAAAAATACCCCAAAATTACTTAATGGGGTATTTTTTTAAATGAATGGGTTTAGAAAGCCCTGCGTAATAGCCGCCTGATATACGGGCGATGGGCTTAAAGAGTGTGTTTGATATCGTCCCGTTTTCCATGAGTGTTTCATCAATATACAAGGCTTCAACGTTTAAGAACAACACATGATTACTCGGAAGTTCATGGACCGAATGTAAGGTGCATTCCATTCGCACGCGGGAAGCTTTTAAAGAGGGCGTCTTGATCTTACCGGATTCCATCAACTCAAGATTTAATGCGTCGGCTTCACTGACGTTTTTTTCATAATGACCCGCCGATTGATGGACCTCTTTGAGTTGATGAAACTCAGGGATATGTAAAACGGCTTCTTTTTCTCTTAAGATATTCTCCGTGGTGTGTTTTAAATGTCCGTCTTGTTCGCCCACTGAAATCATGACAATGGGGGGGCGCGTATTCACGGCTGAAAAACAACTCATCGGGGCTAAGTTGACGGTTTCATCACCATTGAGTGTGGAAACCCAGGTGACGGGTCTGGGGACTAAACTTCCCATGAAAAGTTGATAAAAATAACGAGGGTGGTGTTCTTTAGGATCAAAGTAAGGCATACATTCTCCTTTAAATCACATCGATATGTAAATGCGCGAGCATATCGAGTGTTTTGGCTTGATACGCCTGATCAAATGTTGTGGTTGCTTTTGCATCGACAATAATCTTGGCATTGGGTAACGCTGCTTTGGCCATGATGGCATTGGAAAAGACACACATGCTTGAAACTAAACCACACAGTTCGACTTCTTCAAACCCTTGTTCTTGCAAGTAATTCCCTAAAGCCAACGATGGGAATGTGGGTTTAATGAATACAGGGTCTTCTACTTGCTTAAGCTGATTGATTTCTGGCACCAGTTCATGGCCTTTTGTCCCTTCAATGACATGCGGCACGGGAAGATGTTTTCCTTCCACGGTGTCTAAATAATCATCGCCATGGGTATCCATGGTAAAAATAACCACACTGTTATCTTTACGCGCGGATTGAATCTTTTTTTGGATGACAGGAATCACCGTTTCCGCGCCTTCAAATCCTAAGGCGCCACTGACAAAATCGACTTGCATATCGACGACGATTAAGGCTTTTTTCATAAAGTCACCTCCGTTATTTTTAGTTTACCCTAACATGAATTACAATGATAGCGATAGTCATTATAAGGAGACCAGATGAAAAAGTTAATATTATTCCTAAGTTTAATGAGTACGGCTTTCGTGCTTGCAGCATGCACAGACGATCATCAAGCCGATCCTGTCCCATTGCCAGAGCCCATCGTGCAATGTGACACCCCATTAATACTAGAAAATGATGCATGCGTGTTTCCGCCTTTAAGACCCACCACGCAAATGCCAGAACTGATTGGGGC
>CBFHLD010000027.1:0-9356 GCA_965656585.1 Candidatus Izemoplasmataceae bacterium | reverse complement strand
TACCGAAAAACTGGTACTTAATGGTATTATTTACTCAATAACTTAAATCCGAATTCTAAAAAGAGGTGACCATCATGACGAGACTCATTGAACGATTCTTACGCTACGTAAAAGTAGACACACAATCTGATCCAGCATCTTCTACGTGTCCATCTACAGACAAACAGAAAAACTTAAGCCGCATCCTAGTCGAAGAACTCAAAGCCATGGGCTATGACGCATTTATGGACGAGGATGGCTATACGTATACAAAGGTTCAAGCAAACGCAGATGGATTTACCCCCATCGGGTTTGTCTCTCACGTCGATACATCGCCGGATGCCCCGGGTGGGCCTGTAAATCCTCGGATCATTGAAAATTATGATGGCTCACTCATTACGCTGAATGAGACGTATCAGATGCACCCCGATCAATTCCCCGCTTTAAAAAAGGTCATGGGCGATGACATCATCGTGACTGATGGAAATACCTTGCTTGGGGCGGATGATAAATGCGGGGTTGCGGAGATGATGGAGCTGGCTGAGCACTTGAAAGAACACCCCGAAATTGAACACGGCGATATTTACTTATGCTTTACCCCCGATGAAGAAATCGGACGGGGGGCCGACCGTTTTAACTATGACTATTTCAAAGCCGATTATGCCTACACCATGGATGGTTCTATGGTCGGGGGTATTGAATATGAAAACTTTAATGCAGCCACGGCGAAACTCACCTTCACCGGTAAAAGCATTCATCCTGGAACGGCGAAGAATAAACTGATTAATGCCGGCCATTTAGCCATGGAATTTCACCGTTTACTCCCACCGTTTTTAGATCCCTCCAATACAGAAGGCTATGAAGGATTTAACCACTTAGTAGGAATGCATTCAAGCGTCGAAAAAGCGGAAGCCACCTACATCATTCGCAACCATGATAAAGCCAAGTTCGAATCCCAAAAAGAAACCTTTATAAAAAACGTTAACTACCTCAATGAACGGTATGGATATAACGCCGTCTCAATGGAGTTAAACGATACATATTACAATATGGCCGAAAAAATCAGACCTCGCATGGACATCATTGAAAAAGCGATGGCATCGGCTAAAAATGTGGGGCTCACTCCTTATTCTTCACCCATTCGAGGGGGAACCGATGGAGCGAGACTCACGTGGGAAGGGTTATTATGTCCCAACTTAGGCACGGGGGGCTTTCAGTTCCACGGACGATTTGAATTCGCGTCGATACCCCAAATGCATAAGGCCTTAGACATGATGGTTGATCTTGTAAAAAATGCATAAATCGAATGATCAAAATCTGTATCTCAATGTAGGTATAACCAAAAAAGACAAATCACACATTTGTCTTTTTTATTGTATTATAGGGCTAATAATCCTGTTTAGATGGAGCGCAATCATATGGAATGGTTCAATCTACAAACATCTTTACTATTGGCCTATCTGTTTTATGGACTGACCATCATGATACATATCTTAGTTGTCACTCATGTCATCCCTTTTAATCGTGTTAATGGAGGTCGAAGCTCATCTTATGATGTGCAGAAAAAACTCTCATACACGAGCATAGGCATTGCAATCATTGGAGGGCTTTTTATTGGTGTGAATCACCTATTTCCAACGCTTCATGAGAACATTATTTATGGCATCTTTGCATTAATATTAGCCGCCTATTGGACGCTTGGTTATGTGCTTCAGTGGTTAGGCACATCGTTTGAAAGATGGGTGATTTCTTGGGTCTTGATTATTGGGATTGCGAGTCATCTTATGCTTGGACTTCTGGCGTTTATTTAACCCTAGTTTCAACTAGACGTTTGATTTGCTTTCTTTTCTCGGCGCTTTCGATCATCTTTAATCCATGCATAAACCCCCGATAATATCGCTGTCATGGACGTTGAAATGATCCAGAAAGAGGACTCAATAAATCCATAACCAATCGCGCTAAAATATACAATAACCAGCGAAATGGATGCCGCAAATAAAACGATGAAAAATGAAATGGCAGCCGCTTTTTGAATTTCTTGATAAAAGGTCTTATCTGGTGTTTCCGTGAGATACCAAAGATATAATAAATAAATCAAATAACTCAGTTTAGATAAATCACCTGGGTTCGTGAGTAGCCCATAAATCCCAAACAGACTAAAGATAGAAAAGAACGCTAATGGATTCACCTTTTTCATAGACTTCCCTCTTACATTTTGATGTAATAAAAGATAATTAACGTGATTGGAACATAAATAAAAGAGTCTCTGACAATCACTTATTGGCTGTCTAAAAAACGAAAGCTTATAAATGTTAACTAATTATAACATACCGATAAAAGGACGTGAAAGAATGAAATTACTCACAATGAATAACGGGTATACCATTCCGGTTTTAGGCACAGGCACCAATACATTCGGCAAAGAGAATCATGTATTTTCTGCCCCCATCAATCACGATACGACCGAGCTTAAATCTGCGATTGATTTAGGTTACCGGCTCATCGATACCGCTATTTATTACCGCAATGAATCAGTGATCGGAAAAGCGGTGAGGGAATCAAAAATTCCCCGGTCTGAATTTTTCATTACTTCAAAGATTCCTGAAAAGAGTGAATTTTCAGGGACTGATGAAAAAGTCCACGCTGCGGTTCAGTCATCCCTTGATGCCTTAGATCTTGAATACATCGATCTTTATCTAATACATTTCCCGTTAGAAACCCATGAAGAAAATTTGAGAGTTTGGCGTATTTTAGAAAGCTACGTCGAAAAAGGCCACATTCGGTCCATTGGCGTTTCGAACTTTAATGTGAACCAGCTTGAAACTTTACTGAAACATGCACGAATCAAACCCGTACTCAATCAATTTTTATCGTATCCAGGTCATCACAATCAAGCCATTATCGATTATTGTCAGTCGCATGACATTATCCCAGAAGCTTATCAATCACTCACCAAAGTTGACCTGCCCGCTAAAGAAATAATCCAAGAGATTGGGCACACCTATAATAAAACATGGAGCCAAGTCATCTTAAACTATCAAGTTCATGAAGGCATGGTGGTGATTCCTAAATCCCATAATGCAAAGCACCAAGCTGAGAATATAGATATCTTTGATTTTCAACTATCCCTAGATGACCACCAACGGATAAAAAATCTTTAAAAACAGATTCGTCCCACATAAAAGGCCTATCTTTCAAGTGAAGATAGGCCTTTTATATGGTTTTATTTTGGACAATTTATTTGGTCACATTACGTTTACTGGTAAGATTGCTTGTTGAGCACATACCGGTAAGACCCATAGATCAAAGACACACCTAATATACATAAAGTGACTGTAAAATAAACAGACGAGCCGCTCGGGCTTAAGATATCATACGCACTGTAAATGCCTAGATTTCCTGCAAAAACCGATAAGACTAAAATGTGTAATCCTAAGATAATCCCTGTACTTATAACGAACCATCCATACCGTTTTTTCACAGATTGAATGAATCCAATGATGGTGTATAAAGCGAATTGAATCATTGTGATCGCAAGGCTATAAAGATCACCTGCATAATGAATGATTCCTGTATCATCATTATTGAACATTTCTATGCCGTCAAAATAAAATGATGCGATCCACACGACCCCGATAAATAAATATATGAGCGCAATAAAAATCGAGTACGCAATGATGAAAAGCACAAACATATGAACATAGTAAAATCTAACACGCTCTTTCGCCGTCCAAGGGAGTGTGAGTAAAATATCCGGTTCTGTGAGTGTTCCCGCTTGACTAAATCCCGCAGCAAATATGACCACAAGTAAAATGAAAGAGGGCCCAAGGACTGAAAAGCTATCCTGGCCGCTAAAAATAAAATTACTTAATATGATGGTTAAAAAACTCACCAGCATAAATTCATAAAGTTGGTTTCCCGATAAATCTTTACGCATTTTTAGGGCTTTAAAATATTGGATATATTTACGCATGTGAATCTCCCACCATCGTGATGAACATGTCTTCTAAGGATAATGTTGGATTGGCTTGGGTTTTTTGCATGGACTCCATCAAAGTCTCCTTATCATCGAACGTAATGATTTTTCCGTGATCAAGAACCATGATGTAATCGGCAATCTTCTCCAAGTCACTGACTTGGTGGGAAGAGACAATCACCGTATGCGATTCATTTTCTAAGTAGGTTTGAATATATGCGATGATTCTTTTCTTATATATGGGATCAATCCCGTTAAATGGTTCATCAAGTAACAGAATGTCTTTGCCTGAAGCGAGCGTTAAAGCGAAATCAAATTTGCGTTTCATCCCCAATGATTGTGCCTTTAAAGGTTTGTGTAAATCAATGTCTAACGTGTCGACCATCTCTTCAAATAAAGCATCGTCAAACGATGGGGTCATTGATTTCGTGAGTGATAAAAGTTTGAGCGGCTTGAGTTTTATATTCAAATAAAGCGAATCATACATCACCCCGAGTTGATTTCGAATGGCTTTTTCATCTTCTTTATAAGTCATACTCAAGAGTTTAAGTGTCCCTTCAAAGCGTGGATAAACCCCGTGAATTAATTTAAACAAGGTAGTTTTCCCAGCCCCATTTCGTCCGATTAAAGCGGTTAAATGGCCCCGAGGGATATCAAGGGTGATGGGATGCATTTGAAACCCATCGAGTGTGAGTGAAACTTGATTCATTGAAATGGCATTCATTGTTGCTCCTTATGATTGTGATAGAGTTTCAATACTTCTTCTTCTGTGAGGCCGACATCTTTCGCAAGTTTTTGGATGTCTTGAATTAAATGTGAAATTTTTTGGCTATAAATCGCTTTAAATTTTTCGATATCTACGCGGTTCACAAAATACCCGCGACCTGCTTGAGAGATGATAAATCCCTCATTCACCAAATCATCATACGCCCTTTTGACCGTCACAATTCCAATTGAGAGATCTTTGGATAAGATACGGACACTGGGGAGCTGATCGGATGCTTGGAGGTCTTTTTTTAATATGGCATGTCTGATTTGATCTTTGAGTTGTTCGTAGATGGGAATGCCTGCATGGATGGAAACCGATAAATTCATAAACACCTCCTTTACTGTTATTATACAGTAAGCACAGTTTGTGTCAATTTTTTTTGATTTTCAGTGTTTTTTTAAGTAAAAGGCTAGTTATTTATCTCACTATAAAAGCGACAAATAATAATACAAACAAATCCTTTGCTATACTGTTCAGGAGGTAAAACGATGAGAAAATTTGAACTTGGGGTGACCACTTTTGCTGAGGTGATGAAAGACCCCTTTACAAAAAAAACCATTAGTTACGATGAAAGACTTAAAAATATTATCAAAGAAATCCAATTGGCAGAAAAAGTTGGACTGGATTACTACGGAGTGGGAGAACATCACCGCATTGATTTTGCTGCAAGTAGTCCTGTGGTTTTACTGGCTGCGGGAGCATCCGTCACTCAAACAATTAAACTTGGCAGTGCCGTGAGCGTTTTAAGCAGTGACGATCCTGTGAGACTTTATCAACAATTTGCTACCTTACAAGCCATTTCCAATGGTCGCGCAGAATTAACAGCTGGGAGAGGTTCGTTTATTGAATCTTTCCCCCTTTTTGGATATGACTTAAACGATTATCACGAACTGTATGATGAAAAATTAAGGTTACTGGTCAAAATAAGAGATCAAGAAATCGTTTCGCATCAAGGAACACACCGGCCAAGCATCGATGCCATGGGCATATATCCCAGAAATGAAACGCCATTCACCTTGGGGGTGGCCGTTGGAGGAACCCCACAATCCGTCAAGCGCGCCGCAGAGTTAGGACTTCCGTTATTTCTTGCCATTATTGGTGGGGACCCTCTTCAATTTAAACCTTTTGTCGAATTGTATCGCCGTGATTATCTCGCACATGGGCATGACCCTGAAAAAATGTTTATTGCGGTCCATTCTCATGGTTATATCGACTCTAATCATGACCAAGCGATTAAAGACTATTATCCTTCCATTGAAGTCGCGATGACAAAAATCGGAAAAGAGCGAGGCTGGGGTCCATACACCTATGCAACCTATCATCATGGGGTTTCACCAAATGGTGCGCTTTATGTCGGAGATCCTCATTACGTCGCCAAAAAGATTAACCATTTAAAAGAAGCACTCGGAATCAATCGCTTTACAATGCATATTCCTGTTGGACCCATGGCCCATGAAAAGATTATGCAGACCATTGAGCTACTCGGTAAAGAAGTCAGAAAATATGTCTAATTGAACGCGTGAAATTAGGAGAATTTTTTGCTCAATAAACACAGCGTATTAAAACTTCTTGTACGAAGTTTTATGATAAAATTATTTTTGTGAACGGAGGTTTTTATGATGCGTAAATGGAAGATGGTAATGTTAATGGGTTTAATGGTTTCAGTCTTAGGAGCATGTCAATCAAATAATGTTGAAAACATTGACGCTGATAAGGCGATAGAACTGATGAATGACAATCCTGAAATCGTGCTTTTAGACGTTAGAGAATATAATGAATTTGTCACCGAACGGATTGAAGGAAGTGAGTTACTTCCACTCTCCATCATCGAAGGATCATTAGAAACAGCTTACCCCGATAAAGCTACGACTTTTATTGTCTATTGCCGGTCTGGCCGGCGAAGTGCTGAGGCCATTGAAATTATGCTTGAGCAAGGTTATGAAAATATTTATAACCTTGGGGGAATCTTAGATTGGCCGTATGATACTATCTCAGGGGCCCCGTCCTAGGTATCAATAGTTAGAAAATGACTTTCTTTAACACAAGATCAGCTTCATAATCTTGTGTTTTTTTATACTCTATCTGGGCTTTATTCAATTCACAAAAAAAGACCACCATAATGGTGATCACGTGAAAGGTCTAAGTTGGTGACCCGTAGGGGTTCTGTAAATTATCCGAGAATTAAGTGCTTATTGTCTGTAATTTTTTACTCTAAGATGTTGATTCTCTTAATCAAAGAGTTTTATTAGCCCGTCTTACCATTAACTATGAGAACTGTTGAATCATAACACCTTGCTTTAGGGTGGGACTGTAAATCACCAGATAATGACTGTTGTCATTGATGGGAACCCATTTCATGTAGGTATCTGCGGCATCTAAAACATTCACCAACTGTGCTTTAAATGGCGTAAACTCAGGATCGTTTCCAAAGGGCTCTGCCTCTCTTTCAAACGTATCGCCGACGAAGCGCGCTGGGGCGCCAAATGCTTCATAGACATCTTCAGAAAACGTGGTGTATGTCCCTTCAACAAGCTCCATGGTATCGTAATTAAGCGTTTCACTCCCATCAAACATATAAATATGACTTTGTTCACCCCGCCAGTGGGACTCTAACATCGTAAAAGTTGAAAAATCTTCCACTGGTTCATTAAATGTTTCTTCTAAAGCTCTATCCGGCAACGTCGATACGATGGACTCACGGATCAAAGCCCAACCAATTCCTGCGACAATGAGCGAAAAAAGGATAATGAAAATGGGATATTTAGACATAGCTGGTAACCTCACGTAACCCTTTATACGTTTATATTAACATGAGAAAAACGGTCATTACGTCGTGCATTGTTTGTTTACACTCTAGAATCAATTGTGCTTAAATCTTACTAGGCCGATTATAATTCGATGTCTAGGTAATTCATGGCCTTTAAATAAGAACAATGGCGTCTATAAATCATGATTTAACCATAAAAAAAGACCACCTAATAGGTGATCACGTGAAAGGTCTAAGTTGGTGACCCGTACGGGATTCGAACCCGTGAATGCATGCGTGAAAGGCATGTGAGTTAAACCGCTTCTCCAACGGGCCAAGTATTGGCGCCCCAACTAGGACTCGAACCTAGGACCCCTTGATTAACAGTCAAGTGCTCTAACCAACTGAGCTACTGAGGCCACTTGGATAATCGTTTTTAAGATTGATTGTGTGAATAATAAAGAAAGAGCCTGGCAACGTCCTACTCTCGCACTTTCGTACTACCATCAGCGCTGAAGTGCTTAACTTCTGTGTTCGAGATGGGAACAGGTGTGACCACTTCGCTATCGTCACCAGGCGAATCTTTCAAAACTGGATAATGAAATAATAAAGAAAAGTTAAGTCCTCGATCTATTAGTACCAGTCAGCTTCACACGTCACCGTGCTTCCACACCTGGCCTATCAACCTCATAGTCTATAAGGGATCTTACTCATAAATGATGGGGAATCTCATCTTGGAAGGGGCTTCACGCTTAGATGCTTTCAGCGTTTATCCTGTCCACACGTAGCTACCCAGCTGTAGGACTGGCATCCTAACTGGTGCACCAGAGGTGTGTCCGATTCGGTCCTCTCGTACTAGAATCAGCTTTCCTCAAATTCCCAACGCCCACGACGGATAGGGACCGAACTGTCTCACGACGTTCTGAACCCAGCTCGCGTACCACTTTAAAGGGCGAACAGCCCTACCCTTGGAACATGCTCCTGCTCCAGGATGTGATGAGCCGACATCGAGGTGCCAAACTCCATCGTCGATGTGAACTCTTGGATGGAATCAGCCTGTTATCCCCGGGGTAACTTTTATCCGTTGATTGGCAGCCTTTCCATACAGCACTGCCAGTTCACTAAGTCCTACTTTCGTACCTGCTCGACATGTACGTCTTGCAGTCAAGCACCCTTATACCTTTACGCTCTTCGAATGATTGCCGACCATTCTGAGGGTACCTTTGAGCGCCTCCGTTACTCTTTAGGAGGCGACCGCCCCAGTCAAACTAACCACCAGACACTGTCCCCCTGGTTACACACCAGCAGGTTAGACCACAAATGTTCGAAGGGTGGTATCCCAAGGATGACTCCACCGAGACTAGCGTCCCAGCTTCAAAGTCTCCCACCTATCCTGTACATCGAACACCCATGATCAATATCAAGTTTTAGTAAAGCTCCACGGGGTCTTTCCGTCCTGTCGCGGGTAACCTGCATCTTCACAGGTACTAAGATTTCACCGAGTCTCTTGTTGAGACAGTGCCCAAATCGTTACGCCTTTCGTGCGGGTCGGAACTTACCCGACAAGGAATTTCGCTACCTTAGGACCGTTATAGTTACGGCCGCCGTTTACTGGGGCTTCAGTTCAATGCTTTGACCGAAGTCTAACATATCCCTTTAACCTTCCAGCACCGGGCAGGCGTCACCCCATATACATCACCTTGCGGTTTAGCATAGAGCTGTGTTTTTGATAAACAGTCGCTTGGGCCGATTCTCTGCGGCTCCGAAGAGCCCCCCTTATCCCGAAGTTACGGGGTCAATTTGCCGAGTTCCTTAACAAGAGTTATCTCGCGCGTCTTTAGATTCTCTCCTCGTCTACCTGTGTCGGTTTGCGGTACAGGCACCTT
>CBFHLD010000026.1:3787-9830 GCA_965656585.1 Candidatus Izemoplasmataceae bacterium | reverse complement strand
CCATTAATACTAGAAAATGATGCATGCGTGTTTCCGCCTTTAAGACCCACCACGCAAATGCCAGAACTGATTGGGGCAGGGTCTACCCCCATGCCATCGGGTCATTCTTATGATTTTGATGTTGAAAGTGCCGTGATGTATGAAGTCAACATCCGCCAATATTCAGAGGCTGGAACGTTTAAGGCGTTTGAAGCCGATTTACCGAGACTTAAGGACCTTGGGGTTGATATCTTATGGCTCATGCCCATCCATCCGATTTCTGAAACTTTAAGAAAAGGCGAGCTTGGGTCTTATTATGCGATTGCCGATTACGAGGCGGTCAATCCAGAATTTGGGACAATGGACGATTTTGAAGACTTACTAGACACTGCTCATGATTTAGGCTTTAAAGTCATTTTGGATCTCGTGATCAATCATACAGGATGGGATCATGCGTGGATCACCGATCATCCAGACTATTATACCCAAGTCGGCGGGGAAATCATTCACCCGGCGGGAACCGATTGGACGGATGTCGCGGATCTTAATCATGCCAATGATGATTTAGTTGAACAACTTGCAGATATGACCGCGTTTTGGGTGGAAAAAGGGGTGGATGGTTACCGGGCTGATGTGGCCGGGAGTGTCCCACTTCATGTATGGGACGCGGTGGATGAAGCGATAAAAACAGTAAATCCCGATGCTTTTTTACTGGCTGAAGATAATTCTGTTTTTAACTGGTTTGATATATTTAATTCAAACTATGGGGGCTGGTGGTTACTCCATGAGATGCATCAAATCGCCCAACACTCCATGGATGAAACCGGACTTGTGAATTATCTAAACGTGACCCATGACCGGTACTTAGAAGGATCGTTCCCGCTGCTTTTTACCACCAACCACGATGTCAACTCCTGGGAAGGCACACACGCAGAACGATTAGGCGCTTACACCCCTTTAATGCAAACGTTGACCTTTACACTTCCCGGTATGCCGCTGATTTATAGTGGTCAAGAAGCGGATGATGAAACATCGCTTGCGTTTTTTGAAAAAGATCTCATCGCTTGGGGGGATTATTCAAATACAGCCTTTTTAAAAGAACTCATCGAATTAAGAGATGAAAACCCAGCTCTTCATAGCACCAATATCTTTCAGTCCACGTACCTTTTAGAAGACGAAGACACCCATGTGTTTAGTTTCTTAAGAACCACCGACGATCACACCAACCAAGTGTTGGTCGTGGCCAACTTAAGTGGTGAGGCTAAGTCAGTGAATGTGCATCTACATGCATTCAGAGGTGAATGGAGTGAGGGGGATACGCCTATGACTCTGATTCAACAATCATCCGTTGACCTAAAACCTTATGAAATTCGTATGTTTCATCGACACTCAAATGAATAAAAATAAAACGATGCCTCGGCATCGTTTTTTATTTGATTTCAATGGAAATAACAGGTTCAAGTTCATTCAATTGAAGTTCATACAACGTGTCAGAAAGTTGCGTCACATCAAACGTGCGGGCATTCAGTTCAGGCATCATCCATTGATCAAGGTATTCCACCTGGCCAATGAACTTGACGAATCCCAATCCTTTGTTTTGGTAGACATTCACACGTAAGGATGTCTCAATGAACACGGATTCAAGGGAAGCTGTCACCGTTAATGTTTCATTCGGGATGGCCCCATAAAGTTGGACCTCCGCCCATTTGGCTTCATCAAGATGCCACTGGGATGAGCCTAATAATGCGAAGACCATGACGAATAAAACCGGTAAAAATACACTGAATAAAGCCATGATTTTGGGGTAATAGATATCTTGAAAGACATAGAGTAACGCGGCCGTCATTTGCAAAATTAATAAAATGTCATAAAGTGCTGATGGGGCCACAAAAATCGTCGTAATCCCCCCTAAGAAAAGGGTTAAAACCGCCCAAATGATTTTTTGACGCTGGATGGATTTCAAACCCGCGATGGTGATTAATACCCCAAAAGGAATGATGACCCAAAGGCGACTTGCCGGACCCATAAAAAAGACAAGGCTGGTCAAGGCGATATTAGAGCTAAAAAATAAAAAAACAGGGGGAAGTTTAGAGGCGTATTTGACCCATAGATAAGTCGCAGTCAAACCTGATAATCCAAAGAATATAAATGTCAGCAATGCATGGAATCTTAATATCGGTGCGTAAAAAAAGCCCATGCGAGTCATCCCTAATAATAAAACAACCATCGCTGTAAAAAATAATTCTGCGGTGAGTATCAACTTTTCTTTCTGGATGAACGTGCGCATAAAGCTCCTTAATGGGGTATGAATAAAAGTTAATTTAATCATAGCAAAAAAATAAGACATCGCTGTCTTATTTTTTTGTTTATTAAGCATTTATTTATTCGGGTGTTGATACTCCACACCTTGTTCGGACAAGGGGGTGAGTTTGATTTTTGTGTTATCAAGCATTTCGTTTTTGGCGATAGTCCTCGGGGGATCTAAAACAATCCAATCATGACCCATCTTATGTTTGATGTGATAGACGATATCATAAAGACTAAACCAATCCGATGCATTTAAGTGATAAAGGCCAGGCGCGTAATGTTCCACCAAATCAATGAGCGCATCCGCCGTATCTTCCACAAACATGGCGGAGACAAAATGGTTTTTCGAGACGCTGATTTTTCCGCGTTTATCCATTTGTGATTTGATGAAATACAGGATGCCATAGTTTTCCGGTTGCTTAGTGATTTGCCAAGCGAGGCGGGCCACATAGGCATTGGGGTTGGCTTCAAACGAAACTTTTTCAAGCTCTTGTTTAGTTCTTGCGAGTTCATCGGTGCCATCCGGGGTGTCATAAACGGTAAACGGTCCTTCGACTTTCTTACCCTTAAACACCTTATAAGTGGAGGTAAATACATACGCGACGCGTTTTTCATACGCCCATGCCGCTAAGGCCTTGGTGAATGGTACTTCGCCTTTAGCCAGGTGCATAATAACGTCCGGTTGATGCTCATCTAAAAAGGTGCGTATCTTTTTTTCATCGTTCACGTCAAACGCATCGTGAACGAGGGGGACTACTTGATGTTTTTGCTTTTTAAGCCGGTCGATAAGGACGGTACCTACGACTCCTCTTGACCCGGTTACGACCACTTTCATGAAAGCCTCCTGTCGTCTCTTGATGTAAGCATGACGGTTAATTAAAGTGTACCAAACATGCTACACTTACACACGTAGAATGCTACATGAAGGATGAAAATGAAAAAAGTACTCAGTGCCTTAATTATATCCTTAACGTTGATAATCTTAGCGGCCTGTTCAGAGCCTTCTGAACCGCCGCAAGTGCCGCTTCCTCCCACCGATGAAATTCAAACCATCATGCACGGTGAAAGAGAAAGAGAATATCAACTATATATTCCTGAAGGGTCTTTTGAAGGCGCTCCTTTACTCATTATGATGCATGGATATACATCCAGTCATCTCATATTAAAAGGCCAATCGATGATGGATGAAGTAGCCAAAGAAAATGGATTTGTGGTCGCTTATTTACTGGGAACCGAAACGATTGGCGGTCCCCATTGGAATGCCGATCTCACATTATCTGCGGTCGATGATGTTGGGTTTGTAGAAACTGTGATTGACCACCTCGCCACGACGTATAATTTATCCAGTGAAAACGTCTTTGGCAGTGGATTTTCAAACGGCGCATTTATGACGTACACGATTGCCTGTAAGGCGCCAGAACTTTTTAAAGCGATTGCCCCAGTGGCCGGCTTAATGAGCGGGGCCACCTATGAAGCCTGTGAAGATCCAGACCCCATGAACATCTTACATATTCACGGAACCGGAGATCTCGTGGTGCCGGTGGATGGGTCCATGACATTACTCGGTGGTTTCGGCGGCGGACCGGATGTCACAGGTCATTTTGACTTTTGGCAATCGGCTATGAACGGAGAGGCTGAGACATCTACCACCCCACTCTCAGGGGTTACGGTGATTGAATCACGCAGTGCATCCGGGCATCATCTCAAACACATTTACATCGAAGATTGGCCGCATACATGGCCACTCAGTCCTAACCCAAATGAATTAGGAACTGATCCTGGGATTCATGCCAGTGAAGAAATTTGGGAGTTCTTTTCACAATTTGTCTCATAAAAAAATGCGTCTTGAAGACGCATTTTTTATTTAATCGACATCAATATCCACAAGTGTTCCGTTGGACTGAAAGGTAAGTTCAAGGCGGTTGGTGAGGGTAACTTCATAAAGCCCATCATCAAATTCAGCCCGTTGAATCGTCGTGTTTGGATAATTGGCACTGATATAGTTCAAAATAACTTCCGGAAGGGTGCTGGCATCAATCGTATCATTCCAATCATTCCAATCGTCCCAACGATCCGGCTCATCCCGGTCAATCTCAATGGTTCCATCAAAATCATAATCAATTTCGATACCACCTGACAAGTAAATATCATACCCGTCTTCATCTTGCTCAACAAGTAATATATCGGCTTCAGGATACTGCGTGTTAATGAAGTTTAAAGCTTCCTCGGGGAGCGTGGATGCATCCACGATGATATCTTCTGATTCATTGTCATCGTAGTCGCCATCTTCTTCATAATCATCATCATAGTCATCGTAGTCATCGTCATCTTCGTAGTCATCATAGTCACTATGATATTCATCACTCGGTTCGCTCATTTCCACTTCAACGGAACCATCATTATCAAAATCAACATTTATTCCAGAACTTAAATACACATCATAACCATCCTCATCCATTTCTATTCTGACAATGGCATCATTTGGAAATTCACGGGTCAGGTAGTCTTGCATGGTAACGGGAAGATCCTCGACGTCCACTGCCTCCCAAGTGGTGGCACTTTCAGTCCAATTCCCCGCGGTGGAAGCGCTGGTTGCATCGGCACTGGGTTCAGTGAGAATCGGTGCACTTTCTTGAACCGGACGTGAGGCGTATTCATAACTAATGAAATCGACCGTTTCATTAAATGTAAAATCAATCACTGCCCCATTATCTAAATACACTTCATATCCAAACAATTCGAGGTCAACATTCATAACGCGGGCGTTTGGATATTGCTCTTCGATAAACCTTTGGGAAGAGATGGGAAGTCTTTGAACGGGTTCAGCCGCATTAAAATTGAGTACCTCACGGGGCGCACGGGCTGCAATGACGCCTCCTGTGCCTAACCCAATTAACAACAAAACAGCGAGGGTAATTAAAATTGGTTTTTTCATTTCAAGCTCCTTTAAAAATTAAGTTACTCTCACTTTAAGTTTTTAAAATGAAAAAAAGATTAAAAAAACTCATTTAATCAAATTTTAATGTTCACCCGTACAATATAGATGAGAGGTGACATATGCGATTACTCATTGCGGAAGATCAATTTCAACTCAGAGACCTTTTAAAAGAACGTTTAGAAAAAGCCGGCCATACCGTAGATGCTGTAACCGATGGCACATCTGCCATCGATTTTTTAGCGTCCAGTGACTATGATGTGGTGGTCTTAGACATCATGATGCCAGGCACCGATGGACACGGGGTTTTGGCGTGGATGCGGGGTGAAAATATCCTTACCCCGGTGCTATTTTTAACCGCGAAAGACACCGTCAAAGACCGGGTGGAAGGATTACAACTTGGGGCAGATGATTATCTCATTAAGCCGTTTGCCTTTGAAGAATTACTCGCCCGTATTCATGTATTAAGCCGGCGAAAAAGTGCTGAAATTCAAGATGTCTTGACCAATGGCGATTTAAGCTTAAACCGATCCACACAAATCGTCATGCGAGCAGGAAAGCAGATTGCATTAACCAAAAAAGAATACTTGCTTTTAGAAGCCTTCTTACTCAATAAAGGTAATACATTGTCAAGGGAGCGTTTAGAAATGGCTTCCAGCAATTACGATTACGAAGGGTATTCCAACGTGATTGATGTTTATATTCGCTTCCTTAGAAAAAAAATCGATGAACCTTTTGAAGAAAAACTCATCGAAACCGTAAGGGGATTTGGCTACCGAATGCGAGATATTTCATGAAAAATTGGTCCTTAAGAAAAAAACT
>CBFHLD010000026.1:613-3689 GCA_965656585.1 Candidatus Izemoplasmataceae bacterium | reverse complement strand
TATATCTAAATGACGCTTTTTATGAAGGGCAGTACCCTGCGAACCTTCCGAATGACTTCCCCATCCAACCTTACGTGACTCAAACGTATGAAAGTCCCACTGGAACATGGTTTATTTATGACCTCCCCTTGCAAGACAACTACACATTAAGAGCGTTTTATAACTATCAAGGGGGCTTTGCAGTCTATGGGGATTTCCTTAGGGTCTTAGCCATTGTCGCGCCGATTTTACTCACGGTATCGGCACTGGGAGGCCTTTGGATTATCCAAAAGACATTAAAGCCTGTCAGCGCCATGGCCGGCACTGCCAAAACCATCCAATCCTCAGAAAATTACAGTCTAAGATTAAATGAACCTCACACCCACGATGAGATTGATACCTTAGCAAAAACCCTCAATCAAATGCTTACAAAAGTCGAAGAAAGCTTACAACGTGAACGTGATTTTTCAGCGAATGTTTCTCATGAGCTGAGAACACCACTCGCCGTCATTCAAGCACAAACGGAATATTTAGAATCAAAACTCAGTGATCCTTCCTTCCAAAAAGACTTTCAAACCATTAACCACCAACTTGCTCACATGCAATCGCTGATTGAGCAAATGCTAGAACTCGCCCGGATGAATGACCAAACCACACTGGATTTAGAAACCGTGGATATTTCTGGTTTAATCTCATCTATCTTAGAGGATTTTCAAGCAAACGCCTCGCAAAAAAACATTGATTTAAAACCTATGGGACTAGAGCATTCTATTTTCTTAAATACACATCTAACTTTCTTCATTCGGATTGTTTCTAATATGATTGATAATGCCATTAAATTTACACCGGATAAAGGCGTGGTGACATTAGAAATCCGGGAAACACCTTCACATCTAACGATTGATGTGACAGACACGGGAATCGGCATTAAACCGGACGATCAAGAAAAAATATTCCAAGCGCTTTATCAAGTTGAAGGGGCAAGAACCCAAAGTCAAAGCGGCATTGGACTGGGCCTTGCGCTCACCAAACAGATGACCCATCAATTGGGTGGAAGTATCACGGTTTCAAGCCAACTTAAAGGTGGCACTACGTTCACCGTTCAACTCCCTAAACACTAAAAAGCATATTTCCCCATGGAGCATTCATTTAGCGATAGAATATGGTTTGCATGATAGATAAAAATCAGGAGGAAATATATGTTGAATATTGGTATTATTGTCGGTAGCACGCGTGAAGGACGCGTTTCACCTCAAGTGGCGGAATGGGTCTTAAAAAACGGAGAAGGACGCGATGACATCGCGCTTGAAATTGTGGATATCAAAGACTATGACTTACCATTTTTAGGCACCGCAGATGCGCCAGGCATTGCTAAGTGGCAAAGTAAAATTGACAGTTTAGACGGGTTTATTTTTGTCACCGGTGAATACAATCACTCGATCCCCGCATCCCTTAAAAATGCTTTAGACTTAGCGAAAGCAGAATGGGCTAATAAGCCCGCAGGCATTGTCAGTTATGGATCTTTAGGCGGTGCACGTGCGACGGAACATTTAAGAGGCATTGTCAGCGAATTGCAAATGGCAGACGTCAGAAGTCACACAGCCATGAGTATGTTTACCGATTTTGAAAAATGGTCGGTCTTCAAACCCGCTGATATGCACTTAGCCAATTTAACCACCATGTTTGAACAAGTAGCCAAATGGGGCCAAGCCTTAAAAACGATTCGGTAACGAAAAAAGATGACTATTAAAAGTCATCTTTTTTTTGATGATAAGGAGTCATCAAGGATTAAACAGGGTATATTTTAAGGGCCATAGGGGGGACCCTAAAAATATCAGTCGATAAGGGCTTCTTTTTTCATGACGGATTCGATGCCTTCAAAAATGGCGTCTGCCTCATTTGAATCAACATCGATGGTGAACGTCCCTTGAGAAGGCACGCCCAAACTCAGTGCCATCATCATCGAATGCAAGGGAACAAATTTATCTTTGTAGCCAATGCGAATCGGAATATCGTATTGGGCCACATGATTGACTAAGATTGATAGAGGACGAGCATGTAAGCCCGCTTCATCTTTAACGACATAATTACGCAACATCTGGATCTCCAATGATTTCTTTTAAGAGGTAATCCTCCGCTTCTTTCGTCCACAGATTATTGTGGCGTTTGACGATGGCACCCAGGGTTTCATATTTCGGATCTAAATCTTTTAGACGGGCTAAGTCATCAATGGGGGTTAACGGCATGGTGTGGTGGACATAAATCATTTTTTTACCGCCTGGAATATTGACATAATCAAGGACGGTATCCACCACCGAATCAAGGCCGCCGATATGGGTGATCATCAGACCGGGTTGAATTCTTTTAGCTGCGGTCAGTTCGAGTGACTCAATCATGTCATCGGTATTCCCACCCGTTGAGCCCATGACTTTCGTCGATGCGTAATGGACGTTATATAAATTGAGTTCGGCTTTAAATTCATTGTCGGTGGGACCTGCAAAGAAATTAAGTGTGCCGTCTTTTCCTAACAGCCGGTCACCTTGTTCGACCAACGGTTTAATCGGCGCAAAAACGAATACATCATCGTAGCCTAATCCCCCATTGAGTGATTTCATAAATGCTTCAAAATCATCATGGTGATTGGGATTAACATAATGCAGCGTCACGCCGTGTTCTAACGCTGATGCTTTAGATATCACTTGTTCAGCCCGCGCTAAGCGATCATCGGACACATCACTGACCACTAATAGTGCGGGCTTACGGTCGCGGTGAATCGCATATTCAATCGCCGCAAGTCCCATTGGACCCGCGCCGCCTAAAATGGCAACACTGCCTCTTTCTTTAATATCCATCACATGGGTATAGGTATTGGGAACCGTATGGTAGGTCGCATGGAAAGCGCCAATCACACATGACATGGGTTCTGCGAGGCTGGCTTCAAAGAAACTCTCGCCTTCGTATTTGATAAGACACCCTAATTCCATCACTTCTTGCGGAATGATGGCATACGTCATATCCCCGCCGACATACCGGTACGAATATCCGGGAGAATCCATGGATCCTTTGTAGTTTAAAGCCGGTTGAATGGCAAATTTAT
>CBFHLD010000026.1:0-603 GCA_965656585.1 Candidatus Izemoplasmataceae bacterium | reverse complement strand
ATCTTGCCATTTTTTACCGACTTCTTTGATAATGCCTGAAAATTCATGGCCAATGATGACGGGATTTTCTTTCGCGTCATCCGGTACCCGTTTATGGGCCGTACCGAGTTTGGTCGCTTTATACGTCGACATACAAATGGAATCGGAGATAACTTTAACTAATATTTCATCGTCTTTTATCGCAGGAAGTTCAAATTCATCGAGGCTTAATTCATTCGCCCCATAAAGGCGGACTGCTTTGGTTTTCATGATCGTTCCTCTTCTTTCAATTGAATGTGGGTATGGAAAGTTTCAACCGCTTTTTTTGTGGGCGGGGTCGTACCCGGTGTTTCAGTGGTAGCGCTGGCAATCGCACTGGCCCAGCGAAGTTGCGTGTTTAAAGAATCATTGATGGTCATCGCAAGACCCGCCACAAATGCATCACCGGCGCCAACGGTGCTTTGCACTTTGACAGGTAACGGGGCGGCGTATAAAAAATGGTCATGATCAGACGCATACGCTCCGTCTTTTCCGCACGTCACAAAAATCCGGTCAACGCCTAGGGCGTGGAGTTGTTCCATTCCTTTTTGGATGGTGGCTTTGGAAGTGGGTTCGCTGAGATAT
>CBFHLD010000025.1:0-10752 GCA_965656585.1 Candidatus Izemoplasmataceae bacterium | reverse complement strand
CAGCGTGCCGTCCGGCTGAATGCCAAGATAGGTTTGGATGGCCCTTGCAATCACGAAATAAACACTCATCACCGCCGCCCCTTTTAAAATGTTAAAGGGGACATAGACAATCAGAATGGTGGTCAAATACGTGCCGGTTCCAGAAAGCCCAAAACTCGATAAATTCAGCCATTCCCTGACCCCCAAAAAAGTCCAAGACCCAAAGTAAATTGGCGTTACAAAAAAGTAATTCACAAAAGTCATCAGAAGCGTCACTTCCGTGATGATCAAAATAGACCGTAAAAGCCCTCTTTGACCCGAAAGCCATTTGAGCATGAGATAAAGCCCTACCACATAGCCCATCGACGCAATAAACGCCGATATCTGGCCAATGCCAATGGGACCCACAGGCCCATAAATGAGCGCATTCACGATGGCTTTAAGCGCCCCCACAAAGGTCGCTTCTTTAAACCCATAAAGTAAAAAGGCTAAAAGGACCGTTACATCGGAAAATTCGATCCTTAAAAAAGGCACGGGGGGATACGGCAGTTGTATAAACGCCATCAAGACAGCGCCAAGCGCCGATAAAATTCCTAATAAAGCGATTTTTTGTACAGGGTTATTGGCACGAAATGTCATTGGATTCTCCTAGTAAAAAAGCCTTTCACTTCAAGGCTAAAAACAGTCTTCTTTCATCCAGACTATACGGTCGGTATGGGAATTCCACCCATTCATGCATGAAGCGCGCGGACTTTACCGCCGGTCGGGAATTGCACCCTGCCCTGAAGATAGATTTAGTGTACCCAATAAAGCCCTATAATTGCAAGCCTCTTAGCCCCGCTCACGCAAATTTATGATACACTTTAAAAAGAGGTGAAACATGAAAAAAATTGCCATCGTGGGCGCCGGCCCAGGCGGTTTAGCCGCTGGACTTATCCTTTCATCGAAAGGGTATCATGTCGATATTTATGAAAAAGATGACCGCATTGGCGGTCGTTCTAAACGATTATTCTTAAATGACTACATGTTTTCCATGGGGCCATCATTTATCGTCTACATTGATGCGTATAAATGGCTTTTTGAAGCTGCAGGCTTAAACTTAGAAAACGAAGTCAACGTAACGCGCTTAGACCCGATCTATCAACTGAATAAAAAGGATGACCGGTGGAATGTCCCGGGCGATCCCGAGGCGCTTTTAAAAGACATCGAAGATAAATTCGGTGAACGGGACGCGTACGAAAAATTCATGAAACGCGAAGGTAAAACCGTGGCGGCGATGCATCCTGTGATGGTCAAGCCGTTTCATTCTAGACTATCTTTACTGAGTAAACACGTCGTTCATTTTGGCCGGTTTGTGGGCTTTGGCAATGTCGAACGGAAGCTGAATAAACGCTTTAAAAACGAATCGCTCAAAGACATCATGCAATTTCAAACGAAATATTTAGGCATGACCCCGCAAGAAACTCCAGGGTTTTTTACGATGCTTTCGTATTTGGAACACTTTGATGGCATCTATCACATCGAAGGCGGTGTCCCGCATCTTTTAGATGTCATGGCCAATCACATCAAACGCTTCGGCGGGAAAATTCATGTGAACGCCCCCGTCGAAACCATACTTACTGAAAAAGGCGTCGCAAAAGGCGTTCAAGTGAGTGGTGAAAAACACTTCTATGATGACGTCATCGTCAATGCAGACGTACCGACGATGGTCGATAAACTCATTCCCAAAGACGCCCAAAGCAAACACACCATGGAAAGCATGAATAAAAAAACTTATTCGGTTTCGGCGTACATGCTTTATCTTGGGGTGAAGAAAAAACTCGACTATCCGATGCACACACTGCTTTTGTCGGATGATTATAAAGCGTACACAAAGAGTCTTAAAGAAAACCAAGCGTTAACCGATGATATGAGTCTTTATATTTATCATCCTTCGGCACTGGATCCTAAATTTGCCGCCGACGGGAAAAGTTCTTTGATGGTCTTAGCCCCCGTACCGAATACGGACGCGCCCATTGATTGGGATGCGCACAAGACCCTTTATAAAACGAAAGTCTATGCCCAACTGAAAAAACGCTTGGGGTTTGATCACGATGATATCGAGATTGAAAAAGTCTTTACCCCCACCGATTGGGAAGCCACCGGCATTTATAAAGGGGCCACCTTCGCGATGAAACATACGATGAATCAACTGCTTCACAAGCGCCCTCATAACCGTTATGAAGATGTGAAAAACCTCTACTTAGTCGGTGGGTCCACGCACCCTGGGAGTGGCTTACCCATCATCTTTGAATCCGCCATTATCAGTGCCAACTTAATCGATCAAAGACACCGTTAACGGTGTCTTTTTTTTATAAAAAAAATCACACATCATGGTGTGACTTTCAAAAAGAGAGTTTGTTTGGCGGAGGAAGAGGGATTCGAACCCCCGCGGCGGTTTCCCGCCCTAATCGCTTTCGAGGCGATCCCCTTCAGCCGGACTTGGGTATTCCTCCGGATAAAAAAACGTGGCGGAGGAAAAGGGATTCGAACCCTCGCGCCGGTTTCCCGACCTACTCGCTTTCCAAGCGAGCCCCTTCGGCCACTTGGGTATTCCTCCGTCGCAAGGAGCATTATAGTTGATAACGCCTCATGATGTCAACGCATCAGGCGAGTTTTGCGCGCTTTTTCACTTCTTTGATGAAACGGTCTTTATCCACCGGTGAAATGAGTTGCCAAAGTCTTCCGCGTTTATAAATCGCGACCCGGTCAAAGGATAAGGCCATGCCAGACATAAAATTTCTTGAAGGCTTAATGTCCGTGATGTCCGCATAGGCGATTTTTAAGCGAAACGGTCCAAATTTGATTCTTAAATCATCTTGGTCTAGCTGGTAAAAACTCTGAGTATAGATTTGCCAGATGAACGCGCCAATAATAACGAAAACAATAAAGGTAAATACAATGGGCCACTGAACCGCACCGAGCGGTTCAAGGGCAAAGCTTCCGAGCATCACTAAAAATCCAATCACAAAAGGCACAATCACAAACACGGTCATCCAGCGATCTTTTTTTACTTCAAATTGCATACATTACTCCTTTAAAAACGTTTGATAGGCCATATGAACCTGGTCGGCCACGGTTTCTAATAATCCAGTATCGTTGGGCAGTTCTAAATCAATGTGGTCAAATTGGTCTTTCGCAAACGTCACATCGTCGGAATCCAGGCGCGTCCATATCACATTGAGATCATCATTGCGTTTAAGCATCCGGTATTTCCTTGTATCTTTGGAGGCGGTGATATAAACGATAAAGTCTTGGCCCGGACGGGCGCGGTGAAAGGCGTTGATGCCCTTTGGGTCTAGTATGGCCACCATATATGGTTCGATCGTATCGGCCCTAGAGCCGTAATAATGCCCCGCATATTCGGTGGTTTCAATAAAGGCATCTTCTTCTTTGAGATGATTAAAAAGGGTGGGGTCTAAAAAGTAATAATCCACGCCATCCATTTCATGATCGCGTTTGGGACGGGTGGTGGTGGTAATGAATTTATGATAATCGTAACGTTGAACAAGTGTCTTGACGATTTCGGTTTTTCCTGAGGCGCTGGCTCCACAGATTAACAACATGATGACCATCCTTAAATGTTTACTTCTTTTATTTTAGCACGGGTGGTGTATAATACTTGAAAATAAGGGAGGTTTATTATGAAAAAATGGATGGCATTATTTTCACTCATTTTAGTTTTTACACTCGCCGCTTGTGGCGGAGAAAGTGAACCCGATAATTCAGCGGTCATCGCCGAATTAGAAGCAGCCGCAGCCGCAGTCGATCTATTTGATGCGCCGCTCACAGAGAACATCAGTTTACCCAGTAGCGACGGGGATGTGTCGATTACCTGGACATCATCCAATGAATCCTTACTCAGTTTAGAAGGCGTCATCGCGCGTCCTGGGTACGGCGAAGCTGATCTTGGCGTTCAAATGACCGGCGTCTTTGAAAAAGACGGGGAATCACTCACCGAATACTTTAACGCGACCATTGCAGCCGAAGGTGAAGAAGCCTTGATTGCCCTGATGGATGAAGCCGTCGCGGGACTGTCATTTAACGGTGCGACCGTCAGTGAAAAAATCGATCTCACCGATGAAGTTGGCGATGTGACGTTAGTCTACAGCTCACTCACCCCAGACGTGGTGACCCATGAAGGTGCGGTCTTTAAAGATTTAGCCGGTGGAGATTTGCGTGAAGGGACCTTTGAAGTCACCGCAAGCCTTGAAGACTTAGAAAAAACCTATGAAGTCTCCGTCAATGTGGCCCCGTTTGAGACCCTCTCCATTGTAGAAACCAATGAAGTCGAATTTAAAGGCATTGAAGGCGAATATACGGTCTCCGATGGGGCTTTAAATGTCTATACGATGTCCAATGCAATGCCTTATGTAGATATCGAGTCGTTTGTGGCGATGATTTCTGGGGCTGTGATTTACTCGGAGCTTGATTTTGTCGAAGAGGGCGATACCTTGTCCGTATCCTTGTTTGTCGAAAGTGACGATCCTTTATATGATGATGTGACGTATGAACTGGTCTTTGACTTTGCCAATCATACCGCCACGGTCAACTATTATTCATTCTTCGGAGCCGTTTCAGCCGATACGGAGACCGACTTTGGCCGAGGCTTAGAATTCATTGCCTACGAAGATAATAGTGATGACGTGGACCCCGTGGTCTTTGAGCTCAGTGATTACTACATGGAACTTTACCGCGGGGAAGAAGGCTTCTTGGCGCCGTTACACCTCGTCAACTTATTCTTATCCGGATCTGTCTATGATGTGGTCTATAACGGAGACCGCCTTTACGGTCAAGATACCTATGAATTTGCTGACAGCATCAACCGTTTCAACCGGTCCAGTCTCAATGACGTGGATATGCCGTATGATCTGAAACTTATGACCTATCACTTTACCGCTTTTGTGATGAACCACTTCTTCGGTCTTCGTGAAGATTTAGGCATTACCGACTTTTACACCGTTTTAGAGGAAGTCCAAGCTGATTGGTTCTCCGAGAGAGATTCCAGACATTACCGGTCGATTTTAGACATGGTCTTAAGCCTCGATGATCTTCATACATCGCATACGATGGCCGGACCTTACGACGATGAGCCGACCTATCAACTTGCGATTACCGACCTAGGCCCGCGCGGACAAAGATTTTACAACACCCTCTTCTATGATATGGATGAAACCACCTACTTCTGTGGCACCGAAGATGGCGTCGAATTCTTTGAAAATGATACCGTGGCCATCATTCACAATGCAAACTTTAACGATGAATCAACCACGATGTTTGCGGCCGCCATTGCAGAGATTGAAGCCAAAGGCACCGTGGAGAAAATCATCATCAACCTCGCGTGTAACTCAGGCGGAATCATCGGAACCGCGTGGCAGCTGATGGGCTACATGACCGATGAACCGATGGAATACTACTCCCTCAATGCGGGCGATGGTTTACAATCAAAATCCACATTCACTTCAGAAAATACCACAGAAGGCGATTATGAATGGTTCGTGCTTACTAGCCCCATTACCTATTCCGCCGCGAATATGTTCGCCAACATGGCAAAAGACATGGGACTCGCAACCATCATCGGAACGCAATCATCCGGCGGTGCGGCAAGCGTGAAACCCATTATCTTACCGAATGGCTCGGTCATCCGGATTAGTTCCCCGAACATCTTGGCCAACAATCAATATGAGTCTACTGAACTCGGCATTCCTGTGGATGTTGAAATCAGCGTCGATATCTTAGGCGATGACACGCAAAACATTGATGCGGTCATCGACGCCACTGAATAACCTTAAAACCCTCACAATCGTGAGGGTTTTTTAATGAGTATTTGATTGGGGAAAACGGGGTGTTTTGTCTATACTATTTAAGAAAGAAGGGCAGACTATGTTAGCACTTAAAAACGTCACCAAATCGTATCAAGTCGGCGATTTTACCCAAAACGCACTCAACGGGGTATCCCTCGCCTTTAGAAAACAAGAATTTGTGGCCATCTTGGGACCTTCAGGGTCGGGGAAAACCACGCTTTTAAATATGGTGGGAGGCCTTGACCGTTATGATTCAGGTGATCTCATCATTGAAGGCAAATCAACGAAACACTTCTCTGATCCCGATTGGGATGCCTACCGGAATCATGCGGTGGGATTTATTTTCCAAAGTTATAACCTAATTACCCACACAAGTGTCTTAGCCAACGTGGAACTGGGGATGACACTTTCGGGTTTATCCCCCGATGAAAGACGCGCACGGGCTTTAGAAGTCTTAGAGGGGGTGGGGCTTAAAGACCATGTTTATAAAAAGCCCAATCAACTCTCAGGCGGTCAGATGCAGCGCGTGGCGATTGCCCGGGCAATTGCCAATAACCCAGACATCATCATGGCCGATGAACCCACCGGCGCGATTGATTCAGAGACCAGTGCGCAAATCATGGCAATCATTCAAGAGATTGCCAAGACCAAACTCGTCATCATGGTCACTCACGATGAAGCGCTCGCCCATAAATACGCCGACCGTGTCGTCAAACTCAAAGACGGTCAGGTCATTGAAGATACGAATCCATTTGATGATACCCAAGAAGCGACGGGCTCCCTGCTTCTTAAAAAGACCTCGATGGCTTTCAAACAAGCCCTAAAGCTTTCTTTTAATAACCTGAGAACGAAAAAATTTAGAACCTTAATTACCGCCTTTGCAGGCTCCATCGGAATCATCGGGGTGGCCATGGTTTTAGCGTTAGCCAATGGCCTTAATAATGAAATCGATGAACTCGAGCGCTCCACGCTCGCCCAGTTTCCCCTCCAGATCGATCCATTCCCCATTGACATTGAAGCCGCTCAGGGCAACTTTGGGCCCCCGGGGCCAGAACTGGATGATGGCGGGCTTGTTGAATTCCCCGACACAAGAGAAGTCTATCCCTATGAAGTTCAAATTTCTGAGAACCAACACATCAATGTGATTACTCAAGATTATCTGGATTTTTTAGATACTTTAGATCCGGACCTTTACTTTGAAATCAACGCCGATTATGACGTCCGTTTACCTTTATTACTCAGGGAAGCGGCCGATCAATATAGAGGCATCGATCAAGGCGGCGGCGGCATAGATTTTGAGCCCACCGTCACCAGTGAAGAATTTTTATCCCAAAGTTATGACGTCATTGATGGGCGTTTACCCGAAAATGCGAACGAGATGCTTTTAGTAGTCGATACCCAAAACCGTCTCAACGTCCGCTTCTTCCAAGCCTTAGGGATTGATCCGGATGTGGCGAGTGTCTCGTTTGATGAACTCTATAATCTCGAATTTTATTCCTTTTTCCCCAATGATTATTATTTAGAAAACGAAGACACTGGGCGGTTTATTCCGTCCGGTAATTACGAACCGCTCGTGGAATCAGGCGAAGCGATTGACCTGAGAATCGTCGGGGTCGCTAGAGAAAGTGCTGATTCCTTAGCAGGCTTTATCGATACGGGGATTAAATACCATCCCGATCTTGAACAAATGTACATCGATGCGGCGCAAGTCTCAGATATTGCCTTAGCCCAAGCAGACTCAGATACATCGGTCATTACCGGTTTACCCCTTTCTGAACAACAAAAACAAGGCGTCTTAAGACAACTGGGCTTTGATGCGACCCCCACGCAAGTCCTGATTTATCCAGTCGATTTCAATGCGAAAACCGCGATTAGAGAAGCCTTAGATGCGTATAACGAACCTCTCCCGGATGATGAACAAATCATCTATACCGATTTAGCCGCACTCGTAACCGATCTCACCGGGGACTTGATTAATGGAGTGAGTTATGTCCTCATCGCATTCTCATCCATCTCGTTATTAGTGTCATCGATTATGATCGGCATCATTACCTATGTATCGGTCTTAGAACGCACGAAAGAAATTGGTATCTTAAGAAGTTTAGGGGCGAGAAAAAAAGATGTCTCTCGCGTTTTCAACGCGGAGACGACGATCATCGGCTTTACCGCCGGACTCTTAGGCGTCGTGATTGCCTTTGGGCTCACGTTCCCGCTCAACATCCTCATTGAAAGTCTCGTCGATGGCATCGATGGACTGGCTCAATTATCCTTCTTAGCGGCCATTTCACTCATTGTCATTTCCGTTTTCTTAACCTTTATCGCCGGTTTAATCCCCTCGCGGATTGCGGCCAATAAACACCCCGTTGAAGCGTTACGCGTCGAATAAACAACGACTTAATAGGAGGAAAATATGAAAAAAATACTCATGAGCCTGATGCTTTTAGGCTTGTTGTTCACCTTAGCCGCTTGTGGCGGAGACACCAGCGAACCCACAGCGCCTGAAGATAATACGGCTGAAGAAGCCGCACCCGATTCAACTCCGGATGCGGAAGAGCCCGCTGAAGAACCTACGGAAGAACCTGCGGAAGAGCCTGCTGAACCGGAAGATGAACCGGAAGCACCAACGGACGGTGAATCTGGGGAAGCCACCGATGATGGCTATTCGGACCCCGATATTTCCGGGGATGATGAAACCACGTCTGATGATGGATATACGGATGCGCCCGATGGGCCCGGCCGGGTTAATGCGGACGGAGAACTCGAACTTACCTTAGAAGACCTCAGTTATTATGACGGTACAGACGGGAAAAAAGCCTACGTCGCCGTGGATGGTATTATTTATGACATGTCAGGATCTTCGCGTTGGTCGGGAGGCAATCACAACGGCTATCAAGCCGGCCAAGATTTGACCAGTGTCATCGATAACATTTCCCCGCACGGACGCTCGACATTAACACGCGTCCCCACTGTGGGTATCTTAGTCGAAAGTGAGGCCGAATAATGATGCTTAAAAAAATGGCCTTAGGCATTTTGATTTTTACTAGTATTTTTGTGGGATTCGCGTGTGAAAATGATCGAGATAATGATGATCGTAGAGAAGAAAGAGAATCTGAATTCGCTGAACCCGTCACACCTGGTGAGGGTGAACCTGGCATCATCAACGCAGATGGCGCGTTAGAACTCACCTTAGAAGACTTAAGCTATTATGATGGAACCGATGGAAAACGCGCCTACGTGGCGGTTGAAGGGTTCATTTATGACATGACCGACAGTGATTACTGGCGCAATGGTGGCCATAATGGCTATCAATCTGGTCAAGACTTGACCGATGCGATTAACCGTGTCAGTCCCCATGGGCCTGCCTTTTTAGACCGCGTTCCCAAAATTGGCATCATCGTTGAATAGGAGAAATTATGAGTAAAGTCGTATTAATTGGCACCGGATTCGTGGGGATGAGTTATGCTTATGCCCTTGTGAACCAAGGCACCATTGAACACCTCGTCTTAATCGATGTGAATCAAGATAAAGCCGAAGGCGAGGCGATGGATCTTAATCATGGACTCGCCTTTGGACCCCGTAAAATGACCATTGAAGCAGGCACCTACGCGGATGCCAAAGATGCGGATCTTGTCGTCATCACGGCTGGGGTGAATCAAAAGCCCGGTGAATCCAGACTTGATTTACTCACTCGTAACGCGGCCATTATGAAATCGATTGTCCAGCAAGTCATGGAAGCCGGTTTTAAAGGGCTCTTCTTAGTCGCCACCAACCCCGTTGATATCTTAGCGCATGTCGTTTGGAAGGAATCGGGACTCCCTAAACACCGTGTGATTGGCTCAGGTACATCCCTGGATACCGCGCGCTTACGTTATGAAATATCGAAGCTCATTCACATCGATACCCGGAATGTCCATGCGTATATTTTAGGCGAACACGGCGACAGTGAATTTGTCTGTTGGTCGAATGCGAATGTCGGGGCAAAACCTTTATCCGATGTCTTAGCCACCATGGACTCCATTCGCTTTGAAGACTTAGAAAAAATCGCCGTCCGTGTCCGGACGGCGGCCGCAGAAATCATCAAACGAAAAAACGCGACCTATTATGGTATTGGAATGGCCTTGGTGCGGATTACAGCCGCCATCTTTAATAACGAAAACCGGATTTTACCACTTTCGGTGCTTAATGAAGGCGAATACGACTGTGACCCAGTGTATATTGGACTGCCCGCTGTCATCAATAAAGACGGCATTCACCACATTGTGAAACTCAACTTATCCAGCGCAGAAAATGTCGCTTTAAAACGGTCCAGTGGCATCTTAAAAGAAGCCCTCGATCAAATGGGTTACTTATAATAAAAACCCCCAACCGATTGGTTGGGGGTTTTTATTATGGCCGGTAAGCCACCGCAATCTCTGCGGCCACAAGTGCATTGTGTTTCATTAAAGCTAAATTGGCTTCTAAGGATTTACCTTTCGTAATCGTTTTAATCGCATCCAGTAAATAAGGCGTGATGGCTTTGCCGGTGACGCCTTTTTCTTCGGCTTCTTTTAAGGCTTGATCAATGGCTTTTTGAATGGTCACTTCTTCCATCGCAAACGCTTCAGGAATGGGATTGGCCACTAAGACACCGCCTTCTAACCCTGAATCAAACTTGGCATGAAGTAATGCCGCCACATCTCCTGGCGTATCTAACCGGTAGTCCACTTTATAAGGACTTTGGCGGGTATAAAACGCCGGGAAAAATGTGCTCTGGTAGCCGATGACTTCAACGCCTTTGGTTTCGAGATATTCTAAGGTTCTTCCGATGTCTAAAATCGATTTGACGCCGGCTGAAACCACCGCCACAGGCTGGATGGAAAGCTCTTCTAAATCCCTTGAGATATCGAGTGTATCTTCACCGCCACGGTGAACGCCGCCTAATCCGCCGGTC
>CBFHLD010000024.1:4736-11052 GCA_965656585.1 Candidatus Izemoplasmataceae bacterium | reverse complement strand
ATGAATGATCACACCTATCTTTCCAAGGTCCACCAGGCATTAGTTCTCATGGGGGCGTTTGACTTTACCCGTCATCAAACACGCTCATCAGAAAAAAACCACTGGATATACAGCCAAGTTAACCGACCTGAAAAGGGTGAATCATTCATTAAAAAACTATTGGTGGGAAGCCAAGAGCCATCTGAAAAAGTAGAATCCAAACCCAAAGAGTCTCATGAAGAATTAGAGATGACAGAATCTCAGAGTCAAACTGTCAAGGATTCTTCAGAGGATAGGGTCCCACCGGTACAAGAAGCACCCCCTGTTGAGCCTCCAACCGATGAAAAAGATGAGAACATTGACGCGGATGTTAAAGCGGAAGAAGTTCACCCTGAGTCATCGCTTGAGCCTCATGAACCACCGGTCGATGACAATCAAGAAGAATCTTCTAAAGACACAGTGAAAGCCCCACACGATCTCTTTGATGATGCCTTAGTTGATGAAAAGACGAGCGACCCTGAGCCGGCTCAAACCACTAAAGATTCTAGTCAACCATCTAGCAGCGCTGAAGAAGGTATCAAAAAAACCGTGAAGATGAGAGTCCCTGCCGTCACCAAAGCGGACATTGTTGCTTACATTGTGAGCCATACAGAGCTTTCAAAATATAAAGCTGAAATCGTGTTAAATGACCTCCTAGATATCATCACGGAACAGCTTGCGCAAAAAGAATCGGTTAGTATCGCTTCATTTGGTGTCTTTGAAACCGTCTTTAAAGAAGCGCGTGATGGTTTAGATATCAATGGCAATCCGATCACCATCCCGGCCCATTATGCGGTTCATTTCAAAGCGTTTGATGCATTTAAAACCACCATTCAAACCGGCGAATTAAACCCTAAAACAGAAGAATAAATAACCGATTAATATCATGTAAAAAGAGATGGGACTTTCCATCTCTTTTTTATATCCATAAGCATTTATTTTGATACAATAATGACACGCAGCTATCTATATAAAGCACCCAAAGAGGATTATGAATAAAATTAATCATTCGTTACTGCAATCAATAAAATTACCTTGCGGGATAACAATTGCCAACCGCATTTTTAAATCTGCGATGAGTGAAGGCTTTGCATCTTCGGATCATGCGCCCAATCATTTGCATGAAAATCTCTATGCAAGGTTTGCGAAAGGCAATAGTGGTATCGTTGTCACTGGGAATGTCATGGTCGATGGGACGGCTTTAGGTGAACCTGGAAATGTCGTCATTGACGATGAACGGCATTTAGATGCTTTAAAACGTTGGGCTATAAAAGGCCAAACGGAAACCTCACACCTTTGGGTCCAGCTTAATCACCCTGGGAAACAATCCCCGCGGTTTGTTTCTAAATATCCGGTTGCACCCAGTGCCATTCCATTAAAAGGCGGAATGGCGAAAGCCTTCAAAAAACCGAGAGCCCTGAGTGATGATGAAATCCAAGCGTTGGTGAAGAAGTTTGCGAGGAGTGCGGGCATCGTAAAAAAAGCGGGTTTTAAGGGCGTTCAAATTCACGCCGCCCACGGGTATCTCATCAGTCAATTTTTATCGCCCCAGCACAATCACCGAAAAGCGCCTTATGGGGGGTCTTTAGAAAACCGGATGCGGTTTTTACTCGAGATTTATGAAGCCATCAGGATAGAAGTCGGTCCCCGTTTTCCCATTGGGGTGAAAATGAACATCGATGATTTTATCGATGGGGGTTTTTCAAAAGAAGATTCGTTAAAAGTCATTCAAGCGTTAGAACTCAAAGGCCTTGATCTCATCGAACTCTCCGGTGGCACCTATGAAAAACCGGTGATGATGGGTCAAGAAGACAAAGAGGGATTTTTCTTGGATTTAGTTAAAGAGATTAAAACCCAAATCAACGTGCCTTTAGTCATTACTGGTGGATTTCGTTCACTTAATGTCATGAATTCTGTGATTGAAAAAGAAGAAGCCGACATGATTGGCCTCGCAAGACCTTTAGTCATAGATCCAGACATCCCATTAAAAATAGCAGCTGGCACGTTTGAATCCATCACACTTCCCCGTATCTCTTTAGGGCTTAAACCACTCACTAAAGCCCTCGGGTCCGTCTTAGGGTTAGGGGCGTATGAAGTCGCACTTAAAGACTTAGCTGAAGGTAAACCAGTGCGTATCAAGAAAAATGGCTGGAGCCTCGTTTTTAAGCTTTTATGGATTCATGGCTTCAAAGCCCTCATCAAACGCAGGTCCAAGTAAAAAGACGCTTTGTTTAAGCGTCTTTTTCATTTGGAACCACTGTGACATGTTTGGTTTGTTTGAGGTTTGAAAACATGGCCCGGTGTTGCATGTGATTAAACGTGCCATCGCTTTTGACATTAAATACCCAATCATCTCGTCTTTTGAAGATGAAAGTCAAACTGTATATGCTTTTGCTGGAATTGAATGAATTAGGATCATGTATCAACCCTATTACATTATCCCTGAGAAGTTGGATGATTAACATTAAAGCTTCAGCATCATGATCCAAATCCCATGTATTATCCTGGTAGATCACTTTTCCAAGTGAGTAATTCCGACGGCTCATTTGCCAGCCATCATAATTATTATAAATCCGCATGTTAACTCCTTTTAGAAATAGATTCCTAAAAGAAAAACCCTATCACAAAGATAGGGCATAAGACCTATCTTTCAGGATTTAGCACCTTGCCCGTTGGGTAGGTTGCTGTGTGGCGATGAGCCTGTCTCTTCCACACTCTTTATAGGTACCATTAACATACTATAAAATGATAACTTTGTCAAGTGGCTCTAGGTTACTTGTTTAAACGCTTACGCACAGAAAGGGTCATAAAGAATATGAGAGACGTAAAAATAATCATCCCAAAAATCACGAACGTATAGCCTCCCGTTAAATCATACGAAAGCCCAAACGGTAAAGGACCTAAGGCACTCCCAATGACCATGAATACCGTAGCCGCCCCGCGAATGCTCCCAAGGTGATACCGCCCAAAATAATAGGGCCAACTGACATTTAAACTGAGTTGTAATATCGCGATTACGATGCCATAGGCGATCATGAACATGAGTGCTGATATGAATCCAGTCAGCGCGTTTAATACACCCATGGCGATTATGATACCCAATACACTTAAACTAATCGTCCACTTGAGTGCGAACCGGTCGATGACAGTTTTCGCAAAGATTGGCATGAATATCGCTGGTAAGGCAAGCAGTCCAATTAAGATGGCAGCTTCGGGTTCTGCGACATTTCTTATTCGCATAATCGTATAGATATGAAACGTGAGTCCCGTCGTAAACATCGAAGGTATGGCACTGACCAGTCCTAAAATCCAAAACTCTCTAGTTTTGATGGCTTCTTTTAAGGCCCAGCTTTCCCGTTGGTTCTTGAGATCTTCATCCGCTAAGGTCTTTGAGTCTTGAGGCTTTGAGTTTTCAATGATTAAACCTAAATCACTGGGCCGGTTGACTAACGTCAGATAGATTAAGGGAATAAAAAAGAGGCCTAAAAGTCCGGCCCAAACGCGCCACGCATTCGCCCATCCAATTGCGTTAATCAGTGTCACATTGACCCAAGGAATCATTAACGTGGCGATTAACCCGCCAATTTGAGCCAGGCTGAGCGCCGTGGCTTTTTGTTTATCAAACCACTGGGGCACTAAGCTAGATGGAATTAAGGTCATTGAACCTTGACCGAAAAACCGTAAAAAGAAAAAACTCAGGCCAAACGCGATAAATGATCCCGCAAAACTATTGATTATAAGCGTCATCATGAGTAAGCTTCCCACAACCAACGTCATTTTACGGTGCCCCACTTTATCAATGAGCCCGCCCATAAAAAGCAAGGAAAGGCCACTGATCAAAGTCGCCCCCGAATAAAATAGACTGACCTCGGTTTGACTCACGGTAAAAGGCATTGTATCGATGAAGACGGATATGCTGTAGGTTTGTCCGGGCGCAGAAAAGAAAAATATTAATCCCGAAATAAACACCGTGACCCACCCATAATAGAGTTTGGATTGAAGTTTTTTTGCGAGTATCATAATTTTCTTCCTTCAGGGATATGCTGCGTCATGAACCAGCGAGTCACCAGCCATAAAAGGGTTGTGCCGGTGAGTAAAATCCACGGATATAACTCAATACTGATGAGATCAAGGATCCCCCCAAAAAGCGGGGTAATCAGCCCAAACCCCACATAGCCAATGACCATTTGAAGACTGATGATTCGGCTCACTTGATTGGGTTTAAAATTACGCGTATTCATATGCATCATGTTTGGATAGACCGGCGCACTGCCAAAGCCAATTAAGAAAAAGAGTCCCATACTCAAATAGACCGCTTGAAACGGGATAAAAAGTCCCAGCGCAGAAACCACCATTAAACTCTCACCTGCTAAGATAAATGCATTCGGCGTGATACGCTCAGATAAAACCCCAGATGTCAGCCTTCCAAGAGTGAGTCCTAAATAAAATATAAACGTCGCTAAGGCACTCACTGAAAGACTAAACCCAAGTCCTATAAACGCATACGTTGCCACAAAGATCCCCATGAAACTTTCCACATGCACCGCCAACGTAAAAATGAGTACGGAGGCTTTCACCCCGCGTGCCTTGAGCGCCCGGATGATGGAAATATCGGGTGGGTCGAGTTCATCATGCGTTTCATCCGGCCATACCGGCAGTGATAAAAGAATCATGAGCGCGATCAATAAAAGCAACCCGCCCACGATGATCATCCCAACGCGCCATGTATATAGCGAGAGGGCAAAAGCCATCACAAATGGACCGGAAGAAACCCCAATTCCATAAAACGAATGCAGATAAGACATGTGTGAGGCTTTGAGTTTCACCGCCACATAATGATTGAGGCTCATATCAATGGCACCCGCACCCAATCCTAAAGGCACGGCTAAAGCGACCAATAGCGTAAACGTCTGGACTTGACTCATGAGGATTAAAGCACTCCCAGTGAGAAAAACACTCACCAGTGTGATAGTTTTCGTATGAAAGCGAGCGATTAAATTAGGCCCTAAAAATGTTGAAAAAATCGTCATGACATACATGACGAATGTGACGAGACCAATACTACCAATGGACTGATTTAAATCCACCCGCGCTTGATTCCACGCCGATCCCAATAACGCATCCGGAAGTCCAAGCGCAATAAAGGTTATATAGATGACACCGACTAAAATAAACCGTTTCAAATGATGCCTCATTTCTACATTTAAATAATCAAAAATAACCTTTATAGTATACCAAAAAAAGAAGGGGATGATGATGCATCATTCCCTTCTTTATATTTATTTTTAGATGCGTTTAAAAGATGAGAAGACTGACTAAAATCCCGATGAATACAATCAAGGGTGCGGGGATTTTTTGACTGCTTAATAATCCAAATGTAATCGCGGTAAATGCGTAACCGATTAACCCGCTGGGCAATTCCATAATTAAATCCACACCGGTGGATAATACGATGCCCGCCGCCGCCGCAATAATCCCTGCCAGCACCGGCTTCACCCAAGACTTATTTTTAAGGGTTTGCCAAAACGGAATCATAATCAGGATGAGTAACGCCCCAGGTAAAAACAAACTCACCATACTGATGAATGATGCTAGACCTAAAGGAATGCCGAGGGCCCCGGCCGATATACTTCCCGCCCACGCGGAAAACGAAAACATGGGACCCGGTAAGCCTTGAACGAGGCCAAAGCCCACTAAAAAATCCGGAAGACTCAGAAGGGCTAACTCATGGACGAGGGTTTCCACCATATAAGGAATCACGACTTGGCCTCCCCCAATCACTAAAAAGCCAAACTGGAAGAAATGCCCCGCCAATTTCAACGTGGAGGGTCCATAGGCCACCGCCCAAAACGATAGCACCGCAAGACTTAAAAAGCTAATCGCTAAAACGATATTTAAATGAGTCTTTGACGCATCCCTTTTTTCCATGGACTTTCCTGGATTTAACAAGAGATAAATGACTCCACTGCCTATTAAAACAGACGGAAATACCCAAGAACTTCGGAACACAAGTGTCAGTATAAAACTAAGTATGCCGAGTAATATGAGCGTGGTATTTTTCCATCCTTTAAAAACCATCCGGGAGGCCGCATAAAAGACAAAACCTAAGGCGATATAAGCGAGCCCTCCTAAACGTTCTAATACAGTCTCAGGGAGTAGGGTGCGAGTATATAAAAAAGCCATAAGACTTAACATTACTCCGATGGGCAGCGCCCAAACGAGTAACGTCAGTATGGCAAGTTTCACTCCCCCCACATGATAGCCAATGGCCATCAATGTTTGGGTGCTGGAAGGCCCT
>CBFHLD010000024.1:0-4639 GCA_965656585.1 Candidatus Izemoplasmataceae bacterium | reverse complement strand
CGGGCAAAATACTGGTTAAGGCCATGTATTCATAAAGCTCATCTTCACTGAGATAATGCTTTTGATCGACTAAGCGTTTAGCAAACACCCCATAATGGGCTTCTGGGCCGCCGTAAGCACCCAGTGAGACCATCAAGACATCTTTTAAAAAGGTGAAAGTGGACGGCATGCTTTTCTCCTACTTAAGTGTTTTAAATAGTGTAGCATGCCCCGTCAACATTCACCGTTAAAAAATGGTTAACCCAGTTGCTTTTCAATCATCGATTGCATGTTGCGTTCAAGTTTTTTAAAGTGCCCATTTTGGGCTAAAAACTGAAAGGCAATTTGATAATCTTTAGAACTCATCAATTTTCCAAAATCTTCCATCGTCTCTAGCTCAATCGCAGGGCCTAAATCAATGAGTTTTATGTGTCTTCCTAGGACTGTGAGTGCGTAGGATTGTTGGTGATACGTCAAAACCAACTCAGCGTCTTTATAGGGCGAATAGGGAAAAAGACACGTCACATCCACCGCATGAAAATTGAGCATTTCTTCGGCCGCTGGGATTTGTTTCGAAGGTTTGATGTCTACGGACGTAGCGTTTGCTTTATTGAGCGATGCCATCCACCTGGCTTCAGCGATTTTTGGGGAAAGTTTTGGTCCGGTAATTCGAAATGATAATTTGAGTGATTCCCCTTCAACGCCTAAATCCGTGAGATAAACATTCACGTCATTGAAATCAAGATGCTCTAAAAACGCTCTAGGATCACGCAGCGTTTGATGATTGGAATTGATAGTTAAAAGTTCATCGAGTGTTATATTCATGGTTTGTGCCAATTGAAAAAGAACATCAATCCCTGGTTTAGAAATGCCTCTTTCCCACGTAGAAACGGCCGATATCGTTACATCTAGGTCATGAGCTAAATCGGCTTGCGATAAATTTCGGTCCAAACGAAACTGTTTGATGACTTGACCTATTTGCTCACTATTTTTAAGCATAATACCCCTCAAAATAATTAGATTTACATAAATATAGTATAACATAAGCGCATGAATGAATGGTTCTATTCGATAATTGATTTAATAAAAGTTGATTTTAGTTTATAATAGATATGTCGAAATCAAAGGATATCTATGGATTACATTCGTATCAACAAATTATCGAAAAAACCCATCTATTTACAAATCGCTGATTCTATCGCTAATGCCTACTATGCGCACACCCTTTTAAGTGGGGCTTCACTGCCCACGGAAAAAGAGATTTGCTCGGCGTTTCATGTATCGGCCATCGTCGTGAAAAATGCGTATCAAGAACTCATAGACCGGGATATTGTTAAACGTGAACCCGGCCGTGGCACATTCATAAAAAAAATGCCCAAGTTTCGTTTAGAGTTGCGCGATGCGTTTGAGCTTTTTCTTAAAGATGAACCGTTTGAAAGAAAGATTACCTATCAAGATCGCTATACGAATACCGAACATTCGTATTTACCCGAAGGCGATCTACTCGTGGTGTATGAGTTTTTAATGCAACATAACACGCCCATCGCTCTAAGAAAACTCTATGTGTTAGAGTCTTATAAAAACCTCTTTTTAAAAGGCATAGAAAAGTCAACACAATTATCCATTCATAAAGAACATTTTGATGCGATGACATCGTATTTTCAAATGATTAATATCCCCGCAAAAGACGCCTATTTACTCAAAATTAAACCGGACGCCCCGAGCTTTTATCAACCGGTCCGCTTTGGGGTTGAAAACACTTTAGTTGCGACGCTTCAAAACATTTATCCCGGGGCGTATTTCACGATGGAGGAAACCCATGAAGCACGCGTTCATTAGAGCCATCCAATTCGATCGTCGGTCTAAACTCAGCCTCTCGGAACAACTCTATTTAGAACTCTACCGGGCGATCACAGAGCGCCGATTACTCACCGGGACCGACCTTCCAACGATCGCCGAACTCGCCGGTGCCTTAGAGTTAGATACCGTCGCGGTTCAAGATGCGTATAACCGGTTGTATGATCAAGACCTTATTGCCGTTCAAGACGGGAAAACCACCGTGAAATATAAAGGGTTCTCGCATGATTACATGCAATACTTTGATACGGTCGTCGATTCCTTAGAAGTGAACGGTTATAAAACCGAAACCATTCGCCATCCTTTCAACGTGATTCCCGCCAATAAAGTCCGGTTTCAAATCCCTGAATTTTCCGGCCGTGCCAACGTCAAAGAACGACGGACGGATTATACCGGGGACGGCCGCATCTTTGCGGTGACCTTAGAATATTTTGAAGATACCGATACATCGATGCACCCGCTTGGCTATCATCCTGACCTCAATCAAATGAAACGCTATTATCATTCCGTTATCCTTCCTGATTTTATCAGTGATGCGTTTGGTATCACGCGCGGTCAAGCCGTATTGATGGTTGAAATCAAAGGCTTTAACCGGAAGAATGAATGGGTCTATTTATATAAAGGCTACATTTCCAATCAATACACGCAACACATGAATCACTTGATGGATCAACCCACCAGCGAAAAAGGCGCGTAACCCTACGCGCTTTTTTTTGACTTTAAAAAAAAATACGTTCAGTGCTACACTAAAAAACAAGAGGTGACTATGAAAAAAATCCAAATTGAAGATTTAATGACCTTTAAGCACTTAGGAAAACTATCGAGTAACCCCCAAGCATCAAGAGCCATTGTCCTAGCGTCTAAAGCCAATCAAAAAGACAATGCGTATCATCATACGCTGTATGAAGTGACGCCTAAGGGCATGAAAAAACATCTGGATTTAAAAAAAGATTCTACCGCCTTTTGGCTTTCTGAAAATACGGTACTCGTGGCCCATGAAAAAACAAAAACGGATAAAACCAAGAAAAAGAATCAATACACGGTTTTTTACGAGTATGACTTAGATGCAGAATCGTTCAAAAAACGCTTCATTTTCCCGGTAAAACCCACGTTTCATGGCCGCATTAAAAATACGTTGATTGTCACGTATAAGATTTCAAGTGATGCCCTTGGCCTATTGGATGAAAAAGACCGGAAAGCGACACAAGAAGCGTTAAAAATACAAAAACCCTATGAAGACATCGATGAAATGCCATATTACTTCAATGGGGCCGGCTTTACGGCGAATCAGCGAACTGTTCTAGCCACGTATGATCTTTCCAGTGAGACATTGACCCCCATCACGTCTTTAGAGTTTTCCGTGGAAAATGTCGTCTGCGATGAATTACGCGGCTTGATTTATTACACGGGAAAACCCCATGAGAATCTCCGTCTCATGAAATCCAATCTATATCAGTATGACTTAAAGTCCAAGTCGCATGAACCCTTAGATGATTCAATGACGTATTCCATGAAAGATTTATTTTTGGTGGATGAATCGCTGATCGTCGCAGCTAGTCCCATGGATGAATACGGGATGAATCAAAACCCAGACTTTTACCTGGTTTCACTCAAGGGGCTTGAACTTATCACTCCTTTTAGACTTTCGTTATCTAATACCGTTGGGACCGATGTGCGCTTTTTAGGGTCGAAAAAATGGACCGTGTTAAACGGGGTGCTTTATTTTGTCATGACCAACGATGATCACTCTGAGATTTACCAGTTAAATCCCAGCGGGGAACTCACACCGTATTACGTCATGAACGGATCGATTGATGGGCTCGTCACGCTCAATGATTCGCTTTATATGATCGCCATGGAAGGTATGCGCCTGCAAGAAATTTATCGTTTAGAAAACGATGCTTTGAAGAAACTCTCACGGTTTAACGATCGCGTGCTTAAAGATAAATACCTCGCCACCCCCGAAGAAGTCCCCGTGGATAAATCCACCCATACCGTCAAGGGGTGGGTCTTAAAACCAGAAAATTATAACGGTGAAAAAGTTCCGGCCATATTAGATATCCACGGCGGACCCAAAACGGTGTACGCGCCGGTTTATTACCACGAAATGCAAGTCTGGGCGTCGGAAGGCTACCTCGTCATGTATGCCAACCCCAGAGGCTCAGACGGTAAAGGCAATGCCTTTTCTGATATCCGGGGGAAATACGGCACGATCGATTATGAGGACCTCATGGATTTTGTCGATGAAGTCATGACAAACTATAACGTTGACCCCGAGCGCTTATACGTGACCGGTGGGTCTTATGGCGGGTTTATGACCAACTGGATGGTGGGTCATACAGACCGCTTTAAAGCGGCCGTGACGCAACGTTCGATATCCAACTGGGTCAGTTTTTATGGGACCAGTGACATTGGCTATTTCTTTGCGGCCGATCAAACCGCCGGCCATCCACTCAAAGACTTTGAGAAGATCTGGGAACAATCACCCCTCAAATACGCCATGAACATCCAAACCCCACTATTATTCATTCACGCCGATAAAGATTACCGCTGCCCCATTGAACAAGCCCAACAGCTGCATGCGGTCTTAATGAATGAAGGGGTGGATACGAAGTTGGTTTGGTTTAAAGATGAAACCCATGAGCTTTCTAGAAGTGGTAAACCCGAAGCAAGAATGAAAAGACTCACCGACATCAGTGAGTGGTTTAGGAGATACGCATGAAAAACATTTCAATGAATATTAGATATTATATGGCCGAATTTTACGGCACCTTTATGCTCACCTTTTTAGGGGTTGGGATTT
>CBFHLD010000023.1:0-11264 GCA_965656585.1 Candidatus Izemoplasmataceae bacterium | reverse complement strand
CACGATAATCATCGACGTTCCGTTCCCAATGCCTTTGAGCGTGATTTGATCGGACAGCCACAGTAAAAAGGCCGTTCCGGCGGTCATCACGATGGCCAGGTACGTATAGGTGAAGAAGTTGGCTTCGACCCCGATATCAAAGATGGTATTGCCGGTGAGGGCAAATCCATAGGTTAAGCCGAGCGCTTGAATAAACGCTAAGGCTATGGCTAAATACCGAGTCAGTTGGTTAATCTTTTGTTTTCCCGTTTCGCCTTCTTCAGACCACTCTTTTAAAACGGGCACAATGTCCATTTGTAAAAGTTGAATCAAGATGGACGCCGTAATGTATGGCCCAATCCCTAAAGCGATGATCGAGAAGTTGGAAAGTGCCGATCCAGTGAACGCATCAATAATTCCAATGAAACCGCCTTGGGCTTCAAAGAATTGGCGAATTTGTTCAGGGTTGATCAGCGGAATGGTGATGAATGTCGCGGCTCTAAAGACGAGAAAAGCCGCAAGCGTGAAAAGAATCTTGTTGCGGACTTTCGAGTTGTCAAATACGGCACGCAAGGTATCCATTAGAGCACCTCTGCTTGGCCGCCAGCTGCTTGAATCTTCGCCACGGCAGAACCGGTAAATTTATGCGCTTTAACCGTGATGGCATCGCTGAGTTCACCATTGCCTAAGACTTTTAAGCCGGCTTTTGCAATGGATTTCACCACTTTGTCTTCCAGTAATGTTTCAGGTGTGACCACCGTACCTTTAGCATAGCGGCTTAACTCAGATACATTAACCGTGGTGTAAACTTTGCGGGTAGGATTGGTGAATCCCATTTTACGGAGCCGTTTAACTAAAGGAGTTTGGCCCCCTTCAAAGTTAATACGCAAGCTTCCACCGGAACGTGCTTTTTGGCCTTTATGACCGGCCCCAGCTGTTTTTCCGTTGCCACTTCCGTGTCCTCGGCCCACACGTTTTTTTGCGTGAGTCGAACCCGGCGTGGGTTTGAGTTCATGTAATGTCATAATGCCCTCCTATTGCTCAGTAACCGTAACGAGATGGGCGACCGTTTTAATCATGCCACGAATGGTCGGCGAATCTCCTTTAACGACGGTTTGATGCAATTTATTAAGCCCTAGAGCTTGTAAGGTTTTGCGTTGTCTAGGAAGTGATCCAATAGCGCTTTTATTAAGTGTAATCGCGAGTGATTTCATTAGTGTAAAATCTCCTTCGCTGTTAAACCGCGCGTTCTAGCAACTTCTTCAGCGCTGCGCAATTTTGAAATAGCATCCATCGTGGCACGGATGATATTAATCGGCGTGGATGAACCGAGCGATTTACTCAAAATATCTTTGACGCCTGCGGCCTCTAATACGGCACGAACAGGGCCCCCTGCGATGACACCGGTCCCGAGTGATGCGGGTCTTAAATAGACTTGGCCAGCGCCGTGGATTCCCGTGATTTCATGGGGAATGGTCGATCCGTACATTGGCACTTTAATCATGCTTGCTTTGGCCACTTCGATGGCTTTTTTGATCGCATCAGGAACTTCTTGGGCTTTCCCAGTCCCAAATCCGACACGACCTTTTTTGTCACCGACGACCACGAGGGCACTGAATCTAAAACGACGGCCCCCTTTGACGACTTTCGTGACACGGTTGATATTGACGACGCGTTCTTCGAATGGATTTTCTTCCCGTCTTCTGCGGGGTTTTCTATTGTTTTGCATCGACATACCTCCTAAAATTCCAGTCCGGCTTCACGGGCCGCTTCAGCAAGTGCTTTAATGCGTCCGTGATACAAGTAACCACTGCGGTCAAAAACGACCGATTTAATGTTTTTATCGAGAGCTTTTTTGGCCAGTTGTGCGCCGACTTCTTTGGCCACATCCACCGTTAAGGATTTTGCTTTCGCATCCTTCATGGATGATGCACTGGCTAAGGTAACGCCGTTTAAATCATCGATCAACTGCGCGTAAATGTTCTTGTTGGAACGATATACGCTCAAGCGAGGACGTTCGGAAGTGCCGTGTAAGCTCTGGCGAATGCGATAATGACGTTTTTGTCTTAAAGTATTGCGAGAAATTTTCTTAATCATATCAATCTCCTACCGTTACTTAGCGGTTTTTCCTTCTTTACGACGTACATGCTCATCCACATAGCGGATGCCTTTTCCTAAGTAAGGTTCTGGTTTGCGGATGGCACGAATGTTGGCCGCAAATTGACCGACTTTTTGTTTATCAATTCCAGACACTGAAAGATTGGTGTTTTTTTCAACGGTGACTTCGATACCCTCAGGAATCGCCACTTCGCGTGGGTTGGAATACCCAGCGCTGACAATCAACGTTTTCCCTTGGACTTGGGAACGATACCCAACACCCACCATTTGGAGATCTTTTTTGTATCCTTCACTGACACCCGTGACTAAGTTTTGCACGCGGGCTCTTGATGTTCCAAATAAAGCTTGAACTAAATTGGATTCTTCTTTTTTCTCAAGGACGAGCGTGTTGCCATCTTGTTTGACCGCGATGGATTCATGCACATCATATGAGAGGGTTCCTTTAGGTCCTTTTACCTCAACGGATTGTCCGTTGATGGTGGCACTCACCCCTTCAGGTAAAACGACCGGTTGTTTTCCGATACGACTCATTTTATCCTCCTCAGGTTGACTACCAAACGTATGCTAGGATTTCGCCACCCACATTATCACGACGGGCTTGACGGTCTGTCATTAGCCCTTTCGATGTGGAAAGAATGGCAATTCCTAGTCCGTTTAGGACTTTTGGGATTTCTTGGCTTTGAGCATACACTCTTAAGCCGGGTTTTGATATCCGTTTTAACCCACGGATGACACGTTCATTTTGGTTATATTTCAGTGTCACTTTTAGGTCGTTAAAACGCTCGCCTTTGACAAGTGAGACGTTGGTGATGTACCCCTCCGCTCGCAACAAATCTAAGACTTGTTGTTTTAACTTGCTAGCAGGCATCGTCACTGTTTCTTTTTTCATTTGGTTTGCATTACGGATGCGTGTAAGCATATCCGCAATCGGATCTGTCATGACCATATTAATTGGCCTCCTTCCAAGTTACCTCGTCTTACCAACTGGCCTTTTGTACGCCAGGGATTTGTCCTTTGTATGCCAATTCGCGGAAGCAAATTCGGCATAGCTTGAATTTACGATACACAGAATGGGGACGTCCACAACGTTCGCATCTGGAATATTCACGGACGGAAAATTTTTGCTTCCCTTTTTGTTTCACTTTCATTGATGTCTTTGCCATGATTTACCTCCTTGAATTATTTGCGGAAAGGCATGCCGAGTTCTTGCAGTAAGAACCGACCCTCTTCGTCTGTATTTGCCGTCGTTACTATTACGATATCCATGCCCCGAACTCGGTTCACTTTATCGTAATCAATTTCAGGGAATATCAATTGTTCTTTGACGCCAAGCGTAAAGTTTCCCCGCCCGTCAAAGGCTTTTTTGGAAACGCCTTGGAAGTCACGAACCCGAGGGAGCGCAACCGCGATCAGCTTATCTAAGAAGTCATACATTCTTTGACCGCGTAGATCGACTTTACATCCAATGGCCATGCCTTGACGGAGTTTAAAGTTTGCAATAGATTTTTTAGCTTTCGTAATGACCGGTTTTTGACCCGCAATTTGCGTGAGTTCTTCGACCGCATCATCCAATGCTTTCGCGTTATTGATTGCATCACCGACCCCGATGTTGATAATAATTTTTTCAACTTTAGGGGTTTGCATGATGGAATCATAGTTGAATTGTTTCATCATCGCCGGTTTGACGGCCGATTGATATTTTTCTTGTAATCGATTCATTAGATTCTAACTCCTTTAAGATTAGTCAAGAACCTCACCTGATTTTTTCGCAAAGCGTACTTTACGCGTCACTTTCTCTTTTTTGACGGTCTCAGTGATTTCTTTAAAGCCAATCCGAGTGGTCTCTTTCCCATCTAATATCATGACGTTTGAGGCATGAATGGGTGCTTCAAATTCTAAAATGCCTCCGTCAGGATTCGCTTGGGACGGTTTGGTGTGTTTCTTTACCGTGTTAACACCTTCAACGATGAGGGTATCGTCTTTCGGAAATGTTTTAAGCACGGTGCCTTCTTTTCCACGGTTCGCACCACTGATGACGCGAACTTTATCACCTTTAAGTATTTTCATGGGGAGCTCCTTACAAAACTTCAGGGGCTAATGAAACGATTTTCATAAACCCTTTTTCTCTGAGTTCACGGGCCACCGGACCAAAGATCCGAGTCCCACGTGGGGATTTATCATCCCGGATGATCACCGCAGCGTTATCATCGAAGCGAATGTAAGAGCCATCGCCCCGGCGGACGGAACGCTTGGTTCTCACGATGACCGCTTTGACGACTTCTCCTTTTTTCACTTGACCCCCAGGAGCTGCTTGTTTCACGGTGACGGTAATGACGTCACCGATGGATGCGTACTTCCGTTTACTGCCGCCGAGGACTTTAATCGTCAAAACTTCTTTGGCACCGGAATTATCCGCGATTCTAAGACGCGATTCTTGTTGAATCATGATTTTGACCTCCTCGACTATTGAATGGCGGGACGATCTAAGACTTCCACAAGACGGAAACGTTTTGATTTAGAAAGTGGACGAGTTTCCACAATTTTTACAAAATCGCCTTCTTTGGCTTCATTCTTAGCATCGTGAGCCGCAAATTTTTTAGATTGCTTTACACGTTTCTTATAAATAGGATGTACTTTATAGCTCTCAACAAGCACTGAAATGGTTTTATCAGGTTTGCTGGATACTACGGTTCCCATTAAAACACGTCTTTGATTTCTTTCCATGTTCGCCTCTTTCTACTGCTCACGACGTTCATTGAGAATGGTTTTCATTCTAGCAATGATGCGCTTAAGGGTTGAGATGCGTGCCGTGTTTGTAAGTTGACCTGTGGCTTGTTGAAAGCGAAGATCAAACAATTCCCGTTTGAGATTTGAAATCTCAGTTACAATAGCTTCTGTTTCCATGTCTCTAATATCTCTCGCGGTCATTAAGCATCACCACTTTCACGTCGAATAAATTTCGTACTGACTGGCAGTTTGTGAGACGCTAAACGAAGCGCTTCTTTGGCGATTTCTTCAGTCACACCGCCGACTTCAAACATGACAGTCCCTTCTTTAACGACGGCCACAAATCCTTCAGGAGCCCCTTTACCAGAGCCCATCCGTACTTCGAGTGGCTTTTTCGTTTTTGCCATATGGGGGAAGATGCGAGTCCATACTTTCCCTTGACGTTTCATGTACCGAGTCATGGCGATACGAGCCGCTTCAATTTGGCGGTTCGTGATCCATGCTCCTTCTAAAGATTGCAATCCGTATTGACCAAAGTCAACGCGGGTGCCGCCTTTCGCTTTGCCCTCATAAGAGACGCGATGCGGACGACGATATTTCGTTCTTTTGGGTGTTAACATCTATTCCGCCTCCCTTTTGGCCGGCAAAATTTCACCTTTATAAATCCATACTTTTATGCCGAGTTTTCCGTATGTAGTCATAGCCTCAGAAAGGGCATAATCGATATCTGCACGTAAAGTATGAAGCGGCACGTTTCCTTCTGAATAACCTTCAGAGCGTGCCATCTCTGCACCGCCTAAACGGCCTGAAACTAACGTTTTAACTCCTTTAGCTCCAGCGCGCATAGCTCGTTGAATGGCCATTTTTTGAACCCGGCGGAATGAGGCGCGGTTTTCCAATTGCTGAGCAATGGAATCGGCCACTAATACTGCATCAAGTTCAGGTTTTTTAATCTCGACAACGTTTAAAACGATCGCTTTATCGGTGACTTTGGATAACCGTTTAATCGCTTCATTTTTGAGGCTACCTTCACGGCCAATGACCATCCCTGGCTTAGCGGTGTGTAAGGTGAGAACAACACGGTTTTTTAACCGTTCAATCTGAATGGTTGATACCGCAGCATTCACATAGAATGCCTCTAAAATTTTTCGGATTTTGATATCTTCTTGGAGTAAATCTGCTACTTCGCCCTCGTTGGCATACCAACGTGAATCCCAGTCACGAATGACTCCGATGCGTAATCCTACTGGATTAACTTTTTGACCCATATCAGCTGCCTCCTTATGCTTTCTCAGCCACGACAATGGTCGTGTGGCTGGTTCTTTTTAAGATTTGTGATGCACTCCCTTTAGCGCGAGGACGAATCCGCTTCAAGGTGGGGCCTTCGCCCACAAAAATTTCTTTAACGTATAAACTATCTGGATTCAGACTATTGTTATGTTCTGCATTGGCTACAGCTGAGCGAAGAAGTTTCTCTACCACAGGGGATGCAGCCTTGGGGGTATTCGCTAAGATTGCGAACGCCTCTCCCACCGATTTTCCACGAATCAAATCAATGACAAGTTTTACTTTTCGAGAAGAAAGACGGACCATTTTAGCTTGAGCTTTAACTTCCATATTCATCCTCTACTTTCTCACAGCTTTCTTGTCTTTTTCGTGCCCACGGTAAACGCGTGTGGGTGCAAATTCACCCAATTTATGACCAACCATATCTTCTGTCACATAAACAGGCACATGTTCTTTCCCGTTATGAACCGCAATTGTGTGTCCCACAAATTGAGGAAAAATGGTTGAACGTCTTGACCATGTCTGAATGACACGTTTTTTGTTTTCTTTATTCATTTGAGCCACTTTGAACATTAAGTGATCGTCGCAAAATGGTCCTTTTTTAATCGATCGAGCCATCTAATTTCCTCCTATTTATTTCTTACGGCCTCTAACAATCAAACGATCGCTAGATTTGTGATTTTTACGGGTTTTTAAGCCAAGTGCAGGTTTACCCCATGGCGTCATTGGACTTTTACGCCCAATCGGTTGTCTACCTTCACCCCCACCGTGTGGGTGGTCAAGGGGGTTCATGACTGAACCACGAACGGTTGGTTTGATTCCGCGGTGACGGTTTTTACCGGCTTTACCGATATTTACCAGTTCGTAATATTCGTTACCAACCACTCCAATGGTGGCCCGGCAGGTTCCTAAAATTTTACGAACTTCGCCGCTTGATAGGCGGACTAACACATATTTTTCTTCCCGGCCAAGGATTTGGGCTTCAGCGCCCGCAGCACGCGCAACTTGACCGCCTTTTCCTGGGGAAAGTTCAATGTTGTGAATCATCGTACCGACAGGAATTTTGTTGAGTGCTTTCGCGTTTCCTACTTTAATGTCGGCGTTATCTCCTGATTCAATGACCATTCCAACTTGTAAGCCTTCTGGGGCGATGATGTAGCGTTTTTCACCATCCGCATAATGCAAGAGGGCAATGTTGGCTGACCGGTTTGGATCATACTCGATGCTTGCAACTTTTGCAGGAATGGCATCTTTGGTCCGTTTGAAATCAATGATTCTGTATTTTCTTTTATTTCCCCCACCATGGTGACGAACGGTGATTTTTCCTTGATTATTACGTCCTGATTTTTTGTTGAGTTTTACAAGTAGTGATTTTTCAGGGGTTGTCTTCGTAATTTCGGAATAATCAAGGGAGGTCATATGGCGGGTACCATTGGTCATGGGTTTGTACTTTTTAAGGGCCATGTTGAATTCCTCCTTACCTTACTAAGCCGTAAAGATTTCGATTTTGTCATCGGCTTTGAGTGTCACAATGGCTTTTGTTTTCTCAGCCTTAAAGCCTTGGTGTTGTCCAACACGTTTCGGTTTCCGAGCCGTGTTGATTACATTAACACTGGTGACTTTCACATCGAAGAGCTCTTCGATGGCATGCTTGATTTGTACTTTATTCGCGCGTTTATCCACTTCGAATGTATATTGATTCAAGGTTTCAACCAATTGCATACTTTTTTCAGTGATCAGCGGACGTTTAACAATTTCACTTGCTAACATTATTTAAGTCCCTCCTCAAGGTGTTGGGCAGCTGCTTGAGTCATTAACAGGGTTTTAAAGTTCATTAGCTCATAGACACTCGCTTGATCCGCGGTCGTGACTAAAACGCCTGGGATGTTTCTAGCAGATAACAACACTTTTTCATCCATTGAATCGAGGATGATGAGTACTTTTCCGGAAAGTTCTAATTGATTCAATACACTTTCCATGGATTTGGTTTTAATTTCTTCAACCGCGAGTGCATCAAGCAATACCAAATTCTTATCGGCTACTTTAGATGACAAAGCAGAGCGTAAGGCAAGTCTTCTAACTTTACGGTTGACTTTGAAACTATAATCTCTTGGAGTCGGGCCGAATACGACACCGCCGCCTCTCCATTGAGGTGACCGGATAGAGCCTTGACGAGCCCGACCAGTTCCTTTTTGACGCCATGGTTTGCGTCCACCACCGCGAACTTCGCCGCGATTTTTGACACTGTGTGTGCCTTGGCGCATTGCAGCTCTTTGTGCTTTGATTACATCGAATAAAACTTGTTGGTTTGGTTCGATGCCAAATACGTCATCGCTAAGAGTTGCTTGTGATACTTTTTTTCCAGTTTGATTAAATACATCTAACTTAGGCATGATTGACCTCCTTCGAACCAAACACTATTTTTTCTCCTCATCTGATTCTTCAGGAGCTTCTTGAGCTTCTGATTCAGATGAGGGTTCTTCTTCTGCGGGTACTTCTTCGACTGGAACTTCTTCAGCAGGGGCTGCTTCTACCTCAGGGGTTTCTTCAACCGGAGCTTCTTCAGCAGGAGCTTCTTCGACTGGAGCTTCTTCAGCAGGAGCTTCTTCGACTGGAGCTTCTTCTGCAGGAGCTTCTACCTCAGGGGCTGCTTCTACCTCAGGGGCTTCTTCGACTGGAGCTTCTTCAACCACTACATAATCATCCGGGTTGAGGGGTTCAAGTTCTTTATCGTGTTTGATGGCATTTTTGATGACCACAAGACCTTTACGAGGACCTGGGACATTTCCTTTAACCAATAACAAGTTTCCTTGAACATCGACTTTAACGATTTCTAAATTTTGAATGGTTACCGTTTCAAATCCCATGTGTCCTGGTAAGTTTTTACCTGGTCTAACATGGTTTGGGTCAATACTTCCCATTGACCCTGGTAAACGGTGATAGTGTGACCCGTGTGACATGGGTCCACGTGATTGATTATGACGTTTGATGACACCTTGGAACCCTTTACCTTTGGATGTTCCAGTTACATCAACCGCTTCACCTTCATTGAAAATGTTGACTTTGATCTCTTGACCTACTTCAAAGTTGCTGAGTTCTTTACCCGCAATCTCTTTGATGTAGCGCTTAGGGGTTGCATTTGCTTTAGCGAATTGACCCTTAAGTGGTTTTGATACAAGTGCTTCTCGTTTGTCTTTGAATCCGACTTTAACTGCGTCGTATCCATCGGTTTCAACGGTTTTCTTTTGTAAGACAACGTTTGGATCACATTGAACAACCGTGACAGGGACAAGTTTTCCTGCATCGTTGAACACTTGAGTCATTCCAAGTTTGGTTCCTAAGATACCTTTGGCCATGAGACACCTCCTTATAAGATTGATTTATTATTTAAGTACAATATCGACGCCCGAGGGTAAATCTAAGTGCATTAGACTATCGATCGTTTGGGGCGTGGGTGACAAAATGTCGATGAGTCTTTTGTGGGTTCTCCGTTCAAATTGTTCACGCGATGTTTTATTGATGTGAACCGAACGTAAGACCGTAAAAATCTCTTTTTTGGTTGGTAACGGAATGGGTCCCGAAACCTTTGATCCTGTTTTAAGTGCTGTATCTACAATTTTTTTCGCAGATTGATCAAGTAAACGATGATCATAAGACTTAAGACGGATTCTGATTTGTTGTGCAGGCATGTGGTCTCCTTTCGCCTATATTCTGGTATAGACTTGCTCCACGGAAATTTTCAACACTTTAAGACAACGCCTTCCAGTGTATCATTAACCTCCCGTTTCACAGCCGTGACTCAGGCAGAGTCTTGAATAATATATCAAATAAAAAAGGCCTATGCAAGCCTTTTTTTGTCTTTTTATTTACGGGATAGGGGCATGGTGAGACAGTGGGGGCCTCCCCGGCCTCTTGAAAGTTCTGAAGCTTGAATGGTTATAACGTCAATACCGGCTTTAATTAAGGCTTCGTTGGTCTTCGCGTTGCGCGCATACATGATGACTTTACCCGGTGCAATCGCTAAAGAGTTTGCCCCATCGTTCCACTGTTCTCTGGCACTGGCAATGGTATCACTACCGCCACATGGGATCATTTGGATGGATTGATTTAATTCAGCTTCCAATAAAGATTGAATGGTTTGTTTGGATTCTTTAACGGTTAGTTCTTTGTCTTCTAACGTAAATGTAAAGACATGCGATAGATCAAATACACTCTTATGATATAAGAAAGCGTCATAGTCGACTTGCGTCAGAATGGTATCTAAATGCATGAATGCTCGATTGCGAGGAATTTTTAAGGCAATGACCTTCTTGAAATCACTTTGCGCCAATAATTTTTTTGATAACTGTTCGATGGCAATGGGATGTGTGCGTTTTGATATTCCGATGAGAAGAGTTTCATTATTTAGAACTAAGACGTCACCGCCTTCTAAGTGAAAGTCATTGGTTCCATCAAAATAAATGGAATCTTTGACGTATTTAAACGTTGGATGATGATTGAAAACAAATCTTGGTAATAAGGCTTCTTTGGCCCGGATGGTGGAAGATAAATTAGCGATGGTTACTCCGTTTCCCATCGTAATCATAGGATCTCTTTGATACATCAAGTTAGGCATTGGATAGATGATAAAGGGGTCATCTTCATGAAACGATTCTAAATCAATGGATGGATTGGGATAGATTTCACTGATAAGAATGCCTGAAATAATCTTTTCCACCAACGCTTTTGGATTTAATGTTTCTAAATAGGTCCTTAGTCGCTGAATCGTCTCACCATTTCGAATGCCTGAAATTTGAATATAATCTTCAATAAGCAATTTTTTTGAATCGTTGCTGATCGCTTCTTCAACAAGATTTTCAATATATAAAACATCAACGTTATGATCTTTTAATACATTGGTGAACGCATCGTGTTCTTCTCTTGCCGAAGCAAGATACGGGATATCTTCATATAAAAAATCACTAAGCAAGTGTGGCACGAGGTTTTCAATTTCAGCCCCTGGTCGGTGCATCAAAATAGATTTTAGCGGGGCCACTTCTGAGAATACGTGAATCATCCAGTGCCTCCTTTAATCTTTTAAGCGTAAGGCTAGCTTTGATAAAGTGATGCGACCATTTAAGTAATTATAGTAATCAGTGTCATCACCTAGCTCT
>CBFHLD010000022.1:0-11582 GCA_965656585.1 Candidatus Izemoplasmataceae bacterium | reverse complement strand
AAAACGATATCATTGGGGGTATCTAAGGGTTCACCATAAATATCTGAGACACTGGAAAGCGGAGTATACGCCGTTTGCGTCCGGACAAATGAACCATCATTTAAGGTAAAGGTTTGATAGCGCACGCCGGTTTCAACAGGACTTGCAATGACCCCGATAAAGACGGTTTGTAACGCTAAAAACAAACTCCAGAGTTTCATCATGATTTAATCCCAGAATGCGCCATAGTGTTCATGACTTTTCCTTGGAGGAAAATAAAAATGATGATGTTTGGAATAAACATGATGAGTGAAGCCGCAGCCATAATCCCTTGCCCAGCAATCATGTTTGCGCCGCCTCCTTGTTGCGTCGCTAAGGCGGCTAATGTTTGGAAGTAAAAGGCTAAAGTACGCATCGATTCATCATCGATAAAAAGGTTCGGTCCAATGACATCATTCCATAACAGTTGAAACGACAAAATACCGACCGTGGCTAAGGCCGGTGCAATAATCGGAACGATGATTTTCGTGAAAATCTGCATTTCACTGGCCCCGTCAATTTTCGCTGATTCAATCAGCTCATTGGGGGTTTGATCGATGAACTGTTTGACCAAAAAGAGGCCGACAGGCATTGCGATTAAAGGTAAGATGAGGACCCAAAAGGTATCAATGAGCCCCAGTCTTTCAATCGTTAGATATCTCGGAATCGTCACTGCAATCGGTACGAACATTAACGCTAAGGTATTAATTTCAAAGAGGAGTTTTTTACCCTTAAACTTGAGCTTAGAAAGGCTATACGCCCCAAGACTTGTCACAAAAACGCTGAGTAAGACCCCAAGGCCTGTGACTAATAAGGAGTTATATAGATATTTACTAAAAGGAATGCCTGATTGACTCGCCAGTTGAACGAGGTCTCTAAAGTTTTCAAAGGTCGGCGTCCTTACAAAAAAGCGTGGGGGATAGGCAAAAAGCTCATTCATCGGCTTAAACGCGTGGGAAATAATAAATAAAATCGGTAACGCGACAAAAAGGCTCATGGGAATTAAAATCAAATAAAATTTGAGTTGATCTTTTGAATACCCTTTGGGGTCGACTTTCATGGCTTGATATTTGGCCATCTTAATCACGCTCCCCAAGCAAGCTCCACGTCACTTTGGAGATGCCATAAATCATAATCAATAAAATCACAGATACCGCCGACGCGTAGCCCATTAAAAAGCGAATGAAGCCGAAGTCTTCGATGTGGTTGACCATCAATTGGCCCGCATATTGTGGGGTTGGGTTCGATCCGGATAACTGGACGCCAATGGCGCCCACTTGGAAGGTGGCCACCACGGCCATAACGGCCCCAAAAAGCATCTGTGGTTTCATCGATGGAATCGTAATGTAAAAGATTTCTTGCCAGCGATTTTTCATGCCGTCCATCACGGCAGCCTCATAAAGGGTCCGGTCAATGTTTAATATCCCCGCAAGCATCGCTAAAAAGCCCACGCCCATGGAACTCCAAAGACTCACCACAATCATAATGTTCATGAGGTAATCGGGGCTCGTGAGAAACTGAATGGGTTCACTGATCAAACCAAAATTCATCATCCAGGCATTGAGATATCCCGTTGCATCCCCAGAAAAGAGCACGGTCCAAACCACGCCCATGGCAATCCCGGCGGTCATGGACGGTGAATATAAAATGATCGCGAGGATGGTTCTGGGTCTATGGGGAATTTGTGCGAGCATCCAAGCGAGCATAAAACTTAAGAAATACCCGACCGGCCCGACGATAAACGCGAAGCGGATGGTGTTGGGGAGGACGTTTTGCATGAAGACTTCATCCCGCGTTAACAGTTCAATGTAATTGGAGAGCCCCACAAACTCGGGGGTTTCAATCGTATTAAAATAAGTAAACGATAGGCCCGCCGCAATAATGACGGGAATGATAATAAAGACGACAAAAAGTGTCACATACGGCGTAAAAAACCACGCCGGATGATTCATTTTTTGTTGGACGGTATCGAGCATGTCCATCAATTTATTAAAGCCTGAGTATTTTCTGATCGCGTTCATTCAGGATGCTCCGTCAGCCAGTCGTGGATGTTATCAATGGTGGGGACTTTATACGGTTTGATGATTTCGCCGTCAATGACGTAATCAAATTCTTCCATTTTATAGCGAATTTCACGGTTCGCGACACGTACCGCGTTATCTAATGTAATCCGTGGGTTGGTATCGTCAAAGACAATCTTATTCCACGCATTGGAAATTTCTCTTTCGACCATGTAAGCCCCCGGGACTCTGGACGCTTCAAGCGCGTAATCCCATTGGGTCATAATGGTATCGATGTGTTCTTTTGGGAGAGGGAGTGATTGGAAGGCTTCAATGTTAGCAGTATTCCACAAATACTCGGTCCCATACGTGGTTTGTAGTTGAATCGCAAAATCGGTTTGAATTTCAGTGCTCATCCACCAAGATAAAAACTCCCAGGCTTCATCGGGCATATCGGTGGATTGCATAATCATCGATGACTGCGCACCGGAAGCGGCCCACCGTTCAATTTCACCCGATTCATTCATCACGCCTGGGTGCGGGGCAATGTTCCATTTTCCGGCAATTTCCGGGGCCGCAATGGAAAGTTGTAAGTAGGTGCCTAAATCAGAAATCCCAATGGGCATCGTGCCATAACGGAAGTGTTGATAAAAGTTCGGCACTTCTTTGGGGAGGTTATAGACGGTAAAGAGTTCACTCATGAGGGTGATGCCTTCAATCGAGTTTTCTCCGTTAATGACGGTGCTCATGCCATCTTCACTGTACAGTTGACCGCCAAATTGGTAAATAAATGGCATCGTCGAGACAAAGGGTTTAAAGCCTTTAAAGAATGCTAAAGGCGAGTAATAATTCATATCAAAACGTTGCATTTCCGGGAGGATTTCAATGACTTCATTCCACGTTTGTGGGACTGGGATATCTAAAGATTCTAAGACATCTTCTCGGTAATACGTGACCCAGAAGTTTTGGGTTTCAGGCAGTCCATAAATGCCTTCTTCAAAGGCATATGGCACCATGACACCGGGCTTAAATAAGCCCACAGTCTCTTCATAGCCACTAAATTGTCTGAGGTCCATGGACGCTCCGCGGATGGCTAGTTCATAAGGGATCCAGTGGTTTACACCCACCGCCACATCGGGTGCATTATCCGCCGCATTGGCTAAGATGAGTTTATTTTCATCAGGCATTAAAGCAATTTGGACCTGAATGCCGGTCTCGGCGGTAAAACCACTGTCGACCATTTTTTGGATGATTTCGATGTATTGTCTGGGGTGGTTAATCCAGACTTCTAAGACCCCATCATCGACGTCCCCGATTTGATATTCTTGAGACCCAAAGCTTTCAAAGAACCGGTACGTTCCAACAAATGCCCGTTCGAAGATATTTGCTCGGCCTCTTGGTAAACGGGCTTCACCTTTGACGTAAATGCTTTGCAGGTCCAGCCCATTTTCTAAGAAACTTTGAATGGAACTTCCGATCATTTGCGAAGCGGACGTGTTCCCATCGGCTAATAGAAGCATGTTTGAAGGAATTGAGTTGATGTCTTCGCGTAAATCTTCTAAGCGTTCTCTCGCGATGGTCATGTTGGTGAGAGCCCCAGGGTCATCTTGATAAGAAAAACTCGATAGATGGGTATCAATCGCGTTGAGTGTATCAATCCAGCGGGTGAGACGATCTTCGGTATCGGGGATAAACCGGGCAATGTCCCACGTCCGGTAACGGTCGGTGGAGTTACCCGTGAGTTTTTTAATTTCTAAGCTGAGATCACTGATTTCTTGCATCATATCAGTCAGCGCATGATAGACATCTCTATAAGGTTCCATCACAGCTCTGAGAGCAATCTCATGCGTCCCGGCTTCTAAGTAAAAAAGATAAGGATCGGGATCGCCAAAAAGGAGGTTTTGATAGGTTGATGTGCTATGAAACTGTAAGAGTCTCGCCTCTTCAAAGGGAATCTCTCCGTTGATTCTCAGCTCTCTAAAGGCGGGCATTTGCATCAAGTAATCTTGACGGTATTTCACGCCTAAATGATAATAGCCGGCGGTTTCAACGGTGACTTCATAGACAATGGTGTCATTGCCCAGTCTAAAACTGCCCCCTTCAATCGCATTTAAAAGGAGTGAATCGACCGCATAGCGTTCGGCCGATGGGTCGTTATTTGAGGTTAAGCGGATGCTTGGATTATTCCGCAAACTCATATCAGTGGCCGATATACTCAACGTGTTTTCAGCCAAGGTCGCTCCATCACTGATTGTATCTTCATAGGCTGGGACGTTTTCTGAGGGCACTAAGCGAAGACCGAGTAAATCAAACGCACCACTGTTCACAGAAATCGTAATCGTATTTACTCCCGCATCAAAGGGGAAAAGTAAGGCCATTTGATTAAGCCCTGTTGTATCAAATATCCGAGTGGTTTGGATGGCGTCCACTTTTTCTGAGCGCGGTAAGACTTCGTTTTCATAGCGGTCTAGAGGGAATTCCGTGGTGGTGTATTCCCACAGCGCTGGAAGTTTGATGTTTTCACTCTCCGCAAACGGGGATTCACCGTTGATCATAATACCGATTTCTGAGGGCATGATGAAGCGGGAAACATCTTTATAATCGATTTCAATCGTATAGGAAGATGCCCTTTCTATGTCCACATCAAACTGGATGACGTCCCCGTCTTCTAAGTTATGCGTTTCATTATCGACTGTATAGCTCAAAGACCCTTCCGATGGAAAGGTCTCAAGGCGATTATGATAGTGATCCTCGGCGTATAGTCCCGCGTATTCAAACGTGGGTTCTATGGCTTTTACTGCAGTCTCATCCCCTGATAAACTGATCGCTAATAAGGCGATGACACTGACCAAGCTTAAAAAGATCCATAGTATTTTTCGTTTCAGTATTTTTTTCAGTAACATAATGCCTCCCATAAAGGGAGGATTAGGGCCAAAGCCCTAATCCAATCCTAAATCTGTTAATGCCGTCGATACCCGGCGGTTAATTTCTTCTTCCCATTCAGCCGCAAAGACTTCAGGCGTTACAAGCCCCTCGGCAATACGGTTCAAGTAATCATTTTCTTCGTTGTTGACCCATTCCCAGAAGGATTTATAACCCGGGAGCCATTTATCCACATCGGGTTTGGCTTGATCAAATTTATCGACGCTTTCTCTGAGGCCTTCAATGTAATCGACGTATTGATCGGCCCGGTCCCAAATTTCTGGGACATCGGTAATCGGGAAGCGGTCCAACCACATATCCCCGCGTTCTTCCATCGCATCGAGGCGTACTTGCCAGCCTTGTTGACCAAACGTCATCCATTTGGCTAAAAGATAAGCTTCTTCAGGGTTTTCGGTTTGGCTGGAGACGACACTAAAATCTAAGATGGACGGTGGGAACTGTCCAGCATCTCCGCCGGGATAGGGCCAGAAGCCGACTTCAATCCCGTTTTGTTCAAACATGTCATCGATCATCCACATGTTCCAAGAACCATCGACTTTCATGCCGATGTAACCATCAAACCAAGGCCATGCTTCAGCACCCAATGTCGCAAGTTCTTCTTCAGTATAAGCGGCCACAACGTTTTCGCTGTTCAGCTGTAAATTGAGGTTATATGCATCAATCCATGCTTGCGAAGTGAAGTTAAACTGTTCCCCGTCCCAGGTGTTATAGCCGACATCGGCAGCATCTTGCATGGGGATGATGGATTCTAAGTTTAACGTTCCAAACCAAGGGTCAATCCCATACACAAGATCATTCCGTCCCGCTTGGCGGATTTCTCTGGCGATATCCACATATTCTTCATACGTCCAGTCTTTTTCTGGAATATCAATATTATAGCGTTCAAACAGGGTGATATTCAGATATACGCCGCGAATAAATTGGAACGAAGGAATCGCGTAACGCGCACCGTTATACACGGCGGCTTCTTTGATGTTGGGATAAATCAGTTCGGTTTCTGGGTCTGCATCAAAGTATTCGGTAATGTCTAATAACATGCCGTTGGCCAGTCCCGTCGGGACATTATCAATCGCAAAGACATCGGGTAATACCCCTGCGGCTTGAGCGTTCAGTAAGTTGGCGGTGAATTCCCCGCCCGCCCCGGTGATGTCTTGACGCAGTTCGACCCGGATATTGGGGTATTCTTCCATAAACGCATCAATCAACGCTTGATTGAGTTCTTGATCGCCCCAGTCGGCATAACTGAGGACAATTTCATTGGTGCCTCCTGGATCACTCGGATTGCTTGGATCACTCGGATCGGTATCTCCACCTCCACACGCGGCTAATGTAAAAACGAGTGTGAGTGAGAGTATGGCGAGCCATTTTTTCATCGTAATTTCCTTTCACCGGATGTGAGGTGCGTATCGATCAGATAACGATACGACCATCCCGGATGGGTTTTTAAACTTTTTTCTGAAAGCTTATAGCTCCAGAAGAACCAGCCATCAGCGTGGTTAAAAATATCAGTTTGAAGCTTAAATAAATCGTTTCTTAATGCATCATCTGTGGGTCTAGGGTCCGTATTAAACTGTTCGGAAAGCAGCGGATTGGACCATTCTCCCACCACTACAGGCACGTAAGATTGAACCTTCTTTATGGCATTGAGTCGTTTTTCATAGAGTGCCTTAAATGCATCAAAGTCCGCGTCTTGGTTGATTTCTCCGAACGTGTGATACATATGCGTATCAAGATACACGTTTTTTAAATCATTTTGAGTGAAGAAATCTTCCCAGGCATCAAAGCGAAATCCATCGTGCATGATGATCTGATAGTCATCCCCTTTAATCCGCCTGACAATCTCATAGCCTTTAAGGTAAAAATCTTGAATGAGATTCATGTCCACCGTTTTAAAGGGTTCATTGAGAAGTTCAATCCCCGTCACGCAGGTCCATGACTTGGTTTTTTCCACCAAGGTTTCAATAAAGCTTAACGTTTGATCGACGTTATCGCCTTTCGGCCAATCAATCACACCTTGGAGGCCACCATTATCAAAGCCGTTTTGACATCCCGGCGCTGCGTGTACATCAAGAATGACCTTAATGGCATGCGCATCGGCCCAAAGGAGGGCTTTAAAGAACGTTTCCGTCGCACTTTTATAAGGGGACTTGGCGTCAAAGAGCCACCACCCCACGGGAAGACGCACATGCGTGATCCCGTGGGTGGAAAGCCACTTAAAATCATCTTCAGTGATAAAGGTGTCGCGGTGTTGATCGAGCCACGAATGATCGGGTTTATCTTGGAGTAAATGGTATTCATCGAGCGCGTCTGAACCTTCATAAAGCTCAGGGGTCATCCATTTTTCTAAGACGAGCCAACCACCTAGGTTTACTCCTCTAAGCGGTTGCATTATTCGCCGGTGCCAAAGTTCCGGTAAATATCAATGGAGTCAATGTCAAAACTTCCGATGGCACTGACTAAGTCTTCTCCGATGGTTCCGAAGTCAAGTTCGAGCTTGACGTTGGTCACAGGGTTTTCAATCGTGAAGCTAAACGCAATCGTTTTGGCTTCGCCAGCAACTAAGTTAAAGTCATAGAATCCATCTTCTAAGAGTGAAGCAAACCCAGCGTCTGGCAAGATTAGATTAAATCTTAAATCACGGTCCACATCACTGGTCATGACCATTTTGACGTTATACGTGCCAGCGTCTAAATCGCCAATCATTTGGAAGAGGTGAGGTTGATAAGCTGCCCCGCCTAAGCCAGTCACATCCACGGTAAGCGTGCCATCTTCAACTGCTACGGTGCCTTGGCCATCGCCTTCGGTGAACCAATCCCAATCAAGGGGTGCATCTGAAGTTGGATTGACTAAGAGTTCTGGGGCGTCGGCTTCATCCACTTTTAAGGAGAAGTTATCGAAGTAAAGGACTTTTGATCCCTCATCAAAGGAGTCAAACGTATTCCCGAATTCAAATTTGAATTCGACAGGAAGTGTCATATCTTCACCGGTGGTAAAGGCAACCGTAAAGGATTGTTTCTCAGTGCTTAAGACAACTTCACCACTTGCGAAGTTATTAAAGCCTGCGGGCTCCCCTTGGGTAAAGACAGGAACTAAAGTTGCAGCTTCAGACGCATAGGCATCCATGGTGAAAATGTAATCCGTGCTTGGTTCTAAAGTAAGTTTGGTGTTGTAAATGAGTTGTAAGAGCCAGTTAGGACCTGTGTTGTTGTAGTTATTTAAAGTGTATACGATTTCACCGTCTAGCGTATTGATGCTGGCAGATGATCCTTCCCAATCATTATGGAAAGCACTCCAACCATTTTCTGTGAAGTCAGGGTTTTCAACGATTGGGTCTTGATCCATGGTTGATAGTACGACGTTATCAATGGTGACGGTACCGGCTGCGAAGTTATCATTCGCACCGAGTAAGAATTGAAGTTGTGTCACAATATCAGCCGATGCGGTAAACATGAATTCATAGGTATCCATTTCCGTTCCAATGGAAACGGCACCGCTTTGGAGGTAATTGATGCCAGTATCCGCATTATAGAATACGGCCGAGATATCTCTGGCTTCGGTGGCTTTTGCGTCAAATGATAATTGATAGGTCACGCCTTCTTCAATGGCAACTCCAGTTTGAATGAACTGAATCGCCCAGTTGGCATCGCCACCTTTATCAATGGAAATATCTACAGCGCCTTCGTTGAGTTCAAAGGTCACAGAAGGTGCATCGCCCCAGTCTTGAACGAATGTGCTCCAAGGGGTTAAATCATCGGCTGAGAAATCGCCGTTAACCACTTTATCGGTGGCGGTGTATGTAAAGCTTGAAATCACTAAGCTTGCGGTTTCTTCCGTCACATTACCGAGTGAATCTTCCGCGCGGTAAGTAATGGTGTACGACCCAGCTACTGAAGTATCAAGGGTGACTTCTTCGCCATCAGCATCGGTCACAACGGCGGTAATGGCATCGCTGACATCCCCATCGGTCACGTCAAAGCCCGTTACGCCAGCAAGTGGATCAAAGCTCGATCCAATCGATAAAGTAATGGATTCACGGACGCCAGTAAGAACCGGACCGGATGTATCCGGATCGGCTTCGGCTTCAGTGATGGCCACGTTATCCATGTAAACTTTAGTGACGACATTATCAGTTCCTAAGGTTTCGGATTCCACGGTACCCATTTCAAAGAGTAAGGAGCCATTCTCATTGGTGTCTAAGCCCATGGTGAATTTGAAAGTGTACGTATCGGCTTCCGTACCGACATCAAAGACGGTTCTTTGACCTGGTTTAAAATCGGTAAACCAAGGGGCACTGGTTAAAAGCTCCCCGACTTGGACTTTGATCGGACGAGCCGCATCGGCCCAGGCATCAAAGCTGACTTCATAGGTTTTCCCGTTTTCAAACGTGATGCCATTGTTTTCTAAACGGGGTTCCCATTCAGCGCCTGCGACACTTGCAATGTCGACTTCTAAGACGCCATCATTCACGGTGTATTCCGCAACGCCGCCTTCAAGGCCGGTCGTGGCGCTCCAAATGGCCCATCCTAAATCAAAGTTACCATTGGGGACCATTTCATCGCCGAGCTCGGATGTATCGACTTCAACGGTAATATAACGCGTTTCTTCGCGCGTATTCCCTGCGGCATCTGACACACTATAACGCAAGAAGTACGTGCCCACAGCGGCCGTATCCACGGTTCCCGCCACGGTAATATCGGCGGTCACATCGCCATCGACATCGTCGGTGGCTGATACGCCTTCTAAGGCATCAAAACTTTCATCTCTAAGAATGGTGGCATCTTCCACCCCGCTAATCACGGGGGCGGTGGTATCCACCACTTCTTCACCGCCACAGGCGGCTAATACAGCAAGTAGTCCTAAGAAGCTAAAACCTAATAATAATTTTTTCATTGGTTCCTCCTATAAATAATAGATATCAATGCGTTGTATTTTTCGGTCGCGGATGTCTGAGGCGAGTGCCCCATCAATCTGACCGCTTAAAATAGGTTCTTCACTGTCACCGTCAATGATGATCTTATCGGGGGTTTTTCCGGTAATCCCGGTGCCCGATTGATCGTGATAGGTGACGCGGGTATGGCCTAAAAAGGTGAATGATGCTTGGCCGTTTTTTAAGAAGCGCTTAGGCAGTTTGGGTTCAAACGATAATGATAAGGTTCCATCATATTTAAAGGGTCTTGGTCCCATCATCATTTCACTCCACATGTGTAAGCCTTCCACGGTAGAGCCTGAAAGTCGGGCGAAGAAGCCTTGACCGTGAATATGTGGGTTGGGGTTATTCGTAGGGGCAATGAAACTTGAATTTTCGAGTGTCGAACGCCCGTATACACTGGGCTCCATGAAGCACACTAGGTTAGTCTTGATGGCTTCATCAAAGGCGTCAATCTCACCGGCTTTGAGTAACCCTAAGAGATATTTATATGTCATATGTAAGAAGTTGGATTCACGTTCTAGCCATCCTTTGGTGAAAGCTCGCACCCGACCGATTTCAAAGGAGGTATCGTCTAAGTTGACGCTGGTTTTAAATTGTTTGAGCGTTTTATCGTAGAGTTCGGATTTTTGAACCGCTTCATGAAGGGCTCTCGATGCTTCCTTAGAAAGTCCGAGTTTGAGGGCTCTGGCGGGAGCTTCTAAAAAGTAAGGAAGCGGGGTACCTTTAAACCGTTTCGGTTTAAAGCCGCCTTCATAGGGGTCCGCATCTAAGACGTCATAGGTGATAAAACTGGGCAGTAAACCTTTAGATTCTAAAAGTAAAGATTCAATGCGAGCGGTTAAAAAAGTATTCGCACTTTCATTGAAGGCATTGAGATCGGCCGCTAAGACGGTTTCTTTTTTGCCTTTGAGTCCAAACCGGATACGGTCTCGGTAGGTTTCTCGAATGTGGACACGGCTTTCATAACCCGGCAGGCTTTTCATGGTACTGAACAAATAAGCGATTTCTTCCGGGAGTGATAAATCTTCACCAATGGGGTGATTTTTTAAGAAACGGAAGATTCGGATGAGTTCGATGGTTTCAGAGACGCCGGAGGCAAAAAGACCCGGCAGTCCATTCATCGCATCGTTCCAACCAGGTTTCCCTGATTCCATCTCGAGTCCAGTATCATCCGGGTCGAGTAAGGAAAGTTTGGTGAGGGCTAAAACTAATAGTTTGGTGTAAAGGTTGGACGTATAAGGTTTTTCACCGATTTTGGTATAAACGGTATCACCGATCTCCCGTCCGTTTTTCATTTTTTCTAAGTCGGGGTGTTCTAAGGCATGGTACTGTCTAAACCCATCTTTGGTTTGGACGCATTTTTCATGTTGTTTTTTAATGCGCACCGGAGAATCAAAGTAAAGGTATTTTTCTTCATTAAATAAGATGTCACTGAGTTGATCGGGATAAATGGCGTCATAACTTTCCACGAGATCTAAGAGATACGTGAAATGATCACTCCAATAGCCTTCACCGAAACTCGCAGAAAATTCAGGCACGGACGCATCCAGTATTTTGGCGAGGCACGTTTCTTCATCCCCGTTTAAGTGAAATCCTTGGCGTTCAACTTCATTGATGAATGAGCCTGGGGTAAAGGGATTTTCAAAGAATTTTTTAAAGTCGGTGGGTTCTAATCCACAGGACGCTAGAAT
>CBFHLD010000021.1:0-11645 GCA_965656585.1 Candidatus Izemoplasmataceae bacterium | reverse complement strand
GGCACCGGCGCTGAAGTCGGATCAAATAGAGGTGGGACAAAAACATCCGGACCACTCGGGGTTGAAACCGTTTGTGAACCGAGTCCAATGCGGGTGGTTCCCCCTTTTAAAAGGCCCTCAGTATCCCCCACACCGCGGACATTGACCGCAATGTACATTCTAAATTGCGTGGGAGGAATGGTGTAAGACGCTCCTGTGACATTTTCCATGAGGGTAAAATCACGGTTATCCGCTGAAATAAACCAATCGTATTCCACGGTGGCGTTTTTCGGATTAATCGCTATGGTTAATGTTTCACCGACGGTGGGTTCACCCACAATGACCATTTCTTCTAAGACAATACACGGCGTGAGTTCATTCGCGATGCCTTGGACAAGGGTGACCGACTGATCAATGGCCGCACTAAAATCAAACGGGCCTAAGTCACACGTTTGATTCTTTAAGAAATACCCCTCCAATGATTCGGGAGCTTCTGGGAGATTGGCAGGATCAAACCGATCCCCCGCTTTAAGCGTAAAAGTTTCAATGATGGTGCCAAGTTCATTTTCGATGGTGAGGGTGACATCTTCTTCGTTCACATCTAAGGTTTCAGTTAAGGTGCCTGTATAAGGGTGAACCGCCGTCACTTCGATATCAAGGGTTTCCCCATCGGCACCTTCAGGAATCGTGATGGTCGGTCCTTCGCCGATGATTTCACCGTTAAAGCGCCACGTAATGGTGACATTCGCACCCGTTGGAACGGTCACGGCTGTGACCGTGGTCCCCGCATCTAAAGACCCTTCAAAAGTCACAGATTCCACTGGGTCACAGTAAATATCCGTGGATTTAATTTGGTAAAAGGTTGCGTTCGCTTCAAGGAGCGTCGATCCATCCACGGCGTCTTGACATACGTCAATTGATTCGACTAAGATATCTCCTTCACTAAGTGTTATATCCAGTGCATCCACCCGGGTGCCTGGATCCACATCGAGGGTTTCGAGTAACTCCCCGTTGACATCTAAAAGGGTCACGGTGATAGGAAGTGTACTTGGGATGAATTTCGCATAGAGGGTCATTGACGATTCAATCCGGGTCCCCCTGAGCGGGGTTTCTAAAGATTCATCGGTATAAAATCCTTCAAAGACTTGGCCTTCCGGAACATTTACAGTGAGATCAACCACTCGGACAAAATTTTCCCGGGTAAAGACTTCACCGTCTAACGTGACCGTCACGATGGGAACGGGTAACGCGTTAACCCGGACATTAATCTCATCAAATGCGGTCCGTGATTCATTGAGAACACGGACCGTCGTAATGCCTTCAGAAACGGCGATCAACGTCCCCGCTTCAAAACGGACCACTGATTCATCTAAAGATTCATACACTAAATCTTCATTGATATGTTTGACTGAGATATTGAGGAATTGACTGTCCCCTTCATCTAAAGTGACATCGCCTTCAAAAATTTCCACCACGGGGGTGGGGGTCTCTTCTGGGATGAGCGCTAAAACAGTGATGCTCACTAAGCCTAAAATGGCACTGACACCGAAGAACCACCAGAAAATTAATTTACGGCGGCGCTTCTTTTCTTCATGGGTTTGTAAGGACGGATTTTGATTCATCATTCACCTCTATAATACTTATTCGAAATATGAAACTATCTATCTTGAATATAGTACCAAATTCCCCTTTAATAGACAATAAATATAATTTTTTGTATGAATGATATATCGGCAAATTGATGACACGCACAGGCAATCGAGTATAATAGTCTCATGAAACAATCACGATTGGCATCTTACATTGAAATCCGGCAGAAAACCTACCACATTATTGAGCGGACTTTTTTTCATGCCGTTCAAGTGGGGTTTTCCAAGTCCTTAACCGCTAAGGGACTGAATACCTTGTATCAAATATATACCGCTACTTCTCAGGGAAATCCCTCCATTACAGAACTGGCAACGGATGCAGGAATGCCGATCAATACCTACTCCAAACGGATTCAAGCGTTGATTCAAGCCGGCTACATCCAATCGGTTCAAGATGACATGGATCACCGGGTGCATCATTTAAAGTTAACTGAATCTGGGATGGTGCAACTGAATGCCTACATCGATTTGGTGGAAACGCTATTAAAAAGACTCAGAGAAGAATTTGGCAACTTGGGCTTATTGCGCTACGTCCGTGCCCTCATCGAATCGGCCAACACGGTTACATCACCCAAACTGAGTAAGTGGGCTCTATCGGCCCGAAAATACCGATCTTTAGCCACCGAGGCGCTTAACCGGTTTTATGTGGGGATTTCAAAGGCCGAACATACAGTGTTAGAAACGTATTTTGAAATATTTACGTTAAAAGAAGCCCGGGTGCTTTTAGAAATCTATGTCCAATCAGGAATGGGACGTGTCACACTGAAAGATCTTGAAGATGCGTTAAAAATCCCAAAGCCTACACTCAGTCGAATCGTCAATAAATGGACCCCCACTTTTATCCATAAAAAAACAGATAAAGACGACCACCGTGTGGTGTATTTATCTGTGAAAGAGGTTCATAAAGAAGGCTTTGAAAAATGGATCGATACTCGGATTGAGGTCTATGAAAAGTTAAAAAAAGTTCATTCACCCAAAGATTTTGAACGGCTCATTCAATCATTTAAGGTTTTCGAGACACTCCTTTTAGAAAAAATCAATGCGGCTGAAGCCTATTAAGCACAGGTTAAAAAGTCCGATTCATAGAGCTCATAAAGCGTCACGTCGCCTAAGACGGGCGCTTTTAAATTAACGGGGAAATCCGGACACGAGGCGGTGGAATAATATCCCACAAAATCATCATCACCGGGCTGGGTGAGAATAAAATTAATCGGGGTCCCGTGATAAATAACGGTTTCCCGGATGACTTCCCCTTCACCGTCTAAAATCTTGAAGTCGTAAAGACTTGTGTTCCGTGTAATGGGCGGTACGTTCGCATAAAGCGTGATAGACTCTTGGATGGTCTCTTCTGTAAAGGGTTCAGTGTAGGCTTCATCGAGATAAAACCCTTCAAACGATTGAAAAGGAAAAAGGCTTGGCTCTAAGCTCTCTAAAGAGACCGGCCGGTTAAACTCAAAAGTCTCCCCGTCAATGGTGACGGTAAAGGGTTCCACTCTTTCCTGGGCGGATTGATATAGATCAAATGAGACAACAGACAATATTAATAGGATAAAAATCCCAACGAGAATTTTTAAGTTAGTCATAGGCACTCCTTATATAGGATGTTACTTCTAGCCTAACAAGAAACACTCGATCATTAAACGCATAAGCGTTAGGAATCTTTTTTTTGTAAAAGTGTGTTAATTTCTTAAATTCCGTTTGACAACGCTTACATGGATTGCTATACTTTGAATATAAATTAATATAAATCGCTTTGAGACGGAGGTCTGCGAAAATCATCAAATTTTTTGATGTGATTTCGGAGGCCTTTTATTTTTAAGGCGATTTAAAAAAATTGAGAGGAGAAACACATGGATTACACAGTACTTGAACAAATCATTGCTGAATTCTTTGGGACTACCTCACTGCTGATCTTTGGGGCCGGCGTTGTGGCAAACGTCGTATTAAAAGGCACCAAAGGGAATAACTCTGGATGGGTCGTCATTGCATTTGGTTGGGGGCTTGGCGTCGCTTTATCCGTCTATGCCATCAACTATATTACAGGCGCTCACATCAACCCCGCGGTCACGTTTGCTTTACTCGTGGACGGACAGATGGAACTGGGCACCGCATTAGGCTACATGGCCGCACAACTTGTGGGTGCGGGCGTAGGATCAGCCCTCATCTTCTACATGTATTACCCACATTTTAAAGCTGAAGAAGATCCAGGGACTAAACTGGCTGTATTCTCAACGGGCCCTGCGATTCGTCACACCCCTTCAAACTTCTTCTCAGAAGTTTTAGGAACGTTTATGTTGCTGTTTGGGATCCAAGGGATCTTTGCAGCCGGCAACGGCGTGGGCGGCGACTTAGGACCACTCCTTGTTGGTTTACTCGTTACAGTCATTGGACTTACCTTAGGTGGAACCTCTGGCTACGCGATTAACCCAGCGCGTGACTTAGGCCCAAGGATTGCTCACTTCTTACTTCCTATTCCAGGTAAAGGATCATCGGACTGGAACTATTCATGGATTCCGGTCGTTGGACCGCTCGTCGGTGGGGCATTAGGATTACTTACTTATCACGCCATTTTCTCAGGCGCAGAACTCGGAACCTTATTCATCATGCTTGCCGTATTTGTCGTTTTACAAGCGGCCACATTCTTTATCAAACTGGACGGACAAGCTTAAAAAGCACCGATCAAACTCAATCATTGTTTTAAAGGAGGCACCACATTATGGACAAACGCTATATTATGGCGCTTGATCAAGGAACCACCAGCTCCAGAGCCATTCTTTTTGACCACGACGGAAAAATCAAAGGCGTCGCCCAAAAAGAATTTACCCAACTCTTCCCGAAACCCGCTTGGGTGGAACACGATGCCAATGAAATTTGGCTTTCGATTCTTTCAGTCATGTCCGATGTCTTAAAAGACACCGGCGTGAGTGCCAAAGAAATTGCATCGATTGGGATTACCAACCAACGCGAAACCGCGGTGGTCTGGGAAAAAGAATCCGGACGTCCCATCTATAACGCCATCGTTTGGCAAAGCCGTCAAACCATGGATATCTGCGATGACTTAAAAGCGCGCGGATTAGAACCCACATTTAGAGATAAAACCGGTCTGGTTGTGGATGCGTATTTCTCCGGCACCAAAGTCAAATGGATCTTAGACCATGTCGATGGCGCTAGGGAAAAAGCTGAAAAAGGCGAACTCTTATTCGGAACCATGGATACATGGGTCATTTGGAAACTCTCCGGGGGTAAAGCCCACGTGACCGATTACTCCAATGCATCCAGAACCTTGATGTATAACATTTACGACCTTAAATGGGATGATGAACTTTTAGAATATCTAGACGTTCCTAAATCCATGCTGCCTGAAGTTAAACCATCTTCTGAAGTCTATGCCAATACGGTTCCGATTCACTTCTTCGGCGAAGAAGTTCCGATTGCCGGCGCCGCAGGCGACCAACAATCGGCCCTCTTTGGTCAAGCATGCTACGAACCTGGCATGGCGAAAAACACGTATGGTACCGGTTCATTCATGTTGATGAATACCGGTGAAAAAGGTATCAAATCGAAAAACGGCCTCTTAACCACCCTCGCATGGGGGATTGATGGTAAAGTCGAATATGCTTTAGAAGGATCAATCTTTGTGACCGGTTCTGCCGTTCAGTGGCTGCGCGATGGCTTACAAATCATCGGTAATGCCGCCGAAACGGAAGGCCTTGCCAAAGACTTAGAAAGCAATGATGGCGTCTATTTAGTTCCGGCCTTTGTTGGACTCGGTGCACCGTATTGGGACTCCAATGTCCGCGGCGCACTCTTCGGGATTACCCGCGGGACCAACCGTGAACAAGTCGCCAGAGCAACCTTAGAAAGTATTTGCTACCAAACCAAAGATGTTTACCTCTCCATGAACGATGATTCCGGCATTAATCTTAAGACATTGCGCGTAGATGGTGGCGCGGTGAAAAACCGTTTCCTCATGCAATTCCAAAGCGATATCTTAGGCGTACCGGTTGAAGTCCCCACCGTTCAAGAAACCACTGCTTTAGGCGCTGCTTATCTCGCAGGGCTGGCCGTTGGATTCTGGAAAGATCGCGCAGAAATCGCCAAACAATGGGCGATTGAAGATACGTATCATCCAAAAATGGAAGATAAAGACCGCGATTCCCTTTACAAAGGATGGCAAACCGCCGTTAAAGCGGCTCAAGCCTTTAAGCTTTAACCTGTCAAAGACAATTTAATATTGCTAGAGAAGAGAGAAAAGAGTCGCTTTTATAAGCGCACTCTTTTCTCTTTTTATTCATTACACTAAAGACCAGAAATGGTCATGACTTACCTGTCAAGTCATAGAAAGGATCACCATGATTGATGTACTTATCATCGGGGCGGGCATCACGGGCACCGCACTCGCCCGGGAACTTTCCAAATACGACATGAAAGTAACCGTCCTCGATAAAGAAATGGATGTTGGAAATGGCGCCACCATGGCCAATAGTGCCATCATCCACAGCGGGCATGACCCCAAAGAAGGCACGCTTAAAGCCAAGCTTAACGTGCGAGGTAACGCCTTATACGACACCTTAGAACATGAACTTAATATCCCGCTTTTAAGAACCGGGGCGTTTTTAGTCGCGCATAACGATGAAGAAAAAGCGACGTTAAGAACCCTCCGGGAACGGGCGAAAGCCAACGGGGCGCCCACCGAAGAAATCAGTTTAGAAGATGCCTTTAAAGCTGAACCCCATTTATCTAAAGATATCCAAGAAGTCGTGTCTTTACCGACCACCAAAGTCACATTCCCCTGGGAAGTCGCGCTTGCGCTGTTAGAAAACGCCGTGGTGAACGGGGTTGAATTTAAACGCGGCCAAGAAGTCATCGCCATTCACAGACAAGATGGGCATTTCACGGTAGAAACCAAAACCGATGCGTTTGATGCAAAATACGTGATCAATGCGGCAGGCGTATATGCCGATACCATCGCGGGATTGGTTGAAGAGAAGGTGCCTTATACGATTAAACCGAGAAAAGGGGAATATTTCGTCATTGACCGCCGGGAAAAAGGGTTCATGAATCACGTCATTTATCCGATCCCATCGAAAGCCGGAAAAGGCGTCTTAGTCACCCCGCAGGTTCATGGTGAAACCTTAATTGGGCCAACCTCTCTCACCATTGAAGATAAAAACGGGAATAACACGACCGCTGAAGGTCTCGCGTGGATTAAAAAAGAAGCGAAAAAAATCGCCACAGACATTCCTTACCATAAAACCATTCGGACGTTTGCAGGGATTCGGCCTTCTTTAGAGCAATACGATTTTTATATCGCTGAATCGAAAGAAGTTCCTCACTTTTATCACATCGGAGGCATCGATTCACCCGGGCTTACCAGTGCGCCCGCGATTGCGGAAATGGCACGCGACTGGGTCTTGAGTAAAGAGGCCTTCTCCTTGAAAAATAACTTCATCGCGACGCGCGAAAAAATCACGCCATTTAGAAGCATGACCGATGAGGAAAAACGCGTAGCGTTTGGCGAAGACACCCGTTATGGGAAACTTGTGTGTAAATGCGAACGCGTCACGGAGGCCGATGTGGTGAATGCCATTCACCGGCCGATTGTGGCCGATAGTGTCAAGGCCGTGAAGAAAAGAACACGTGCAGGGGCGGGGATTTGTCAGGGTGGTTACTGCGAACACAATGTGATTAACATCATCGCGAGAGAACTTTCGATTCCTAAAACCGACGTCAATTATTACAATCAAAACACCAACATCTTAGTCCGAGAAACCAAGGAGGCCTCCCATGATGTATGACATTATTATTATTGGTGGGGGCGCGGCTGGATTAAGTGCGGCCAAGGAAGCCTATGACCCATCCCTTAAAATATTGATCATTGAGCGAGAAGCAAGGCTCGGTGGTATCTTAAGACAATGCATTCACAATGGGTTTGGCATTCATAAATTTAATTTAGAACTCACCGGCCCTGAATACGCCGAAAAAACCGCGGAACAAATTGATGATTTAGACATCGATGTGTGGTTAGAAACCACCGTCACCGATATCATCCAGTTTAAAACGTTTGATCTCACCGTGATGAACGAAAAAGACGGTGAATTTCATGTGGAAGCCAAATCAGTGATCATTGCGACGGGGTGTTATGAAAAAACCCGTTCGCAAATCTTACTCCCAGGCGACCGGCCCGCGGGCATTTTGACCGCAGGCAGTGCCCAAAGATATCTTAATATCGATGGGTATATGGTCGGCAAAAAAGTCTTTATTTTAGGCTCTGGGGATATCGGTCTGATTATGGCCAGACGGATGACCTTAGAAGGCGCCGAAGTTTTAGGCGTGGCCGAACTCATGCCTTATTCCAATGGCCTCACGCGTAATATCGCCCAGTGCCTGGATGATTATGACATTCCTTTATATCTTTCCCATACGATTACCGATATCATCGGGAAAGAACGGCTCGAAAAAATCGTTATTCATGAAGTCGACCCACATTTTGAGCCCATTGAAGGGACCGAAAAAACCTTTGAGGTCGACACACTCTTACTCTCTGTCGGCTTAGTCCCTGACATTCAAATGTTTGAATCCTTAAAATTTGCGGTCTCCCCCATCACCAAAGGCGCCGTGGTGGATCAACACTTGCAGACGAGCGTCGAAGGCCTCTTCGCGTGTGGGAATGCCCTGCATGTCCATGACCTCGTAGACTGGGTTTCGGAAGAAAGTGAGCGGGCCGGGCGCTACGCGAAAGCGTACGTCCAAGGCACGCTTTCATCGCACGATGCGAAAGATGTCATCCCCGGGGATAATGTACGGTACGTCTTACCGCACCGCTTTGATTTTGAAGCCGGCGATGACTCCGTGAAGTTCTCTTTAAGAAGTACGCTGAAAGCCGACAAAGGGACCTTTAAAATCATGCAAGGGGACCAATTAATAATGCATAAAAAAGCCCGGCATATTGCGCCGGCGGAAATGGAACACTTAACCGTCCCGAAAGATAAAATGGTGTCGGATGATCCGATTACCATCAGTTTGGAGGTGAGCTAATGGCCACCCGTGAGATGATTTGTATTGTTTGCCCGGTGGGGTGTCATTTAACCGTCGATGAAGAAACCTTAGAAGTCACAGGGAACCGGTGCCCCAGAGGCGCTAAATACGGTAAGAAAGAACTCACCAATCCGACTCGGATGCTCACAAGTACGGTGAAAACCAACGCCAGTATCCAACGCCGTATATCGATTAAAACCAGTGATGAAATCCCCAAAGGGAAAATCTTTGACATCATGGAAGCACTCAATCAAATTGAAGCGAAAGTCCCCGTTAAAGCGGGCGATGTTTTACTCGAAAACATACTGGATACCGGCGTCGATATCATTGCGACGACCAGCTTAGAACACTAAAGAAAAAGCCTTGAACATTGAGTTCAAGGCTTTATTTTATTCATACGATTTGATGAGATCGACTCGCTTTTGATGGCGACCCCCTTCGTATGAGGCCTCCACAAAAGCATCCACAATCATTTTAGCGAGTCCAGGCCCAACTACCCGTGCGCCAAAACATAAGACATTCGCATCATTATGTTCTCTCGAAGCTTGTGCTGAGAATGGTTCAGAAACCGCTGCGGCCCGAATACCATCAAACTTGTTGGCCGCCATACTCATGCCAATCCCGGTTCCACAGATTAAAACCCCTTTATCGGATGCGCCTGATTGCACATCCTCTGAGACTTCTTTCGCATACAATGGGTAATCCGTGCGTTCTTCACTAAATGTGCCTCGGTCTACCACTTTGATGCCGAGTGATTCTAAATGTTCTTTGACCACATTTTTCAATTCAACAGCGGTATGGTCACAACCAATGGAATACGTCATATTTTATTCTCCTTTTCATATCCGAGCGTCGCAGCCCCAATAACGCCTTGCATGGGGTCATTATCACTCCAATAAATGGATGCCGGGCGAAGCTTTGGGTGCCTTAAAAACGCATCAATTTTTTCGTGTAGTCTATCTTTGGGAAAGTCTTTCATTGAGGGAATCCCCCCACCAATAATTATATGCTTCACATCTAAAATATGCATCTGAGAAGCGATAATAAATGCGAAATCATCGATAAAACGCTCGATTTTTTCTCGGTGATCTGATTGATGATACTGCGTAAACAATGCTTCAAATGGAATTTCACTGAAATAGGTCGAATGTAAATATTTAAGAAAATGCCCTGAACAGACGGTTTCAAAACATCCTTTCAACCCACATGGACACGCTTTTTCACTGCCTTGGATGCCTTGGTGGCCCAGTTCAGACGCCGCAAAAAAGTCACCATAATGTATGTGGTGATTTAAGAAAATGATATTCCCCAGACCCGTCCCTAAGTAAAAACCCAACACATTGGCATAAGCCTTTAGACGTCCAAAACGCTGATCGTACTTAAACAAAAGTACCGTGTCTTTGTAAATATCTATAGGAAGATTTAATTCGTTTTCCAGCGCTAAAATGTCTAAGTGTTCTAAGGTTTTTTGATTAGGGACTTTAAGTACTTTTTTGGTTTCTGGGTTAACCACACCTGGAAAGCCTATCACAATTCGTTCAATGGAATCCTGGGTGGAAATGTATGCCTTGATAAAGGCAGAAAAATCATCGGCAACTGTTTTCGTTTTGATTTTTTTAAAATCATACACATTAAAGGATGAATCCACTATGCCGATACGGGTAAACGTACCCCCAATATCGATGCCACAGATCATGGTTTCAGACCTTTAACATAGGATTTGATCGCGGTGTATCCTTCAGTTAAATCATCATATCCAAATAAGCCACTCCCTAAAATGAGACGCTCAGCCCCACTTGTGAGATAACGCTCAAAGGTTTTGAAGTTATTGGATCCATCAATTTCAATGGTATAGGTTGCCCGGTTTTGGCTCTTATACCATGAAGCCGCACGAATATTATCGAGTGCTTCTTCCACCATGGCTTGGCCGGCAAAGCCGGGATAAACCATCATGACCGTTAACACATCCAAATGTTTAAGATATGGTTCAACCGTGGATAGAGGTTGATCTGGATTTAACGCAAGTCCAAACCGAACACCATGCCGGGCACATTTGGCTTTCACATCCAGCACTTCAGACGTTAATGTTTCCGGATGAAACACCAAAGTGTGAACCCCACTGTCAATGAGTTGATCGATGTATTTTTCTGCCTTTTCCACCATCAAATGTGCTTCAATCGGTCGGGTGGAAAAAGGCTTTAGTTGCTTCACAAAATCAAGAGACTGTGCAATATTAGGCACATAATGCCCATCCATAATATCTATATGATACATATCAGTATGTGCGTCGATGGCTTTGATATCCGTCTCTAAGGTAAACGGATTAGCCACCATCATTGATGTTGAAAATGTAATCATAAGATCCTCCATGGATGGGCGATATTCATGCCTTAAATATTACTTAACTACTTAGTCTACGTTTTCTTCAGTAATTAATGCGAGTGGGACAGGGATGCTTGCTTCTACCGTTTCTCCAGCGAGGTAATCAAGTGCAGCTTGAGCGGCTAAGCGACCAATTTCAACAGGTTGTTGCTGAACGGTGGCAGATAATTCACCATCACGGATGGATTGTAACGCATCAGGAATTGCGTCAAAACCAATCACGGCTGACATGGATAAATCAGTCACACTGTTAGCTAAAATCGCCTGGACAGCTCCCAGTGCCATTTCATCGTTGGCCCCAAAAATACATACAGCTTCTGGGTTTCCTTGAGCGGCTAAGAAATCTTCAGTCACGTTTTGACCTTCAGTTCTTGACCAGCTTGCAGTGGCAGTTTGATCGATGTTGCTAGCGCCGAATACCGATTGGAACCCAGCACTACGGTCGATGGCTGCAGATGCGCCGGATTGACCGGTAAGTTCTAAGACTGGATAGTCTCCACCACAAATGTCTTGAAGATGTTCGGCAGCCATTTCGCCCCCTAAGACGTTATCGGATGCCACGTGGGAAACGACTTCGCCTGAATCGGCTGAACGGTC
>CBFHLD010000020.1:4851-12013 GCA_965656585.1 Candidatus Izemoplasmataceae bacterium | reverse complement strand
TGGTTTTTCACTTTGTAGATGTTCATGCGAGCCGTATTGGACCCTAAATCGATGATGGCATACATAGTTGTCTCCTTTAAGTTCTATTGTAAGAGTTTAACTCATGTAGAGCAATGTAAAAGCGCCCTTAAAGCGCGCGCATTATCGGCGCTTTTTAAGGGCGTTAGGAGGGAGCGGGTCGGGATCAAAGAGGATATCTAAAGGGACCGCAAAGATTTGCGATAATTTAAAAGCAAGGCGCAAAGAAGGATCGAACTTCCCGCGTTCGATGGCGATGATGGTTTGCCGGGAGACGCCGATTTTTTCAGACAGCTCCGCTTGCGACCAACGGTGATGTTCTCGGTACGCTTTGACACGATTAATCATCAGTTCCTCATAGTAATTAAATATATACATTATTGTAAAGTAAACTATACATATAGTCAAGAAAAAAAGAAGGGGGCGAGCCCTTCAAAAAAATAGGAGGATCCCTTCTTAGGACCTAAATCCATTTTAGATAGTCATTATGAATGGATGATTTCTTTCGCGTAAAGTTTGTGATAATCTAAATCCTTCGCAGACGAACGTGATGGTCTTGAAAAAGCGGTTGGATGCTATATAATATAAAACACCTAGAAATTAAGGAGCATCTCATGTATAAAGTTTTACTTTATTACTTTTACACGCACATTGAAAACGTGGATGACAAAGTGGCTGAGCACAAACGCTTTTGCCAAGCCCATGATATTTTGGGTCGGGTCTATTTAACCAGTGAAGGAATCAACGGAACGGTCTCTGGGACGTTGGAAAACATCTCCTTATATAAAGCCTATTTAGAAAACGATCCTTTATTTAAAGGTATCCTATTTAAAGAAAGCGATCATCCGGCCCACACATTTAGAAAAATCATTGTCAAAAACAAAAACGAACTCGTGAACCTATCTTTAGAAGACGATGTGAACCCAAGAGAAATTACTGGGCGCTACATCCAACCCGAAGAATTTTATGAACGCATTCATGATGAAGATACCGTCATCATTGATGCTCGTAATGATTATGAGTATGACATGGGTCATTTTAAAGGCGCATTAAGACCGGATATAAGGACTTTCCGTGAACTTCCAGATTGGGTCCGTGCCAATAAAGAAAAACTCGAAGGTAAAAAAATTGTGGCCTATTGCACCGGCGGGGTCCGCTGTGAAAAATTCACCGGATGGCTCAAAAAAGAAGGGTACGAAGATGTCGGTCAACTGCATGGTGGGATTCAAACTTACGGGGCCAATGAAACCACGCAAGGGGCGTTTTGGGAAGGCTCGATGTATGTCTTTGATGAGCGCATTGGGATGCCCATCAATCATATCGATCCTGTGATTGTCTCGAAAGATCACTACACGGGAGAGCCGTGTGAACGCATGTTTAATTGCGCTAATCCCCAGTGCAATGAACAAATCTTTGGCTCTGAAGAAAACCAACACCAACATCTCGGTGGATGCAGTCTTTATTGCAGTTTGCATCCTGAAAATCGCTACGTCAAACATCTCGACGCACTTGAAAAAGAACGATTGATTCAAGCCTTAAAAACCGGACTGACCCCTTGGCGTCCCGTCCCTCATGAAACGCAAAGAGAAGCCACGGCATAGTGGCTTTTTTGTTAGGGAAAACCCCCTTGCTTTGGTACAATAAATTAAGGAGGCGTTATGGAAACTGTTAGTGCACTTGTTGCTTATGCCATCGATCATGGCATGATTGAAAAGACCGACGTGACGTATGTCACGAATGCCATTTTGGCATTGCTCAAAGAGAACCCCACGCCCGAAACATATCAAAAACCCAAAACCACACAGCGTACCTTGCGCGTCTTTTTAGATCCTTTACTGGATCTCGCCTATGAAAAAGGGCTCATGGAAGATAATTCGATTCATGAACGCGACCGGTTTGAAGCCTTAATCATGGACACGTTGATGCCCAGACCCTCTGAGCTACAACATGTCTTTACCCAAAAAAAAGAAGCAGACCCAAAAGCGGCGACCGATTATTTTTATGCGCTGGCGCAAAATTCGAATTACATTAAGACCGACCGGCTGAAGAAAAATAAACATTTTTCCGTGCGTACGGCGTACGGGGAAATGAAAGCGACCATTAACCTCGCCAAACCTGAAAAAGACCCGAAAGCGATTGCCGCGGCCAATCAAGAAACTGAAGCGTTTCCGCCGTGTTTACTTTGTAAGGAGTATGTGGGCTTAAACATGGACCACAAACCCCCGCGGAAAAATCACCGCACCATCAAGCTTTCTTTAAATGAAGAACCGTTTTATTTCCAATTTTCCCCGTACGTTTATTACAACGAACACGCGATTGTCATTCACCAAGACCATATTCCCATGAAGATGAGTGTCAAAACCTACCGGAGACTCTTAGATTTTGTCGATCAGTTCCCTCATTATTTCTTAGGGTCTAATGCGGGGTTACCGATTGTCGGAGGTTCAATCCTCTCCCACGAACACTATCAAGGGGGAAATGCGTCATTCCCCATTGATGATGCCCGCGTGTTAGAAAGTTATCAATATGGATCGGTCACCATCGAACGGTTACTTTGGCCCCTCTCTGCCTTACGCTTTAAAGCCACGGATAAAGACATCTTAGTCAACGTCCTGGACCGCTTTGAACACATTTGGCGGACCTATCATAATGAAGCCTTAGGCATCATTTCAAAAACGGGGGTTCATCATAATGCGATCACTCCAATTGCGCGCAAAAATGGGGACGAGTACGAAATGACGGTGGCTCTAAGAAATAATGTCACCAGTGAACAGTATCCCGACGGGGTGTTCCATACGCATCCCAAGCATCAACACATCAAAAAAGAAAATCTAGGACTCATCGAAGTCATGGGTTTAGGCATCTTACCCGGCCGCTTAGACACCGAACTTCCCCTCATCGCGCGGTATCTCTCGGGGGAAGAAAGCCTCCAAAACATTCCCAAATCCATGCAACCATGGGCGATGGAGCTTAACGACCATAAACCGACTAAAAATATGTTAGAGTATGTGTATCAAGAAGCGGCAAAAGTCTTCGTCAATAGCTTAGAAGACGCGGCCGTTTTCCCACACACCGAAAAAGGCCATCAAGCATTCAATGGTCTCATTCAAAAATTCATGACTACATAAAGGAGTATTTCATGTCAACTCTCGTTCCCATATACATTCCTATTACCGGAATTTTAACTGCCACATTCTTTTTCCTCGCCGCCACCAATGGGGTGAAAAAATTTGTCAATAACGGAGCCATCCAGTGGCTTGCAAGTCAACACAAACTCTTCGGCGCGTTAGCAGCCCTCACCGCCATCGTCCATATGACGCTCGCCGTATCTGGAGGGTATTTAAGACTTACAGGAACCGCCGCCATGCTGGGCGTATTAGTGACCGCATTCTTAGGGGGCGGGTTCTTCCAAAAAGGGAGCCGCTGGCTTTACATCGGCCACCGTATCGCGGGTCCCGCAACCGCCGTACTCATTATCATCCACATCATTTTCAACATCAGTTATTAAAAAATAAAGCTTCCCAAACGGGAAGCTTTTTTAATGGACTTTACTCATAAAGTCTTTGAGTTCATTTGTTTTTGGATTATCTAATATTTCAGGGGTGCCTTTTTCCACGATGTTGCCTTCTTGCATGAAGACCACATAATTCGCAAACTTCTTCACGAAACTCATGACGTGGGTGACTAAGACAAAGTCTTTCCCGAGTTCTCTGAGTTCTTCAATCGCGATTAAGACTTCATCGGTCAAAATTGGATCGAGCGAAGAAGTGGGTTCATCGAGGAAGATGACATCGGGATTCACACTGAGCGCCCGCGCGATGGATGCGCGTTGAGCTTGGCCTCCTGAGACGTTTTTAGGGAGTTTATCCATTTGGTCTTCGAGTTTTAAGAGTTTCAAGTTCGCCTCCGCGATCATCTCGGCTTCTTCTAGGGGAATACCGCGTGTTTTTTCTAACACTAATGTGATATTCCTTTTGAGCGTCAGATGCGGAAATAAGTTATGTGACTGGAAGACAAATCCGATGTGCTTTTTATAATCGGGGTCATTCGTTACGTCATAATCATTGATTTTAAGGGTCCCAGACGTCGGTCTTTCCAGTCCCGCCATCAAGCGGATGAGGGTCGATTTACCGGACCCACTCATGCCGATTAAAGCGACTGCATTATATTCGGTTAAGATGAGTTCTAAGTTGTGTAAGACTTCGACATCATACGTATGAGATAAATTATTCAATTCGATTTTCATAGACTCCACCGCCTTTCAATCACACGGGTAAGCTGGGAAAGAGGGATTGTGATGATAAGGTATAGCACCCAAACTAAAATATACCCTTCGATGAACGCAAAGTTTTGGGATTGAGCCACACGGATGGAGTAGAAAAGCTCATTGTAGGCAATCACGTTGAGCAGCGCACTCCCTTTGACGATTTGTGAGAAGTTATTCATCATCGGGGGCATCAAGACCCGGATGACTTGCGGGATGATGATGTACCGGTATTTTTGATAGGGGGTAAACCCAAACAAATCCATGGCTAGGTATTGTTCTTCAGAAATCGAAGAGATGGCCGATTTATAGACGTTTTTCATGTACGGTGTCATGTAGGTAATGAGTCCAATGTATCCCATCGTATTACGGTCTAAACTGTTAAACGCTGGCCCAATGACAAAGGCAGAGATGACGATGAGCACCAGTAAGGGGGTCCCGTAAATGATTTCGGTGAAGACTTCGGTGAACGCTCTAAAATATTGAATCTTAGAAATGCTCATTAAGTAGAAAATAAATCCAATAATCAAACTGGATACGAGCGCCACTGAAGACACGACAATCGTGTTGATGAGTCCGTTACGAATAAGATTCACATAGGGTTCATAGACCGCCAGACTAAAGGTTCCGGTCTGGCGGACAATGACAAAGGTGATAAACGCTAAAATCGTTGCAAATGCGAGCGCATATGCAACGATTTTATTTTGCAGTAAAACAATGAATGGGTTGGTACTTGCAGGCTTATTATTCATTGATATAGAATTCGAGTCCGTAGCGGCCTAAGTTGTCAAGAATGACTTGATCCCATGTCGCTGAAAGGTCTTCATAGAGTCCACCGGGTTCATTAAATGTGGCAATGAATTCGTTGGCTTGGTCTAAGAGTTCGCTGTTTCCCGTTTGGACAGCCATCCCAATCGGGCTAGAGACAAACGCATCCCAAACAATCATCGTTTCATTCGGGTTGGCTTTGTAACCATTAACGACAGGGTTCGCACTCATGATGAGAATGTCTGCGCCCCCTTGGGCCACTTCTTCAATAGCCGTTCCTAAATCGGTCGATTCTTGAACATCTTTGCCATATTGATCTCTGGGAATGGATGATGAGATTTGGTTGGCGATGCCGACCCAGCGTGCTTCATCAATCGCGACCAGATCTTCAACCGTTGAATCTTCGGTTAAATTGTTTGCAGTCGCAAATTCTTGGTTCACGAGTGAGATGATTTTGAAATAAAAGTAAGGATTCGAAAAATCCACACTCTGTTCGCGCTCTTCGGTAATACTCATCGAAGCAATCGCGATATCAATTTCACCGGATTGAATTGCGGGAATGAGTCCCCCAAATTCAGTGTTGACGATTTCGACTTCACGGCCGATAAATTCCCCAAATGCGCGGGCGGTATCGACGGAGATGCCTTCAGGATTGTTGCTGGTATCGACGGTTTCAAAAGGAGGATATCTTAAGTCCATGCCGACACGAAGAGGTGCTTCACTGCCTCCACAGGCAGCCAACGTGAATACAGTGACGATTGTAAGCAACGTTAGTAATGCTTTTTTCATTTTGTTCTCTCCTTTTTTTGTGATGCTACTAATTATAGGGATGAGGGTCAGTTAACACAATCAAAATACTCTTAAATAATCGCTCTTTGAAGCGGGTTCAAGTAGTTCGTTCGCAAAGCAAATTAGACGAAGACGCTAGTCGTTCGTTTCGTCCAAGATGGATTGCATGAGGGTAGGCCGGTCGGTAATAAGTCCATCAGCACCGCGCTCAATGAGTAAACGCATGGTGTCAGGGTCATTAATGGTCCAGTAATGAATCGCAATGTTGTGCCGGTGGGCATTGTTGATCAGTTGATTCGTCGTTAAATCAAGATTCCCGGATGATGTGGGAATGGCGAGTGTGGCGGGTTTATCCGGATAAAATAGCGACATGTAAGCTCGCGTCATAATATAGAAGAGGCGAACCCCGTCTTCTTGAGGCGCGTACATTAAGTTCGGGTAGTCAGATTCCTGATAGGCCACGAATTGATCGACAATCTCCCGGTGAAAACTCCCCAACACAACTTGGTCAATCATGTCGTATTCCACCATGAGATCCATGACTTTTTCTAGAGCTTCAAGGCCGAGTTCTCCCGACTGTTTGATTTCAACACTCATCAAATTGTCAGGAAAGTGAAGAAAAATTTCTTCCAGCGTTGTCACCAAAAATTTCTCAGGATGTCTCGCACTGACTCCGCTGGGGTATGTCACATCCAGGGGCGTGACGGTGTTGCCTTCCCAGTTGGTGTAGCGATTAAATTCTCCTGTGACATTATATCCATTGGGGCCATCAATCGGATTAGAATACCCGAAATCGATTTCATCATTGACTAAGTCATCGTAGGTTATCTCACTAATCAAAGCATTTTGCAAATTGGTTTTACGGTCCAATGTTAAGTCATGAGACAGAATAATAATGCCGTCTGCCGTCATGTTGACGTCAATTTCCAACATGAAACCGGGGTTGACGGAATACGCATTAAAATAGGCTTCAAGCGTATTGTCGGGAAACTCTTGGTTTCCTCCGCCATGCGCGATGATTAAAGGCTCATCGTCACGCCGAAAGGGATTGTCTTCCCGCACTTGAGGTTTGGGAATAATTACAATAAGTAAAAATGTGGCCGCAATGACGGCGAGTATTTTAAACCGCATAGAAACTCCTAATTAAATTTTCTGGGATCGTTTTCGTATTGGTCCAAGGTTTTCATATCGGCCGCATCGATGGAGAAATCGACCTGCGCATTTTCAATCATCCGGTTTTGATGGGTGGATTTGGGTAAGGTCGCTGCGCCTCGCTCAATGGTATAACGAATCAACAGTTGAGCCGGTGTCACCCCGTATTTT
>CBFHLD010000020.1:0-4753 GCA_965656585.1 Candidatus Izemoplasmataceae bacterium | reverse complement strand
GGTGGATTTGGGTAAGGTCGCTGCGCCTCGCTCAATGGTATAACGAATCAACAGTTGAGCCGGTGTCACCCCGTATTTCTTGGCCATCTTCAAGACTAACGGATCACTTAATGCATAGCCAATGGCTAAGGGTGAATAGGCAATGATTTGAATGCCTTTTTCTTGGCAATAATCCACGGTTTCATGTTGAGGGTTTCCCACAAATAGGCCAATTTGATTGGCGTGGGGGACCACACTGGCCTCCGTGAGGATATTGTCAATGTCACGCGGCGAGAAGTTACTCACCCCGATGGCTTTGGCTTTACCAGAATGATAAATCTTTTCTAACGCTTTCCAGGCTTCAATGTTACCCGCATCATGGTTCGACCCGATGTCTGACCATGGCCAAGGCGCATGGATTAAAAAGAGATCGACATAATCCATGTCTAAGGCTTTAAGGGAGGCGTCAAATGCATCTAACGCCCCTTGGTAAGTTTTGATATGGCTTTCAAGTTTCGTCGTGACAAATAAATCATCTCTTGAAATTTTAGAATCTTGAATGGCTTTTCCTACGCCTTCTTCATTTTGATAACCTTCAGCGGTATCAATATGTAAGTATCCGGCATCTAACGCATCTTTAACCGCGTTGTACGTGACATCACCTGGGGGCATTTGCCAGGTTCCTAGGCCAATCACCGGGATGGAAGTATCGTTACTTAAGGGGATGCGTTTTTTTAACATGAGACGCTCCTTTTTTCAGAGTTTTATTCATGATTAGTATACCTTAAAGTCGGTTTATACGCATTCTGTCCGTGTTAAACCGTGTTATCCGCTAAAATGAATGCAGGTGATAATTATGATAAATATTGAAGAACTCAGAAACATGGAAACTGTCCCTAAAAACATTGTCATTACGGGAGCCAATTCGGGCATCGGTTTTGAAGCCGCCAAATTCTTTGCGCACAAAGGCGCTCACGTCATTATGGGGGTTCGCTCTTTAGTTCGCGGTGATGAAGCACTCGCCTACATCGAAGAAGAAGTCGAAAAACCACAAGTGACGCTTTTAGAACTCGACCTTTCGAGTTTAAAAAGCATCGATGCGTTTGTGGCCGCCGTTAAAAAAACCGTGACTGAAGTGGATGTATTGATTAATAACGCGGGAATTATGGCCGTCAAAGAAGGCAAAACCCAAGACGGGTTTGAACGCCAACTGGGCGTCAATCATCTCGGCCATTATGCCTTAACGGGTAAGCTTTTTGATCATCTCGCCTTAAAAGCACGGATTATCAATGTCTCATCGCAAGCGCATCTCATGGGATCCTTTGATTTTGATAATTTGCAATATGAAAACGGCGGTTATAAACCCTTTAAAGCGTACGCGCAGTCTAAACTGGCGAACATAACCTTTACGAATGCGCTCAATGCCAGACTTAAAGATAAATCCATCAAAGCGATTACCGTCCATCCAGGGGTGGCGAAGACTGGATTATTTGGCCGCAAAGAAGGCGTCTTTGCATTTCGGCTTTTAAGTCCCCTCTTTGGCCTTTTCGCAATCCCTGCCTCGATTGGGGCTTTACCCACCATTGCGGCGGCCATTCATCCAAGCGTGACGGCCGGTGAATTCTTAGGCCCGAAAGAAAAAGGCCATAAAGGCTACCTGACACAGAACGATAAAGTGAACCCGCTCGCCCTAGATAAAAAAACACAAAACAATCTATGGACGCATTCCGAGCGCTTAACTGGTGTGACCTTCCCGCTTTAGGGAAGGTCTTTTTTTATTGAAAAAAACCTTAACTTGGTGTAAAATTACACTAGAGGTAAACCATGACAAAACCCGAACTTATAACCCTCATTTCTGAAAAAATGAGACTGGTGAGAAACGAATACCGGATCACCCAGGATGTTTTCTCAGAAATGATTGGGATCACGAAAAAAACGCTGGTTCAAATCGAAAAAGAACGCTCGCAAGCTTCTTGGAGTGTCGTGGTCAGTGTCTGCATGCTTTTTCCCGAAAGTGAAATATTGTGGACGGCGCTCAAATCGAGTCCCCCGGAAGTCATTCGGCAGATGGTATTTGATAGTGTGAAGCGTCCCAAAGAAAAAACCATGGGCGGGAAAATGTTTTGGCGGACGGTCCATCAAGAACCCGGCTTTAAAGTTCAACAAAATTATTTTTCCAATCATTACCGTCTGATTGATGGGTATGGAAGGCGATGGCTTTCCAGCTTTCATAAAGAAAAAATCATTACTTTTTTGAGCGATGTCATCAAAGCGGAGGCCCCTGATGAGTCATAAAATTTCCAAACACCAAATGACGTTTTTAACCGAAGTCTTAGAAGATGCCGAAAGTAAAAACATCATTAAGCCCACGCAATCCAAAGATATCTTAGGGCATTATGAACCAAGGAAAGGGCTCGACTTTATTCGTGTCCTCGTATCGTTTGGGGCGATTTTGATTGGGCTTGGCGTTTTACTATTTATTGCAGGAAACTGGCAAGCCATCTCCAACCCGTGGAAAGTGGTGATCATCATCACGGCACTGGCTTCATCCATGGCGTCGTCTTACCTTACGGCTAAAGATAAACCGATTACTTCGCAGGCGTTGCTTTATTTATCGGTCTTAATCTTTGGGGCGGGTTTATTTCTCATTGACCTGGCGTATAACTTTAACTTAGAACCCTTTGTCTTATCATTCGTCTGGGCGCTTGCGGCGTTATTACTCTCCAGTGTGTATAAAGATGTGATTTTGTTTATCTTTGCGCATGTCTTAGCTTTTGCGTTTATTACATCTGGATTTGATGAAAATATATTCGCCTATGCGATTCCGCTTTTGGCGATATTCTTCGCTGGGAATTACTACTTTGGATTCCGTAAGATTGTGACGTTTGGCAGTTTACTCTTGGCCCAAGTCTTTATTTTCTATACCCTTGATTTTATCGATCTTGACCCCATTTATGTCGCCTTTGTCTTTTTAGGTGAAGGGCTTATCCTTTATTACTTCAAACATAATCTGAATGTGGAAATATTCCAGTTTATCGGGATTGCGACCGCCGGGATTGCGGCGTTTAGTTTAACCTTTAGAGAGCTTTGGGAAGATTTAACGTTCATTGAAAACGGCTCAATTTATGCGATTCCTTTTTCCATCGCCTTTACCGTGTATCTATTTACCCTGGTGTCGAAAAAACAACTCACACCGTTGATTATCATTTCCGTATTCATTTTACGGTTTTACTTTGATACCTTTTATGAATTCTTACCGCGTTCCCTCTTTTTCATCTTAGGGGGCGCCATTGTCTTAGGCCTTGGCATTTACATTGAGCGGTACCGCCGCGAGGAGGTGTAATATGGCCACCATGAAAAAGATTTGGCAATCGGAACTCGGCAAAATACTCATCAGTTTTACGGGATTGTTGCTTTTACTGGGGAGTCTCACCATCATCCCCATCGTGACGTATTGGGCCGGTGATCCTGTCACCATCCGAGTGTATGACGCCCGGGAAGCCCTCAATGAGGGCGGAGTTTACCGGTACGTTGAACCGAGTCTATTAGGCATCACAAAGGTCGATGAGACGCTCCTTAAAGGGGATTTAAAAGCGGCTTATGATGCGGGTGAGAACTTCTATCCGATTTTGGATACATCCACCGTATACGCCATTTTTGATGTGAACGGGATCGCGACCATTCAAGAAATCACATTAGATCCTCCGCCGGATGGTGCGGTTTATTTGGAAATTGAAAACATGTATGGAACCTATGATTTTGAGCGCAGTGAAGCCTACCGCGATGAAACGGGAGAATGGCGTGAATTTTATGACGGTGTCACCATTCAAATGTTTGATCTCATTGCGGCCATTGAATCGCGGTATCCTGATTTACGGGAGACCCTTCAAGACGAAACGCTTGATGTGAACTTGCGCATTTGGAATGGCCGGTACGTCATTGTCAATCCTTAAAAAAAACAAATCCCATCCAGAATTGGATGGGATTTTTATGTGATTTTGGTATCTTTAAACACGACTTCCGTGCCAAAGAGAAGATCATGCGGGCTGCGCCGGTCTTGGCGGAGATTAAAAATGATGAACGCGACGATAAAATAAATGCCGGCGGTTAGAAAGCCCAAGGCCCATTTGGTGATTTCTCTCAGGTGCAACCGGATTAAAGTAGGCTTGGTATGATCGGTCATTAAAATTTCCGTTTTGGCCATGCGTTTTCCGATGGACTGCGTTTGGGTGACCCACATCGCCCCAATGGTAAATAGATAAAAAACGAAAAAGACCATCAAGGCTTCCACCCACCACGCATAGGGCATAAAAATGATGAATAAAATACTCAAAAAGATGGCCATAAATTCAGGGCCAAAGCCTTCGATGCGTTCGTTGAATTGGGCGGGCAAATGTTTATAGATGCGCATAGGATTATCTTAACACACAAGTCTCAAGAAAAAAGCTTCCCAGTGGGAAGCTTTATTCATAAATGACGGTATCTAAATCGGCGTAATCATCCAGCAAATCATGACTGGTGACACCGAGATTTGAAATGAGATATAAGGTATCATTCGCGAACACAGCGCGTTCAATCATCGCACTCATCCGGTCATAAAATTCGATTTCTTCCTCCCGAGTGGGATCGTCCAATATAGGGTCTTCGATCAAATCTAAGAGGTCCTGGTGCGAAAAGCTTTGTTCGATTTGAATCGGCATCGCACGCGTCTCATCGATATCAAAGATCAGATAATCTTGGGAATAATAATAGCCAGCATCGGTATAACCTGAAC
>CBFHLD010000019.1:0-12270 GCA_965656585.1 Candidatus Izemoplasmataceae bacterium | reverse complement strand
TTTGGACTTCCACAAGATCATTATGATTATAGCCATTGAGCGATTTTTTCTGGATGTAAATGGGAATATTGATCGAGCGGTCTTTAGGTTTTAAATACGGTCTTTTGGTTTTGAGTTTCAATGTCCCTAACACGGTCGTGTAATGACGCTTTAAAACATCTAAGACTTTGCCTTCTTGTTTACGGCCACGCCCCGGCATGAGTTCGACCATGACGTAATCTTTGTTCATCCCATTTAACGTATAGCCTTTTGGGATATAGATATCGGGCCGGTCTTTATCATCGGGAATTAAAAACGCATAGCCTTTGGCTTTGACGTCTAAATGACCCGTTAAGGTTTGAGCCGGTTTGACGTAGCGGTAACGAAACTGATCATCGAGTTTGACTTTATGCGACGCTTCCAGTTCATTGAGCGTTTTAGCGAGGGTTTTGAAGGATTCAGCGCCCGTTAAATTGAGTCCATTAAAAAGCGCATCAATCGTAAAGGATTGGCGATGTTTTTTTAAATATTTGAGGACGTGTTCGTGCATAGAATGCTCCTTTCGTGCGAAAAAAAAGACACTTATTTAAAGTGTCTTAGTTGGTCATGGCCCAAATGGAGATGAGAATGAATAGCACGCTTGTGGCGAGTGTGACTCGCGACAAGATGAGTTCAAAGCCCCGTTCTTTCTTATTGGAAAAAAGATCGGATTTTTCACCACTGAATGCGTTCGCCGCATTGTCTTTTGAGTTTTGAATGACCACCAGTGTCACTAATACAATCGATACAGTTATCAGTAAAATATCGACAAAGCCCATGGATTTCCTCCTAAATCGATACCCAGAGATAGACCCCATAAATCAGGATGATCGCCGCTGGGAACAGGTAATAAAGTAACTTATTATTCGTTGGTTTTTTCACTAACGCAACTGCGAGTATTATAGTGTTTATCGCGCCTAAAAGCAAGAGCCACGATAGGTTATTTAAAAGCAAGGGTTCAGCGGTGGCCGCTTGAAATAAATCACTTCTTAAAACAGCGATATCCGTGAGCGCAATAATCAAGAAATTAAATGCGTTGGAGCCGATGATATTGCCTAAAGCCACAGTGTAGTTCCTGAGTCTAAATAAGGCAATAACCGCGGTGAGTTCCGGGAGGCTTGTGGCGACTCCTAAAAGGATGGCTCCCGCAAAGGACTGTGAAAGTCCTAAGTTAAGCGCAATTTCTTCCGTGAGTAAAGTCACGACGATACTGCCTGCCACCACAATGACCGCCCAAAACACGAGCCTGACAATAATCATCCGCATGGAAAGCGGGGAATCATCGTCTTCTTCTCTGGTTTCTGGGGCATTTAAATCATTTAATGAGACCGCATAAAGGCCTAAGATGAGGAGGCTGGATATATTGAGTGTAAACCCGAGATTAAGCGTCCAAAAACTACTTTCTACTAAACCCACCCTATCAAGCCCTAAAGGAATCAAAAAGGTCAGATACATGAGTAAGACAATCACACTCGGTTTTAATCTAGTTTTGACTTCATTAAAAAAGACATGCTTAATAAAAATGAAATCCACCACGGCTAATATGAGCATATTAAAAAGGTTTGAGCCGAGTACGTTCCCATAGGCGAGCGCGCCTTCGTTTAAATAAATCGCACTCGTTAACGATGTAATAAGTTCGGGAAGACTCGTAATGGCCGCCAGTAAAACACCGCCTAATAAAGCCCCGGAAATCGACGTCCGTTTATCGATGACATCGACGTAATAAGAAAGCGATAAGGTCGCATACACAATGACCGCGGCCATCGCCAAATACTGAATATATATCATGGTTTCACCTAAAGTTTATTGTATCAAAAACATGAGGGTCTTGTCGCGTAAAAAAAGCCATCCGTGGATGGCTTTTTCAATTATTTTAAGTTATAGAATGCATCTTTTCCTAAATATTTCGCGGTTTCGCCTAAATCATCTTCAATGCGTAAGAGTTGATTGTATTTGGCAATCCGGTCGGTTCTTGATAAGGATCCGGTTTTAATTTGTCCGGCATTAGTGGCCACAGCGATATCGGCAATCGTCGCATCTTCGGTTTCTCCGGAGCGGTGCGATACAACTGCGGTGTAGCCCGCTTGCTTAGCCATTTCAATGGCATCTAAGGTTTCGGTTAAGGAGCCAATTTGATTGACTTTAATGAGAATGGAGTTCCCAATCGAGCGTTCAATGCCTTCAGCAAGTTTTTTCGTATTGGTGACAAATAAGTCATCTCCCACGAGTTGAACTTTTTTACCGAGACGCGCCGTTAATACTTCCCAGCCGTCCCAGTCGTTTTCATCAAGACCATCTTCAATGGAGACGATGGGGTATTTATCCACAAGTTTTTCATAAAAATCAACAAGTTCTGGGGCGGAAAGTTCTTTGCCTTCACCCGCTAAGTTGTAGACTTTTTTCTCTTTATCATAAAATTCAGATGACGCCACATCCATGGCGAGTAAGACATCTTCGCCCGCTTTATACCCGGCGTTTTTAATCGCTTCTAAAATCACTTCTAAGGCTTCTTCGTTGGAGCCTAAGTTCGGCGCAAAGCCGCCTTCATCGCCCACCGCGGTATTGTAGCCTTTGCCTTTTAAAACGGCTTTTAACGCATGGAAGACTTCGGCACCCGTTCTTAAGGCTTCTTTAAAGGTTTTAGCGCCCACAGGCATAATCATGAATTCTTGAAAATCGACATTATTATCCGCGTGGGATCCTCCGTTGATGATGTTCATCATCGGCGTGGGAAGGGTTTTGGCGTTAAAGCCCCCTAAGTATTGATATAGGGGTAAGCCGACGTATTCACTGGCGGCTCTGGCAACGGCCATGGATACGCCTAAAATCGCGTTGGCACCCAGTTTGGATTTATTCGGTGTTCCGTCTAAATCAATCATCAGTTGATCGATTTCAACTTGGCGAGTCACGTCATAGCCTAGGAGTTCTGGGGCAATGACTTTGTTGACGTTATCGACGGCTTTTTGAACCCCTTTACCCAGATAGCGGTTTTTATCGCCGTCTCTCAGTTCAACAGCTTCGTGTTCCCCGGTGGATGCCCCACTTGGGACAATGGCGCGTCCGAACGCGCCGCTTTCCGTGTAGATTTCGACTTCAATGGTCGGATTGCCTCTGGAATCAAGGACTTCTCTGGCATAAACATCAGATATGAATGGCATAGTATTCTCCTTTTATTTTTGAATGAGGGATGAACCCGTCATTTCTCTCGGTTTTTCAACATTTAAATAATCGAGCATGGTGGGAGTTAGATCCCCTAAAATCCCACCGTCTCTAATCTTAACATGTTTATCGGTGATAATCACGGGGACTAAATTGGTCGTATGGGCGGTATGGGGCTTCCCGGTTTCTGCAATCATTTTTTCCGCATTCCCATGGTCTGCCGTGACAATCGCAACACCGCCTAAGTCTAAGACTTTATCGACGATTTTTCCGGTGCATTCATCGACCGTTTCCACCGCTTTGACGGTCGCCTTTATATCTCCGGTATGACCGACCATGTCGGGATTGGCAAAGTTTAAAATGACCGTGTCTAAGTCGTCTTCATCCAGACTTTTTAAGACTTTGTCGGTGAGTTCATAGGCACTCATTTCCGGTTGCATGTCATAGGTGGCCACTTTCGGTGAATTCACTAAGATGCGCTTGGCGCCTTTGATTTCTTTATCCACGCCGCCATCAAAAAAGAACGTGACGTGGGGGTATTTTTCAGTCTCGGCCGCTCTCAGTTGTTTGAGGCCGGCTTTAGAGACGACTTCGCCGTACATGTTATCTAACGTCTGTAAATCAAAGGCAATCTCACCTGAGACATCATAACTATAATGCATGGTACTGACGAAGGCTAAATCATTGAACTTTTTGGCGTGCGGGACGATTGATTTTTCAGGGTTGGTTAAGGCCACCGACATTTGAATGGCCCGGTCCGGTCTAAAGTTCATAAAGATGACCGCATCATGATCGTCAATGGTGCCTTTTTCATCGATGCCAAAGGGCACGACGAATTCATCATGGATGTCTGCGTCATAGTTGGCCTTGACGCCAGCTTCAGCCGATGCATACTGAGGCCCTTTAAACGCAGTGAGTAAATCATAACTGAGGCCCGTACGTTCGGCCCGCTTGTCGCGGTCCATGGCATAGTAACGTCCGTGCACGGTGGCGATAACACCAATGCCTTCTTCCGCCATAAAGCCTTCTAAGTCTTTAAAATAATCAAGGCTTGATTGGGGAGGAACGTCTCTACCGTCTAAGTAGGTATGGAGGTATACATTTTGGACGTTCTCTTTTTTGGCGAGTTTTAAAATGGCTTTAAAGTGATCGATGTGGGAATGCACCCCGCCATCACTTAAAAGACCCATGATGTGAAGTTTCGATTGATTGGTGTTTGCGTGTTGCATGGCGTTAAGGTAGGCTTTATTTTCATAGAAACTGCCATCTTTGATGGCTTGGTGAATCCGGGTCAGTGATTGATAAACAATCCGCCCACCCCCAATGTTTAAATGCCCCACTTCAGAATTACCCATTTGGCCTTCGGGAAGGCCTACAGCGAGGCCTGAAGCGGTCAAAGTGTTATGCGGAAATTCACGCATGAGGCGGTCTAAAACAGGCTTTTGAGCGAGCGTTACAGCGTTGCCTGGACCGGCACCGGTAAGGCCCATGCCGTCCATGATAATTAGTGCAACTGGTCTTTTCATTGTGTCAACTCCTATCCCCTGCATTATACCAATGATTGGGTGGTTTTTATAGGGCCGGCCGGGTTCGGTAAGCGTTTACTTTTTTTCAAAAACGCGTCTCACATTCAAGGCTTATATGTATAATTAAATGAGGAGGCGACTTATGCAAGCACCGCACTTAGAAAAGCTTTATACCCATTTAAAAGGCAAAACTCTTCCACCGGTGAATTACACCATCCCGGATTATTGGAATTTTATTGACTATCCAGGAAGAAAAGTGCCCTCCGGTGAAATCATGATTGAGCCGGTTCCTTTTTTCTTAAAACTTTTAGAAGATGTATACCTCAATATCAATAAAGATGCGACCCAACCCATTTCGAAACGTTCCAAAGCATCCAAAACCCCGGGAAGTTGGCTCAAAACCGCGGCCATTTATTCGGCTTTAGTGCGTACCACCGCCGCCTGGGATGCGGATCGCTCAGGCGCGCTCGAAGATTCAAACATTGGGGGCTTTAAAGAAACCGGCACCCTTTTAAAAATGCTGATATTACTCCCCCGTTTAAAAGCGATGGGCATTAATACGGTGTATTTACTTCCCCTTACGGAATATTCACTCAAAGATAAAAAAGGCGAACTGGGAAGTCCCTATGGGATTAAAGACCTGTTTAAAATTGACCCCAATTTAAGTGATCCTTTGATTGATGATGCGTTCAGTCTTGATGAACAATTTTCCTTTTTCGTCGAAGCCTGTCATTTACTTGATATGCGGGTGATGATTGACATTATTCCGAGAACCAATGCGGTAGATAGTGCCTTTATCAAAGACCATCCGGAATGGTTTTATTGGATTCAATCCAAACACTTTGATGATTACTTCCCGCCCGCCGTGGACGGCATTCCACCAGTGACACAACCGCGTCCCGAAGATTTTGAATTGATGTATGCGGCGAAAGAAGTCCAAAAGCATCTATCATACTTTTCCTTAGATCCCAAAACCACGGATCCTAAAAAGTGGGAGAAAATCAAAGATGATGCGGATTTAGTGGGGTCGATTGAAAAAACGTTTGGGTTAAAAATCGCCCCCGCGTTTTCTGATCATATCAATGACCCACAACCCCCTTGGACCGATATTACATTTTTTAGATTGTATCTGGATCACCCGGTAGAAGCCAAACCTTACATTAAAAAAGATCAACCCCCATACATTCTTTTTGACAGCATCAAAGCGAACCTTTACCCCGGTAAAAAACCCAATCAACCATTATGGGACATGCTGGCGGATATCATTCCTTATTTCCAGCGCACTTTTAACATCGATGGCGCCCGGATTGATATGGGCCATGCCCTCCCCAAACCATTGCTCGATCAAATCATTGATAAAGCCCGCGATTTAGACCCTGATTTTGGATTTATCGCTGAAGAGCTTAATCCCAAGTATGTGGATGATGCAAAAGCTAAAGGCTATAACTTGATTATTTCCAATGGGTTTATTAAAGAACCCAGAGTCTTTGAAGGAAAAGCCAAAGAATTCTTCATCGAATCCAAAGATTTAAGTCTCCCGGTCTTTGCGGCCGCAGAAACCCACGATACCCCGAGGCTGGCTTCCAGAGAGGGCGGACGAGTTTTAGCTAATACCCTGACGCTAGTCAATTACTTTATGCCGAACGGGGTTTTCTTCATGAATACAGGCCTGGAAGTCTATGAGCCTCAACCCATGAACTTAGGGCTAGATAGCACAGAAGATGATCTTTACCGGTTGGATGAAAGGGATCCCTATTATGAAAAGCTCGCGCTTTTTGACCGGTATCAGCTGCATTACCTGCACCCGCAGCGGTTTGATATCTATAACATGCTTTCCTTTTTAAGCCCGCTTAAGAAGGCGTATCAAGAAACCCTCATGGATTCTAAAAAAGTGACATTTATCGAAAACGATAACCCCTTCTTCTTGGGATATATTGCCTTAAAAAAAGCGAAACCCGTTGATGCACTGATGATTCTAGTCAACTTAAATCCTTATGGGGACACCCATTTAAAACCATTCATTGGATCCATTTTATCCACAGACGATTTGAAAAAAGAACTCGTTTTTTCCACGCATGAAGGTCCACGTGATTTCGATCAAATTCATAGCGGCTTGATTGACCTCCATCTCGGGCCGGGAGAGATTAAAATTATCCAACTCAAAAATCGTTAAGTTTTTGTACAATTGATACGTTTCCACTTGAATATATGCATTCATCGCTTTTGAGAAATCAAAAATGATGAATGTTTTTTTGTATTTAATTTGAATGAATTGATTATAGACCGCATGATTTAAACATTAAAATATTGTAATGTTTCGATATTCGTTCAAATATTGGTTTATAATATTCTTAGTTTCATTTAATTACTATTAATTTATATAGCGTATAAGGAGGACACAATTGCACTATATTAATCTTAACAAGCTTCTCAAAAAGCCTCTTTATGTTCAACTTGCAGATTCCATTGAAAATGCCTACAACAATAAACTCTTAAAAAACGGTGATTTACTCCCAACTGAAAAAGAAATTTGTGAGTCATTTGATGTCTCCACCAGTGTAGTCAAATATGCCTACAAGAACCTCATCGATAAAGGCATTGTCAGACGCCAAGTGGGACGCGGCACCTTCATTTGGGATGAAACCGTGAATGTATTAGACACAGCGGATGCCGGAAACTTATTTCTTGATTACACCCGCTTTAAACGTCAGGTCATTTATATCGAAGACACCTCGAATACACTTAATACTCACCGGCCCATGGGCATGATAAGAGTGTTATATGAACTTATTACACGGCGCAATAAACCCATCGCACTGAGAAAACTATACATTCAAGCGTCTAAGACTGATTTATTTCTCGAAGAAGGATGGAACACCGATCAACGCCTTCGCTTCAAATCTCAAGCGTTCTCAACCATCCAATCGTACATGCGTGTGGTGAATTTGCAAGCCAAAGAAGCCCGCATACTAAGCTTGGATGCGAACACCGCAAGTTTCACTCAACGGGTCGATTTCTACGAAAATGCTGAACTCGTGGGTGTGTTAGAAAGTTACTATCCTGGTGAACATTTCGTCTGGAGGCAATCGTTTGAAGCTCTACAACTTCGTCAAACAGCTGAAGCTTGATGCGCGGTCTAAGATCCCTCTTAAAGATCAACTCCGTAGAGGCATTTATCAAGCCGTCATCGATCAACATTTACCCCATGAAAAACCTTTGCCTCATCCTTTAGATGTCGCGAAATCTTTAACGATGGATGTGAACGAAGTCCAATCCGCCTATCAAGACTTAGTGAAACGGAAAATCCTGAAAAAAGTCGATGATCTTTATCATGTCATTTATAAAGAGTTCATCTATGATATGACCGATAATTATAGAGGGATTTATGATGCCATTGAGCTTAATGGCTTTACGCCACACATTATCAATCATCCTTCTAAAGTCATTCCCAAGAATAAGGCGAAATCCATCAATCCTTGGTTTGAAGAAGAGTCATTGTATGAAGTCCGTGTGGACTATTACGGAGACGATCAATTATTCGCAGTCACCAAAAATTATTTTTCAACCCAACTCACCGATAACTTAGATACCTATTTAAAGACACATGCCAAAATCACCGAACTGTTAATCCCTTATACCGATGAACTCCATCAAAATTATACGGAGCATGCGGTCATTTACCCTGATTGGGTCTCTGAAGCCTTTCAAATGACACCCGGTCAAGCGGGTCTGTTGATTCGAACCGAATATCATAACGAAAATAAACTATTTGTTCACTATGAAGGGTACATCACCAATCAATACACCCTGATGATGACCCATACAGTCAAAAAAAATAATGAAATTCCAGCTACATTCACTTAACGATTCAAGACAAACAAAAAGACACTTTAAAAAAGTGTCTTTTTGTTTAGTCAACTCCAATATCGGGTCCAATAGAATTTTGAGAGTAACGTTCTGGATAGCGTCCTGAACCCATGTATCCTGAATAATAATAGGTTCCATATCGAGCAAAACGAAGTCCTATATTCTCATCATTGGCGAGGTCAAATCGGTTCCACCTATTCGGATTATCTTCGCTAACAAATGAATACTTATCCGTTTCTATACGGTAGATTTTGTGTGCAGAATCACCGTGATTTAAAATTCGAACGGCAATTCCATAAAATCTTCCTCTATTTGAGTAATGATCGGGGATGTTAACTCGAGTGTAAATTTCATCGGAAACACTATAAGTTCTGGAACACTTTGATATGTTGGTTTCTCGCTCCCCATATCTGTCTAGTTCATAAATACATGCTTCAACATACGTTCCTGGGGTTGCACGGACCAAGACTTCGCTTATCCAAAAACCTCTTTGAGCATAATAAAAATAACCATACCACGAACTAGTTCCACTGAATGCATTCCCTTGAGGGCCGTAGTCCCAATTTGACCCAGACCTTGTATAATCGCCAAAAAGTACATCCGGAAGTGACGGTCTTGCCACTTTGGTGGATTGAACAGCGCTGGTGCTTACAAGTAGCTCACCATTCTCAGTATCAGTAATTTTAGAGATACCTGCACCTGTAATTTCAACTTCGATCTCATAGCGTGTTGATGGAATCCAACCCTTGTAGGTTCTATTATCCGATCGATTCAGTGCATTCATAGCCGCATTGTGATCAAATCCATAAATATAATGGCCATTGGTATTATTGTATTTAGGATATGAGGATCTTGCAACGGGTCCCGTAAAGACAGGATTTTCTAAATAAATATTTAGAATGGTATTATCGTCATTTTGTTCGACTTCAATTGATGTAATGGTGGCATTGAATGGATTGCCATCTGTAGTGTCATTAGTGTCAAGATAGCGAACCTTCAGTTCTTCGTTTAATAAAATGTTTTCATCAATGTTTACTTTTTTGTTAAAAATGGCAGTAATGTATTCATTTCCAATATATGCCGTTGGGGCAATCCGGTCGAGCATAGGCAAATCATTATCCGCGGTAAAGGTCCTAACGGCCGAACGGGTATTCCCGTTGGCGTCGGTGAGTTCTAAGGTGTAGGTATAGTCGCCATTTTTCAGCGTCCGGATGTCTAAGTTAACCTCTTCATCCACGGCGTTACGGCTGACCGTTCGCACGATGGGTTCATTGATTGCGGGACTGGATAAGGTCAGGGTCCAGGTTTCCAATGAAAACGGATGTTTCGGGCCGGCCGCCGCATTTAAGACAAACGTTTCAATGCTTTCACCGAGTGTGCCGCTGGGGCCTTCAAACCCGATTCTTAGGTCAAACGGTTCAAACCCTTGCCACTGCAGGTAAGGCAGGTTGTTGTTGGCGGCGGGATCGACGTTATTAATCCCCCACACCGAATCAAAATCAAAATCGGTATACGTCAAGGCCGTACTCGCACTGGGTCCAGTCACCGAAACCAACCGGCCCGATTGCCCGGCGTTACTCCCATAAGCGGCGTAATCGGCGCGGCCCTCTACATAGTAATTATTTTCAAAAACCGCATTGTTGGCGAGGCTCTCACCCGCCGCATGCAGCGCGCGGGTATTCGTGAAGACGTCACTGAATTCACCCATGAAGACATTCCGCGCGATGCGGTCATTGGTGGCGGAGATACTGTTATCGAGCGCCCCAATGAATCCGCCCACTTCATCATGAGTATTATTGGCGGTAAAACTCGCCCCTGCGGTGACCACTCCACTCATTAAGTTATCTTCGAAGATGAACTGGTCATTCGCATCGATTAACGTCGAGCCGATAAATCCCCCGGCCCGCGTATTATCCCCGATGATGACGGTCCCACGCATGAGACTTTCTTGGAGGGTGAGCCCATACCGGGATTGCCCGATGAGGCCGCCGATATAAGTATCCCCCTGCACGGTGGCGCCCATATCAATCTGTTTGAGCGAGGGGCCTTTGATTTGATTGGTCGTACCGTTAAGCTGGCCGATGAGTCCGCCCACTTTGTCTTGACCATGCACAAAGACACTGTCACTTAAGGTGATGGCCTCCATCGTGATATTCGTCGCCTCTCCGGCGATCATGCCCACCGGTGCTTGACTGCCACTTTGCGTGATCGAGGAGGCGCTGATCACCATCTGCGTAAAGACGGCATCCCGGGCACTGGCGAATAAGCCCGCCGTGTCCCCTGAGACCTCTAAAGCGACCCCGGTAATCAAGTAGCTTTGTCCGTGGTATTGACCCGTAAAGGCACTTTGCGTAAAGACGGGACTGCTTAACGTGGATAGGTCTAAATCATTCGTTTGAATAAAACTGCTGGTGGAATGGACTGGGTAGATGCGTTCATACGCGGTCCCTTGACCGAATATGGCATACGCCTCTCCGTCATCCATCGCTTTGAAATCATCCGCACTCGATACCGGAAGGCCGCCCGCTTCCACGAGGGCCGAACTGGTCGGGTTCAGGGTCGTGCGCGCCGCATACGGGGCGATGCCAAACGTGACTTTTCCCGTATACACCGCGTTTTGAAATTCTGGATGAATCCGTAAATGAAGGTATAAGTCTTCGAGGTTGCCCGTTTCATCCGACCGGGTAAACCGCGGATAAAAGTCTTGACCCTCGCCTTTTAATTGGACGGTCTTGAGCGTTAAATCGCGCACGCCCTCAAACACATTCCCTCTTAGCGCAAACCCTTGGGCCGTTAAATTGACATTATTGGCCGCCTCGGTATTCAGCCGCGCAGGCCCTTTCGGACTGGTCCAGGTCTCATCGGCTTTCAAGGTGTGAATGTAGGCGCCATTGGCGATGAAGCGGATGCCCGCATCGCTCGTGGCTTTCAGTTGAATATAATCCGTATCATCATTGGTTAAATCATTGACGTTGATCGTCCCGAAATCTAAGGCGGCCCCCGTGGGTACGGTGATTTCTCCGTACCACTGCATCGTCAATGATTCAATCCGGTCATACGTGCGAATCGGTTCGTCGTTACTGATGTCATTGAGTTCAACCATCACCACCCAGTCGCCCAACGTATCTTCCCGCGCCACTTTGGATGGCACAAAATCAACGTTGACCGCTGCTTGCGTATGCGCATCCCCACTCGCTGCGCCGGGGCTCACTGCACTCGAGGTTAACACCTTCCATGAGGTCAGCGCACCGGTCGACACATGCGTGAATGTGGCCGCGCTGGACGCATTAAAATCAATCCGGGTCACCAGCGCATCCAGACTGGTCTGGGTGATCGCTTGAAACGCCGCTTCAATCTCGGCGTTACTCATCGATGCGTGGTCCGGTTCATAAAACATTTTGACTGTGATTGAGGCCGCCGTATTAAGGCCATTCGACCGCGCCACATCAAACGCTAATCGGTACGGCACCTGCGGGGTAATCGCCCCGCCACTGGTGACCGCCGTGCCTGTTAAGTTTTTCGTGAGCGAAAGATGTCCGCCATTTGATTCCCCGCCCGTGCTTTCAAAGACGATCGGTTCGGTGAATCCATCACTTGTGAACCGGCCCGGGACCGTATCGCCCACTTGATCGGTCGCATCACTCATGACCTCCGGCCACGCCCAAACACTCATCACAATAAATGCGATGAGCAGGAGGGA
>CBFHLD010000018.1:0-12396 GCA_965656585.1 Candidatus Izemoplasmataceae bacterium | reverse complement strand
TTCCGGATGGGAATTAAAACCGACACTGTAAAAGAACAAACGCGGATTGATGGTTGATTCGATTAAAGCGCCATCTCGTTCAAACGTAATGGGGATATTACGCACTCCCAGTTCATCGCGCATCACATCAGTAAATGCGGTCCACGAATCCACAGGAACACCCGCCACTTCTTTAATCACATCCCCTTCAGCCAGTATACTTTCGGCGGGGAAGCCTTCATTGACACTCCCCAGTTCGGTGGAATCTTCCACAGGAAATCCTGTCAGTAAGGCAATCACAAAAAAGATTCCGATGGCTAAAATGAAATTCATCATCGGTCCGGCAAAAATCGTCATGAACCGTTGCCAGAGCGTTTTCGATTCAAAGGACCGGTTTTTCGGCGCGATTTGCATCCGTTTTTTCGCAAAGACTAAATGCGCATCTTCTAAGACAGGGATCCCGTTGATGTGTAAGTGTTCTGGCGTTTTTAAATCCAAAGATTCCACCGTGATGGGATCTTCCTGTTGGGCGGGATCAAGTACGATTTCTTCAATCACACCATCCACAGTTTTTAAGCCAACCGTGTCGCCCACATGGACATAAGACTCATTGACTTCTTCACCGGCCATGGAGACGTAACCGCCAATCGGAATGGCCCGTATGGAAAACTGGGTTTCCCCTTTTTGGGTGGACCAAATGAGTGGGCCTAAGCCAATCGAAAATTCATGGCACAAAATGCCCGCTTTTTTGGCGAAATAAAAATGGCCAAATTCATGAATGAGAATGACGAGTCCAAGGGTAAATATAAAACCTATAATTGAAACAAATATCATTTAATCACCTTATAATCCTTGTGTAAATAATCGTAACACAAGGACTAAGAATACGAGGACAAAAGACGCAAAGAGTGAGGAATCAAATCGGTCCATCACCCCGCCGTGCCCTGGGAAAAGATTCGAAAAGTCTTTACGGCCGTAATCTCTTTTTAGTTTCGAGGCAATCAAATCGCCAAACTGACCGGATAAAGACATCAAGAGGGTCAGCCCCACTAAATGCCAGACATTGAGCGTAACCTCGGTAAACAAGGTTACGTCAAATAGTAAGACATAACTCACCGCAAAAGCGGTAGAAAATAGCATCCCCGCCAGTAAGCCTTCGAGTGATTTCTTCGGTGAAATGTTGGGGGCGATTTTATGCTTGCCAAAACGGATCCCAAATAAATACGCAAAGATGTCTGTGAGGAGCGTGACTAAGAATAAATAAACGAGTGTTAAAATCCCGATGCTTTGAAGATAACTGATCGCCGCAAAGCCAATTGTAATATATAAGGCACTCAAAAAGAGTTGACTCATTGCCGCATACTTCAATGTATGGTCAATGACTAAGACACTGAAATAAGTCGCAGAGAGGCCAAACAGAATCATTAAGACAAAAAGTCCATTGACTTCACCGATTAAAAAGAGATAAAAACTCACATAAAATGTGATCGATGTCGCCGCATGAATCAGATAATAACGCCACGACAACTTGTCTTTGGCCGTGATCATCCGGGCCATCTCAAATGATGCGGCCGTTAAAAAAAATCCCACGACAATGCTGAACCAAACCGTGGGAAGCCAAATGATTGGAATGAGTACCACCGCCATAATGACGGAGGTGAGGGCTCTTTTTTTCATGATTCTACCGTCCCGAATCGTCGGTCTCTGGACGCATAAAAGGCAAACGCTTTTTCCAGTTCACTTTCATCAAAATCTGGCCAATACGTATCAGTAAAATACAGTTCGGCATAGGCCGCTTGCCACAGTAAAAAATTCGATAACCGTTTTTCCCCGCTCGTGCGAATGACTAAATCCACCGGAGGTAGAGGATGGGTGTATAAATTTGACTCGATGAGGGCTTCATCAATCGCGTCCACTGAAAGTCCTGCTTGAACCGACTCTGCAATGGCCCGTGTCACGTGAACCATTTCGTCTTTAAATCCATAGTCTAAACACACATTGACTGTGAGGCCGGTGTTGTGGGCCGATTGCTTTTCATACGTTTCAATCAACTGAAGGTTTTGATTACTCAAACGGTCTTTACGCCCTGAAAAAACGACACGAATGCCGGTGGATTCAGACGAGAGTTCGTCGATTTCTTTTTTAAACCGTTTAGGAAGACTCATGAGAAAATCAACTTCCGCTTTTGGGCGGCGCCAGTTTTCCGTGGAAAAAACATAAATGGATACCACTTGGCACGCCGTTTTTTCTAACGCTTTGATGATTTTTTTAAGAGCTTTCGCCCCTTCCACATGACCTTGCGTTCTCGGTTTTTTATGCGCCTTGGCCCACCGCCCATTGCCATCTAAAATCATGGCTACATGCGTGGGGGTGTTTGTTTGCATATTAACCTCTTTCATACGTTCATATTATACACGAAGTCTTAAGAATTTAAAGATGAAAAAAACCACCCGAAGGTGGTTTTATACACTCATTAATTCTTTGTCTTTGTGGGCGATTTTTTCATCGACTTTTCCGACAAATTGATCGGTCAATTTTTGCACATCGGCTTGATAGCCTTCCGATTCATCTTCGGAAATTTCATGATTCTTTTCGGCTTTTTTAATTAAGTCGTTGGTGTCTCTTCGGATATTGCGGATGTTGACTTTCGCATCTTCTCCGACTTTTTTGGTTTCTTTGACTAAGGCTTTACGGGTTTCTTCGGTAAGGGCCGCGATGACAATACGGATTTGATCGCCTTCATTTTGCGGGTTCACATTGAGATGCGCCTCAGAAATGGCCCGTTCAAATTCTTTGGTTAAGGAACGGTCATACGGCTTAATGAGGAGTTGATTGGCTTCCGGCACTGTGACATTGGCAATTTGCGTAATGGATGTGGCGACCCCGTAATAATCCACATACACCCCATCTAACATTTGGGGATTTGCGCGTCCGGTTCGAATTTTAGCCAGTGCATGCATAAGATGCTCAATCGCTTCTTCCATTTTCATTTCACACTGCATTAAGGTTTCTTCCATGATGGATGCCTCGACTTATTTAATGTGTGTGCCGATGGGTTCTCCCATGGCCGCTTTTTTAATATTGCCTGGAATGTTCATGTCAAACACCACAATTTCGATGCCGTTATCCTTACATAAGGCAGCGGCAGTAGAATCCATGACATTGAGTCCATTTTCTAATACTTCGTGATGGGTGAGTGATTCAAAGCGCGTCGCACTCGCGTCGACTTTCGGATCCGCCGAGTAAACGCCATCAATGCCATTTTTGGCCATTAAGATGGTACTCGCTCCAATTTCAGCGGCGCGCAATGCGCTGGTGGTATCGGTAGAAAAATACGGATTTCCCGTTCCTCCGCCGAATATGACGATCATGCCTTTGGCAAGATTGGAGATTGCTTTGCGGCGAATATAGGGTTCAGCAACTTGGGGAATATTCAAACTGGTCATGGTTCTCGTCTCAACCCCCATCGCTTCTAACGCATTTTGCAGCGCAAGGGCATTCAAGATGGTCGCCAGCATGCCCATATAATCGGCACTGGAGCGTTCCATACCCATTTCTTGCGCGGTTTTTCCACGCCAAATATTCCCACCGCCCACGATGATTCCAATTTCAAATTGGTTGAGGTCGTAGGCTGCTTTGATTTCGGATGCAATGTCACTGACACGAACCGGGTCAATGGATAACCCACCATTCCCACTCAGTGCTTCGCCCGATAATTTGATAATCAGTCGCTTTTTCGCCATAAAGAGTGTCTCCTTAAGGGTGCGTATTAGGCCGCGTTCATTTGCGCTTGAACTTCAGACGCAAAGTCTTCCGATTTTTTCTCGATGCCTTCGCCCACTTCTAAACGGACAAATGAGACAATGGTTGCGCCCGCTGCTTTGACGTGTCCGGCGACAGTTTCATCGGGGTTTTTGACAAATGGTTGATGGACTAAGCAGATTTCTTTGAGCATTTTATTGAGGCGGCCTTCCACCATTTTATCGACAATGGCTTCGGGTTTACCTTCGTTTAATGCTTCCGCTCTTAAGACACTGCGCTCATGGGCAATCACATCTTCAGAAACTTGGGATTCATCTAAGTAGTTTGGGTTGTTGGCCGCTACATGCATGGCAATGTCGCGTGCCACACTTTCATCGCCGCCTTCTAAGACAACCAGTGAGGCAATCTTACCGCCCATGTGGATGTATGACCCAAACACTTGAGCGTCGGTTTTACTGACGCGTTGATACCGTCTTAAGTCTAATTTTTCGCCAATGCGCGAAGTTGCTTTGACGATTAAGTCAGCCATGGTTCCATCTTCAACACTGATGGCTAAAGCCGCTTCTAAGTCCTTCGCATCACTTTGGATGAGCTCACGACCCACTTGATCAATTAGGTTTAAAAATTCTTGGTTTTTAGCCACAAAATCGGTCTCTGAGTTGAGTTCAAACAAAATGGCTGTATTGCCATCGGATACGACACTGGTTAACCCTTCAGCCGCAACACGGCTTCCTTTTTTCGCGGCTTTGGCAATGCCTTTTTCGCGAAGGTAATCAATGGCTTTATCGATATCTCCACCGGTTTCTTCGAGTGCTTTTTTACAATCGAGCATGCCGGCACCCGTTTTTTCTCTGAGTTCTTTCACTTGTTTTGCATTTACTGCCATGGTCGTGCCTCCTTCATATCTGCATTTATTTTAACATAATTTACCGAGAGTTTTTCCCGATAAAAAGAGCGCAGAAGCGCTCTTATTTATTTCAGTAAGTCGATTAATTCTGCTTTTTTTAATTTGGAATAACCGCTGTGGCCTTTTTCTTTGGCTAACGCTTTTAATTCGGCGACGCTCATGGATTCTAAATCCACTGAATCACTGGCTGGAGCTTTCGCTTCGGCTTTCGGTGCAGCTTCAGCTTTCGGTGCGGCTTCAGCTTTGGGTGCGGCTTCAGCTTTAGGTGCGGCTTCAGCTTTGGGTGCTTCTTTAGCTTCTTTAGCATCGGCTTTAGGTTCAGCATCTGCTTTAGCAGCGGCGCGTTCTTTTTGTGCTTTCGCTTTCGCTTCCGCTTCTTTTTGATCCCGTTCTTCTTTCGATTGGGTGACGACTTCTTCCACTTCACCGCCGGCGCCTTCTAAGAGAGCGTTGGCCATGACTTTTAAGAGTAAACGAATGGAACGGATTGCATCGTCATTGGCCGGGATAAAGTAATCTAAATCGTCAGGATCACAGTTTGTATCGATGACACCATAGACTGGAATCCCCAGTTTACGGGCTTCTTTAATGGCGTTAATTTCTTTAAGTGGGTCAATGATAAATACGGCTTGGGGGAGATTACGCATTTCTTTAATCCCCGACAAGAAGGCGGTTAAGCGTGCCATTTCTTTTCTTAAGCCGATGACTTCTTTTTTGGGAAGACGTTGGAAAGTTCCATCTTCTTCCATGCGTTCAATGTCGGTGAGACGACGAATACTTTTACGAATGGTTTTAAAGTTGGTGAGGGTTCCACCGAGCCAACGTTTGGATACATAATAATGACCCGAGCGAACGGCTTCTTGTTCAATCGCTTCCGCGGCTTGTTTTTTCGTACCGACGAATAAAACTTTGCCACCTTCTTTGGCGATTTCCACGAAGCGCTGATACATATCTTCGATGTATTTTACGGTTTTTTGTAAATCTAAAATATGAATTCCGTGACGGGATGTGTAAATGTACGGATCCATTTTGGGGTTCCACCGGCGCGTTTGATGCCCGAAGTGGACTCCTGATTCCAGGAGTTGTTTCATTTCTACGACTGCCATTAAGGCCTCCTAATTGATTTTTTCCGCCACATGATTCATTGCTGTTTAAGACCCGTAGGCTCCTTTAAACGGCTCCTCATGTGTGTGTATTTACGGCGTGATAAAGTATATCAAATAAAAAAGGCTCTTGCAAGCCTTTTTGCCTTTACTGAGTGGCTTCTTTTGGGATCATCGTCCCATAGATTTTTTTCAGCGGGGTATAAAGCCATAAAATAGTGATGAAATTGCTGGTGGCCATAATCAGTTGAAATGGCAAATCAGCCATGAGATAAACCCGTGGGTCCACACCGGTTTGTAACACCGCAAACGGCATAAAGATGACCCCGTAGATAAATCCACCCACCAGTCCCAATGTGGCCATTAAATAGATGTTTTCATGCTTTTTAATCAATGTGTGATAAAGCACAGGGAGTGTGGCCCAACCCAGATACATCGGGACCATGTAAAACGGATTTAACGCACCCATGTATAAGCTGTCCAAAACGACATAAACCAAAAGCATCAAGAGGCTATCACGCAGTTTAAACGTCGAAGCGAACAGTAAAATGAGAAGCGTGGAAAATTGCACGTTTGGAATAAACGATAGCGCTTGTTCTTGGATGAGTAATAGGGTGGTTAATATGGCCATCATGGCCATTTTTTTTACCTGCATGAAAGACTCCTATTCGTCTAAAGACACAGCATTCAAATCAATGATGTCTCCGTCTTTTAAAGGCAGTTGATCGATGCCATAGTTGGCTTTATTTCCGTTGACACTGATTTCAAGATACGAGGTAAACCAGTCGGTTTCTAACTCGTTCACATGCATGAGAATGCGACCTTCAACCCCTGAAAAGCTTAAGGGTTCACACGCATCACTTGGGGCATAGGAGGCATCGGCACACGCGATGTCATAGTGCCTTTCAAGTAATGTGTAAAGCGTATCGTCTTCTGTGAAATTATGATCGGCTTCTTGGACCAATACACCGGCTTCACTCAGTGTAAGTGTTAATGTCCCTGCCGAGTTCGGTTCTAAACTTAAATCATAAATAAAGAGTGCGGCGGCTAATAAGACCATCGAACCAATGGTCACCCATATTTTTCGCATGACAAACTCCTATTCGTAAGGGACGGCAGGTTGACCGTTGAGATACGCTTCCAGCGCACTCAAGGCTAAAAAGCTTTGCGGGGAAGAAAACTGTCTTGTGGAATCGGGGCCGCTCGCAAAGTCATACAAGAACCCTCCTTCCAGGGTTTGCAGGCGCATCAACATATCCGGGAGACTCACACCACTATCGTGCATGGTGTCAAAAGGGTTCTCATTCAAAGCGATGAGGGCCATGATGGCGAATGCGAGTGACGGTGCGTTGTCTAAATTCACCATGCGCTCTCGCAGCGCGTTAATTAAGGGGGTAGGAGTTTCATCTTTTAAATGCATCACCGTCATCGCGAGATCATCAAACGAAAGGGTCTTGGGATCGGCGTTTTCCACGCGCGTCAGGTACGTGGCTTCTAACGATTCATAATGGGGTGTTTCAGATAAAGCCATCATCCCGAGACTCGCTCGGAATAAAACATCGGTTTGAAATGCGTTCGCATAACTTGAGGCGGCTTGGGTCGTATTTTCACCGAGTGCTTTAAGGATCAACAGATCTTTTAATGTCCCACTTTCGCCCTCACTTGCCGCCACGTATGAAAGATTTGGGGTTTCATTCAGTAACGTTAAAGCGTGAAGCACATCGTAATTATATTCATCGATAAAGGCATTCACTTCAGAGGCTAAAAATAGGTCTAAACTTTCCCGCACGGAAGCGGCTTGAGCGTCCCAATAAACCAGTGAAAAACGGAAGACATCCCCGTCACCCACCAAGGCGTCTGAAAAGCCAACTGAAAGTGGGACGTTATTTTTTTCAATCATGATGTAAGAACCATAGCTGGGTTGAATGGGTCCTATCGATTCAATGAAAATCCCAAATTCACTCTCGCTGTAGGTAACTTCGGATTCCCCGAAAGCATCCAATAAAAGTGTCATCGGCTCTAAAGTTTCACCGGGCTCAAACGATAATGAGCGAACCATGGGTTGATCGCCATCGATGACAAACGTCACCAGTCCTTCTTGACTTTCATACGCTGAAAGTTCGGATTCTAAGGCTGCTTTTTCTTCTTTTAACGTTTCAATTTGGGCCTCTAAGGCCTCGACTTTAAGGTCTAAACTTTCCGGGCTTGATGCGTTTTGTCCACACGCCACCAAACTCACTAAAAGCCATCCCATTAAACCGAAAGAGAATAGTTTTTTCATGTTTAACCTCCTCATAAAAAAAACCATCCTCCTAGACGGTTTTTACGACTGACCATATATGCAAAAAAAAGCACTATAACCACCGTAAAGACTCACACCCAGGAGTACTACGTACTTTGTGATTTAGGCAGGTCTACCGGCTCGTCATCATCCTACTATGCGGCCTTCCCATTTATTACTAAACAGTGGCGTGTCGCATTTCGTCAAACTTACGGTTGCTGGGACAGCTTTGGTCTTTCACCAAATTCCCTTTTCACCATTCGCATGGACCTAAAACGTTTGGATAAAGTATACCCCCAAAGGCTCATTTCGTCAACTTAATTCATGCTATAATAGCCCCATATTTGAGGTGATAAAAATGCGTGGATTTAACGTCGCAAACGGCTATAAAAACATTAAACTTCCAGAGCGTAAAACGAAAGCCAGCGCGGGGTATGATTTTTACGTCGCTACCCCGATGACCATTGAACCCGGTGATAAAGCCCTGGTTGAAACTGGAGTGAAAGCCTACATGGCCAATGATGAAGTGCTCAAAATATACTTACGTAGCTCAGTCGCCAAAAATCAATCCTTACAAATGCCCAATCACGTCGGAATCATCGATGCGGATTATTACGAAAATCCTGATAACGATGGGGCCATCTTCATTTTGGTCCATAACTATGGGAATACTCCGATTCACTTAGAAAAAAACAGTCGCATCGCCCAAGGCATTTTTCAAAAGTATCTCATCAGTGATCAAGAAATCAAACCATCCAGACCCCGCGCCGGCGGATTCGGTAGTACTTAAAAAAAGTCGTCCAATGAATTTATTCACTGGACGGCTTTTTTAATAGACTTTGATAGAGGGCATTCACTTTGGTGCCATAGCTTTTTTTGGAGAATTGTTCCACACTGGATGCCACTTTGTAAGGATCCATCGCATACTGATCAGGATCTTGGATGATGGCATGCATAATCGTAATAAAATCTTCGGGTGTGTCAAATAAAATCCCGTTTTTATTCGGTTGAATCCACGCCTTTAAATGCACGTCGCGCCAGGCAATCACCGGCAACCCACTGGCGAGTGCTTCGATGTAGGTAAGTCCTTGCGTTTCCGTTTTAGAAAAACTGACAAAAAAATCGGCGAGATGGTAATAATGAGGCACTTTTTCAGGGGGAATCATGCCCGTGAATTGAACGTGAGCATTTAAGCCTTCACGCAATACGAAAGCCTCATATTTCGATTTGTCTGGGCCATCTCCAATGACCGTTAGATATACATTTTGTCCCTGGTTTTTAAGAGTAAGTAAAGCGTCCAGTAAGGCTTGGATGCTTTTTTCATGGGAGATGCGTCCCACAAACACCAAATGGGGAAACGGTTTTTGAAACTGGGTTACGAGTTTAGACCGTTCGGTATCTGTTTTTTCGGGAGTGAACGCTTTAAGGTCGATGCCGGTGGGGATAATGTGATAAGGATTTTTGAATCCATACCCTAAAAAGGTTTGAGCGACTTTTTCGGTGGGGAAAATCACCGCACTGGCAAATTCAGCGTAAAACAAGCTAACCCATTTGAAAAAACGTCTGAGCGCACCGCTTCCTCGTTTTGATATGAAGTGGGTGTAGTCTTCATACATCGTGTGATACGTATAGACAAATGGAATCTTATCAAGCTTCGCCACTTTCCGGGCGATGCGCCCCATGGTGATTTCAGAATGACAGTGAATAATGTCTAGATTAAAGGTACGAACCGTTTTGATTTTAAAATAGCTAAAAAGACCCACCCGGTATTCTTTGAGCGCTTTTTTGGGCGGGCGAATCGCTTTAAAGCGAATGACATGATCTTCGGGGGTGGAGTGATCGTGCACATTGGTAAAAATGAAAACCTCATGCCCTAAGCGGATGAGCTCTTCATATAAGTTATGGACGCTTACACTGACGCCATTGATCGATGGGAAATACGAATCCGTGAATAAGCCTATACGCATGGGATATCCTTTCTAAACGTCAGTTCATTATAGCCAATCCTCATGCGCATTGCATTAAAAAAAGAGCCGAAGCTCTTTTTATGATTTTTTCTCAGTCTTTTTCATGGTTCTCGTTTTTACATCAAAGATGACCGCGAGAACTAAGACGACCCCCGAGATGATGTTTTGCACATTTGAACCCAGCGAGAGCATCTGCATCCCGTTGATGAGTGAGGCCATGACCAATGCACCAATCACAGAACCCGTGACTTTACCGATCCCACCTGCGGCACTGGTTCCTCCCACAAATGCACCGGCAATGACTTGCAGTTCTAATCCTTCACCGGCCGTAAACGTAGCCGATTGAAGTCTGGCAAGATACATAATCCCACTGAGCGCCGATAAAAAACCCATAGAGCTGAATACAAAATACGTGATTTTTTCAACGCTAATCCCTGAGAGTTCTGACGCCTCAGGATTACCTCCGACCGCAAAAATATGCCGGCCTAATATCGTTTTGGTGGTCATGAAGTGATACGCAAATAAAACCAATCCCACAATCACTAAAACCCATGAGATACCCCGGTATGATCCAAGGACATACGTGATCACCGCAATGATGAGACTCATGAACACCAGTTTTATAATCATCAGATTTTTGGGCAGTACTTCAAAGTTATAATCGATTTTTTTCTTACGATTTCCAAGTTCCGCATAAATCAACCATGCGATGGCCAGTATCCCTACGATGAGTGAGCTTAGTTGCATGCCAAAGACCGTCGCAATACTCGGAATCGTGCCTCGACCAATCGCTTCAATGATGGGATCGTTGATCCCAAGGGTTCCCGTTGATTGAAGGAAATTGAAAATCAATCCGCGGTAAACAAACATCCCCCCAAGCGAAGCAACAAACGCCGGAATCCCCACTTTGGCAACGAGATACCCTGTCAGAAGTCCCGCCAGTGCGCCAAAAATGAGTACACTGGGTAAAGCGACCGCAGCCGGTACCCCATAACTCACAATTAAGACCGCGGCCATGGCCCCGACTACTCCGGCAATCGACCCCACGGATAAGTCAATATGACGAATCACGATGATTAATGTCATACCCACGGACCCGACGGCGATGAAACCGGTTTGTTGAATGAGGTTAAAGATATTGCGCGATGAGACAAAAAGTCCGCCCGTCATCAAGGTGAAAAATATGAAAATTCCAGCCAGCGCAATATACATCCCATAATCACGAATATTGTTTCTAAATATAAACCAAAAGTCATTCAGTAATGTTCGCATGTTAGGCTCCTTAAGACGTTGCGTATTTCATCACCGTTTCCGGTGAAAATTCATCTTTGTGCAGTTCTTTTTTGATTTGACCTTCCGCCACAACGAGTAATCGGTCACTCATGGCTAAAAGCTCTGGAAGTTCTGAAGAAATCATGATGATGCTCATCCCTTCTTCAATCAGTTGATTAATCAGCGTATATATTTCAAACTTAGCCCCGACATCGATGCCCCGGGTGGGTTCATCTAATATCAGGATTTTAGGTCCGACGAAAAGGGCTTTTGAAATGGCGACTTTTTGTTGGTTTCCCCCACTTAAATAATAGACAAGTTGCTCAAGGCTTGGGGTTTTAACGTTCATGTGATCGACATATTCTTGCGCCGAGCGAATTTCAGCGTTCTTATCGATGACAAACCGTTGAGATATTTTCCCCAAATTGGAAAGAGTGACGTTTTCTTTTACGTCTTTTTTTAATACAAGCCCCTCCGCTTTGCGGTCTTCACTGACATAAAACAATCCTTTTTTAATAGCTTCAGACGGATGTTTAAAGTGAACTTTTTCTCCTAAAAGACTCATATCGATATCCATGGAGAACTTTTTAGGATTCCCAAATATGGATAAAGCAATTTCACTGCGACCGGCACCCATCAAACCGGCTAGACCCATGACTTCCCCTTTGTGAAGTTGGAATTGAACATCTTTTGCGACGTATTTATCGGTTCGGTGATCAAAAGCGGTAAGATGTCTCACATCCATGACGACTTCTTTGGGTTTGTAAAGAGGGCGTTTCGGATAGATGTCATTGATCGGCCGGCCGACCATGTCTTTGATAATGCGAGCCTCATCAATTTCCGATTTTTCTAAGGTAGAAATGGTTTTCCCATCGCGCATTACCGTCACCCGGTCTGCGATGATGGTCTCTTTCAGTTTGTGAGAGATCATGATGGAAGTAATGCCTTCTTCTTTGAGTTCTACCAATAGATTTAAGAGTCGTTGAGAGTCATTTTCGTTAAGCGCAGCAGTCGGCTCATCCAAAATTAATAATTTAACTTTTTTTGAGAGCGCCTTGGCGATTTCAACCAACTGCTGTTGACCGACGTTGAGGTCTTTCACTTTTAGTCCCGGATTAATGTTTA
>CBFHLD010000017.1:0-13803 GCA_965656585.1 Candidatus Izemoplasmataceae bacterium | reverse complement strand
TATCCGAATCTTTTAGTCGTCAAAGAATTGTCCGGAAAAACGCTCAAAGAAGCATTAGAAAAAACCGCCGCTTTCTTCACACTGAAAGAAGGAAAAATTGCGGTATCTGAGGATTTTGAATATCCCAAAAAAGCATATTATAACTATGATATGTATGACCCTATTACCTATACCATTGACGTGAGAAAGCCTGTTGGTCACCGCATCCAAAACTTAACGTTTAAAGATGAAAAAATTACCCCTAATGATTCCTTCAAAGTCGCGATGAATAACTACCGTGCCGCGGGAGGTGGGGATTATGCGATGATCCAAAAAGCTCCCCTGATTCATGACACCCAAACGGAAATTGTGGATCTATTGATCGAAGCCATTGCGGGAAAATCAGGACTGACATTAGACGATCCTAAAAACATTACCATTCAAGGAGAATGACATGAAAAAATGGACCGCCTTATTGGCGCTGAGTTTGATTTTTATCTTGGCTGCATGCACCAGTGAGCCAGACCCTAACGTACCGAGTGATCCATCCACAGAAACACCAACTGAGCCAGAAGCCCCTGAACCATCTGAGATGGAACTTTTGCTTGCTTCATTGACGTTAGAAGAAAAAGTGGGTCAAATGATGCAACCTGAACGCAGTGGCATCAGCTTAGAAGAAATTACAGATTATAACATTGGGTCCATTTTGAATGCCGGTGGGTCTCATCCCAATAATGATCCCCTCGCAAGTTTAGAAGATTGGCACACGATGATTGATACTTTTCAAAACGCTGCGCTTGATTCAAGTTCAGGCATTCCCATGTTATATGGCATCGATGCGGTGCACGGGAATAATAATGTCTATGGCGCCACCATTTTCCCTCATAATATTAACCTTGGTATGATCCAAGATTTGAATGTAGTGAAAGATGTTGGGATGGCCACAGGGGTTGAGATGCGGGCGCTCGGGATGCATCTTAATTTCTCACCGGCTGTGAGTGTCGCGGAAGATATTCGTTGGGGAAGAACTTATGAATCGATGAGTCAAGATGTGGGCATCGTCTCTGAAGGCATGCGCTATTATTTAGAAGGTATCATGCCGTATGCCATACCAACAGTGAAACATTATGTGGGCGATGGTGGGACCTATCTGGGGATCGACCAAGGCAATTCAATCCTCGATGAAAGTGCCATTAGAGAACGCCATTTACCCCCGTATATTGACGCCATCGAAATGAACGTTCCCGTTATTATGGCTTCGTATCATTCGATCCGTGGTATCAAACTTCACGGTCATGACTATTGGCTTAATGATGTCTTAAAAGAAGAACTCGGATTTGCCGGCGTATTACTTTCTGACTATAACGCGATTAATCAGCTGGAAGGCGATTTTAAAATGCAGCTGACCACCGCAATTAACGCGGGGGTTGATATGTTGATGCAACCCTTTAACTGGAAAGAAGCGTACTATCTCATCTTAGAAGCCGTAGAAGAAGGACGTATTTCCGAAGCGCGCATCGATGATGCAGTGCTGAGGATTTTAAATGTCAAAGAGGACTACGGGTTATTTGATACACCTGTCCCTGCGTTTGAACCGGAACGCATTTATCAAGATTCTCACCAACAAATCGCACTGGATGCGGCCACCCAGTCGATGGTATTACTGGAAAATGACGGCGTGCTCCCTTTAGAAAATCCGACCATTTACTTAAGTGGCCCAGCCGCCGATCACGTCGGACTTTTAACGGGGGGATGGACCACCTTTTGGCAAGGCAATCCGAATGCGGACATTGGGGTGGGGACTTCCATTTATGAAGGATTAAACGCCTATGGGGATTTGACCGATTCCTATGAAGCCGCCGATACTGTCATCTTGGCTTTCTCGGAGATCAGCTATTCAGAAGGCGTCGGGGATACGATGAGCCCGACCCTCACCGGTGGCCTTGCGCATCCTGAAAACGCCGAAACGTTAGCGCTTGCTGAAACCGCGAAAGAAGACGGGAAAACCGTGATAGCCTTACTTGTTTCAGGAAGACCTTTAGTGTTAGGCAGTGCGGTGGATCATTTTGACGCATTGGTCGCGATGTTTTTACCCGGGTCTGAAGGCGGTGAAGCGATCTCAAGCCTCCTTTATGGGGATGAGTCATTCACGGGAAAACTTTCGTTTTACTGGCCCAATACCATCATTGACTTAGACGTTGAAAGCTTGGAAGATAATCACCGTTATCCACTGGGATACGGCTTAGAAACCGAATAAAAAAATAAGGCGATCTCAGATGAGATCGCCTTTTATTATGTAAGTTTTGCGCGGAGTTTTGTGGAGAAGTATTCAATGAGTAAGACGACTGGGATAATGCCCCATAAGGAGACGGCCACAATCCCAAAGTTAAATGAGCCTAAGGCATCGATTAAGGTAAAGCCAATGCCCCCTGCACCCACAAGACCTAAAATGGTCGCGTTTCTGACGTTGATTTCAAATCGGTAAATCCCAACGCTTAAGAAACTGGCGGTGAGTTGAGGTAAAATCCCATACCGAATCTTTTGTAAGGCGGTGGCGCCGGTGGAATCTAGGGCTTCTAGTATCCCTTTATCAATGTCTTCAATGACTTCGATATAAAGCTTAGAAATCATCCCGATGGAAGATACCGCAATGGCGAGTACCCCAGCCATTGCGCCCCCTTGGACTCGGATGAATACGATTCCCCAAATAAAGATGGGAACGGTTCTAATGAGGGTGATGACCGTCGCTCCAATGAGCGATCTTTTTTCACCTACGATGTTTTTACTGGAAAGAAAGGCAAAGGGAATTGAGATAAATGCGCCTAGGAGGGTTCCGATAAACGCAATCATGATGGTTTCTAACATTAAGTAAGGGACGGCAAATCGTTCAAAGGAAAAGAGATATTTCGCAAGCACAGGATTGTCCGGATTCGCATCCGGCCAGACTAAGTAGCGCATGATATTACGCACCACAGTAAGTCCTAAATCGTTTACGCCTTGATAATCAATGGCTGCAATACTCCAAAGCGTCATGGCCGTAATCCCTAAAATAATGAGGGCGGTCCGGATGGGATGTTTGGGTTCTTTTTTTAGTGTGGCTAATACGGCATCACTCATTACGCTAACCTCCGTCTTAAGAGTCTTGAGGTGTTTTCAATGATGACTACAGTCACGAAGATAAAGAGTAAGATGACGATCGTCCGGTTATTTTGCGGCAAGTTTTTCATGGCGTTATCCAAAATAAAGCCAATGCCCCCGGCCCCGACATACCCTAAAATCGCCGCGTAGCGAATGTTGATTTCAAAAGCGTATAACGACAGGGAATAAAAAATCGGTTTCACTTCAGGCATTAAGGCGCTTAAGAACGCTCTAAGTTTGGTTGCACCGGTTGATTCAATCGCGTAATATGCCTGCATATCCAATGTTTCAATCCGTTCATAAAGCATCTTCGCCACAATACTAAAGGTAAACACCGCAATGGCGATGGTTCCGGGTAAAGCTCCGAGGAAGAAAATCAGTTTAAAAAAGACCGCATAAATCAAAATAGGGAGAGTTCTAAGGACCGCAAGCGTCGTCCGCACCCCGTTAACCACCCATGCATTCTTAGTCAGATTTTGACTGGCTAAGTAGGCTGCAGGAAAAGCGAGTAAAGCGCCAATGAAAGTCCCTAAGAAAGACATTTGAATGGTTTCTAACATCGGGTCTACGACGTAGGGCCAATAGGACCAATTGACGGGGAAAAACCGTTTGACGATGCCCCATGGGCCGAGTTGAAAATTGAAGACTCTTTGAATGAGGACAATCATCGAGAAGTTCGTGACTTCTACCGCAATGAGTGTCATGAGCGTGAGGGCGATTAAAATGTAAGGAAGAATCGGTTTGGGCGGAAGGACACTGGTGCCTTCTTTCGTGATGATTGGCCGGGGCGAAAAAATCGCTTTAAGATGATCCAACCAGGTCATCAGACAATCTCCTTCGGTGCTTCGGCTAATATGTCATCATCGGTGATTTCTCGGCCATAGACTTCTTTGAGAATTTTATTGGTTACCTCGGATGACGGTCCATCGTAGACGATGACACCTTCGCGGATGCCAATCACTCGGTCGGCATAATTTAACGCCATATCCACATGGTGCATGTTCGCAATCACCGTGATATTAAAATCTTGATTGACCGTTTTAAAATCACTCATGACTTGATTGGCTGTGACCGGATCCAAAGAAGCCACTGGTTCATCGGCTAAGATGATCTTGGGATCTTGGGTTAACGTTCTGGCTAGGGCGACACGTTGTTGTTGGCCGCCTGAAAGCTGATCGGCCCTTGTGTATGCTTTATCCAATATACCTAACTTTTCTAAGGCACTAAGGGCTGCGATTTTATCTTCTTCTTTGTAAAACCCAAAGAAACTTCTCAGTAAAGACATCTCCGCCACTTTTGCAGCCAAGACATTTTTAATCACCGACGTCCGCATAATGAGATTAAAGGATTGGAAAATCATCCCAATGTTTCGTCTGAATTTTCGTAACTTATCGCCTTTGAGTTTTTCATCCACGCTCACTTCATTGACGATGAGTTCGCCTGAGGTGATGGGATGCATTTTATTGACCAACCGGATCAATGTAGATTTACCCGCTCCGGATAAACCAATAATCGCGATGAACTCCCCTTGTTCAATCGTCAAGTTGGTGTGTTTGAGTGCTTCGACTCCGTTGGGATATGTTTTCCCCACGTCTTTAAATTGAATCACGGTCTCCTCCTCGAGTTAAAAAAAAGGGCTTGTCGATGACAAGCCCTTTAAGAACGTTGACTTATTCACCCGCAATTTCAGCAGCAGTACGTGCTGCGTCATAGTCGGAATCGGATACTTGAGTGTATCCTTCGTGAGAGTAAACACTCATCACATCTTGACCCGCTTGGGTTTGGGCGATATTTAAGAATGCTTGTTGAATAGCATCAATTAAGTCTTGATCCATGTTCAGTGTGGAAACTGAAATGGTGTCGTTCATAATGTTGGAGGTCACTCCCATGACATTAGTTTCTTCCCAAATGGAAGCTGAACGGCCATATTCGCCTTCCCACTCATCCGCGTAATCGCGGCGTGCATCGGCATAGAATGTCCCAACATCACATGTCCCTGTGGCTAAACTGGCAGCAGTATCACCATATCCACCAGTGGTTGTGACAGAACCTTCAACATCATCAAAGGTTTTTCCAAAAGTATCAAGTAACCAAACGGCTGGGTAGATGTATCCAGATGATGAGGTTGCAGAACGCACACACCAATTTAAATCTTTGACATCATCCCAGACTAATTCAGCGCCTGAGTTTACTTTTTCAGAGACCGCTTGTCCAGCTGGCGATGGCCCGGCAATCATGAGGCCTTTGTAGTAAGCGACTTGAGCGTTGGAGTCACCTTCGGTTGGTTCACCATCGTTCCAAGCAGCCGCATCCTCGGAGTCTTTATTTAAACCTGCACGTGTAGCGGCAAGTAAAACTTCAATGGGGCTACCATCTAAATCTTTGTACGCCACATAAGTTCCACCCGGTAAGAACGCGATATCTCCGGTTCCTGCGATGAGGGCTTCCCCTGCGGCTTCATAGGTTGAAGACACTAAGATTTCGACGCCACCGACTTCAAAGCCGAGCTCAGCAAGCTCATCTTTGAGTAATTGCGAAAGAGGTTCTGTGACCTCTAAAATTTCATCGGCAGGTCTAGAAGGAACAAAGTACACATTGAGGGTTTGGTCTGCAAGACTATTGCCCCCACATGCTGCAAGCACGAACACACTGAGTAAAAGGGTCAATGCTAAAAATGCTTTTTTCATGGGATCTCCTTTAAAAGTTTTTTATTTCTACATTTTAGTATAAAATAAACCGCCCATTTTGGGCGGTTTTTTTTATAAAAATTTTGTTATTTTAAAGATAATTTTAGTGCGTGTAAAAACCGTTTGTTCATCAAGGCAATTAAGGCTTGCATCTTATTAAGCGTAAGGACGCCATTTGACATGCTTATGAGTTGTCTGAGTGGCATTTCTTTGACCATATTTTCGAACATCATTTTCAAGGTTTCATCATAGTCCCCCACAAACATAGATTGCATCTCTTTTTGTATCTTTTGATACATTTTCTTACCGATGTAGGTGGATGAAATATCGTTCAGTGTTGAATTGAGTGTGTACGGTTTTACCGGAGTCTCTTTCGGGAGTGGTTTTCCGTATAGTTCGTTAAACAAAGCATCTTGATTTAGATGGGAGGGTGAGAATGACTCTCCGGGAATGGTGATCGTTTTTTCAATGCGAATATCCGAAGAAGAAGCGCCCACTAAAACCGTGTATTCTCCGGCTTCTAAACGGAGCGATCCATCGTGATAGATCTTGAAATGTTCTAAGTCTATGGGGATTTGAACGTCTTTGCTTTGATGAGCGTCCACCCATACTTTTTGATAACCCACAAGCGGTTTGATGGAACGGATGACGTTCGAATCTTTCAGTGAAGCGTACACTTGGACGACCTCAAACCCTGAGTGATCCGATGTATTTTCCACCCTCAGTGCGACGTTGATTTTGGATTGATCTAAAGATACAGACCCATTAGAGTATTTAAATGTCGCATAGCTTAAGCCATGTCCAAAGGCAAATAATGGGGTGATTTTTAAACGGTCAACTGCCCGGTATCCCACGTCAATGCTTTCAGTGTAAACCACTTGCTTAAGTCCACCAGGAAATGCCTCGTCCACGGGGAAATCGTTCATGTTTAAGGGGAATGTTTCGGCCAGTTTCCCGGATGGGTTTTTGATGCCTGTGATTAAATCAACGAGGGCTTCGCCCACGCCCTCTCCACCTAAGTAGGCTTCTAATACTGCTGGAACATCATCCAGCCACGGCATAAGAACGGGAGAACCGTTCATTAGGACAACGGCCACTTGACTCACCTTTGAGAGTTCTTTAACAAGGGCGTTTTGATTGGGAGGTAAATGGAGGTGCGTGCGGTCATACCCTTCACTTTCATAACTATCAGGTAGGCCGATAATGACCACGACTTGATCGGAAGCTTTTGCCACATTGACGGCTTCTTGCACAAGCGATTCATCAATGGAATCGGATTGGATTTCATACCCATCCGCGTAAGATAATTTATCTTTAAAGACTGCTTTAAACGCATCATACGGGGATATCAGTTGTTTCGGATTAATGTGAGATGACCCACCCCCTTGATACCGTGGATTTTTCGCAAAGGCCCCAATAAGAACAATCTTTTTATCTTTTGAAAAAGGTAAGAGATTCTCATTTTTTAAAAGAACCATGCCTTCAGCGGCCGCGTCGACGGCGACTTGATGCGGATTGATTTTTTTCACTTTGGGCTTCTTCGATTGCGCTTTTTCAACCAGCTTTAAAACCTCTAATACGCGTTCATCTAAGGTGGCTTGATCGAGCGTTTTTTCAAGGGCATCTAATACGGCTTGATCGTGCATGCCCCCTGATGATGGCATCTCTAATGAAAGCCCTGCGTTCAACGATTGAACGCGGTCATTGACCGCCCCCCAGTCAGAAACAAGAGCTCCTTCATATCCCCAATCTTTTTTAAGTGTTTCAGATAACAGTTCGTCATGTTCGGTCACAAACTTGCCATTGACTTTGTTGTAAGCGGCCATGACGGTCCAAGGATTTCCTTCTTTCACCGCAATTTCAAACGCTTTTAAATAGATTTCATTAAGCGCTTTGTCATCAATGATGGCATCGGTGACCATGCGTCTGGTTTCTTGGTTATTGGCGACGTAATGTTTTAGACTCGTGCCAACACCTCTGGATTGAACTCCCCGGATGAGGGCGGCTCCGAGTTTTCCAGCCACTAAAGGATCTTCTGAAAAGTATTCAAAATTACGCCCATTATACGGGTGTCTCTTGATGTTAATGCCTGGACCTAAAATCATATCGATGTCTTGTTCTAAAGCCTCGTTGCCCATGGCTTCCCCGACTTGTTCGATTAACGCATCATTCCAGGTACTGCCCATTAATACGGCCGATGGATAACACGTTGCAGGGATCGCTTTAGCCACTCCACCCGCGGCTTCTGGGGCTTGTTTTCTCAGGCCATGGGGACCATCGGCCATAAACATCGATGGAATCTCTTTTTCAGGGATGGCTTCGGTTTGCCACATGTTTTGACCCGATAAGAGCTTGACTTTTTCTTCGTTTGTCAGGGTTTTAAGAATGGCTTCAGGTGATTTCATTTGAGCTCCTCGTAATGAATCGATTGGATGATCATTTCTTGGGGGAAATCTTCATCGATGACTTCGCCGCCCAACATGCCCCCAACGGCGATATTTAATAAAAGATGAAACGGATGATGAAACGGCCAACCGGCATCATTCGTATCCCGGCCGTTTTCGCCTTTTTCAAACGTATGAATTAAGGTCCCATCTATGAGTAAAGCTAAACTATTTTCTTGCCAATCAAGCGTGTAGGTATGAAAGCCTTCCGGTGTCATGGTATGGGCGTAATGATAATGCCCGTCTTTGCGGTGATTATAGGTCGATGTATGGAGGGAAAATAAGACTTGATCGGGGTAATGTCCGCGGTATTCTACGATGTCTATTTCTCCCGAGTGAGGCCATTTACCAAAAGGCTGGGTGTCTGATAGCATCCATATCGCTGGCCATGCGCCCCTACCCCCCGGGAGCTTCGCGGTGATTGATAATTGACCGTATAAGAAGGTCTGTTTCCCTTCCGTGGTAATCCTTGCACTTTCATAGCGGCCATTCTTTTTGAACGCTCTTAAATGCATGCCGTCTTCGTCAAAAAAAAGCGTATCCAATGAATCGGTATACGCTTGGACTTCACGGTTAAACCACTTATCTCCGGTTTCTACATTAAAAAGGTCACGGGGGAGTGTCTTTAGTTTTTTGAAATCAATTTGAAAACTCATCGTATTACCTTCGTCGTTTCTCCGGTAATCAAGTACGTATCAATCGAAATCGTCTCGCCTTGTTTATCCCGGGTTTTATTGTTGATCATCTGCAAAATATTATGAGCCGCAATGGCACCGATTTTCCGTGAGTCTTGGCGAATCGTGGTGAGTCTTGGATGAATGATTTGACCCAGTTCAATCCCATCAAACCCAACCACCGAAATATCACCCGGCACATCTTTACCGGCTTCTCTGATGGCTTGCATGGCGCCGATGGCCATCATATCGGAGGCCGCAAAAACGGCGGTGGGAAGATCACTTTGTTTTAAGAGTTTTTGCATGGCTTGATAGCCATCCTCTTTGGAAAATAAAGGCCCTTCCACCATGTATTGAGGGGGGACGTCGAGTCCGAGATCACGCATGACATCTAAAAAGATATCTTTACGCTGCCCACCGATATAGGTGCGGTCTGATCCGTGGATGTTCGCAATCTTCCGGTGGCCGAGATCATACAGATATTTCACGGCTTGACTGATGCCGGTTTTATTATTACTGGTGATATTTAGAATATTCGGCTGTTCAAAATCAAGGGTGACCATGGGCAGTTTGGACCGGTATAAATCAACCAGTTCTACCCCGTTAAAATCCGTGCACAACACAAAGACACCTTCGACTTGTTTTCTGAGAGAGTGTTGAAGGTAAGAGCCATCTTTGCCATTCATGGACTTCGATAAAAACATGATGTCATATCCTTCATGTTCTACGACACTCTTAAAGCTTTCTAAAACGCGTGAAAACAAGGGATGTTGAAGACCAAGCCCGGTTATTTCATCAAACACAATCCCAATCGTGTAGGATTTTTGCGTGATTAAACTACGCGCCGATGCATTCGGGATGTAGTCCATCTCGGCGGCCAGTTTGAGTATTTTATCTTTTGTTTTTTGCGAGATATCCGAATAATCATTGAGTGCTTTTGATACGGTGGTGATGGAAAAACCGGACATCTTGGATAAGTCTTTAATGGTAACCATAAAACCCTCGTTTAATCCGTCATCTATTCGGTGGAAACATTGATGGTAAAAGGTTCAGACGTTTGATCTTTAAAGTCCTTGGAGATGATGGTGATTTCGTATTCTGTGTTGGGATCTAAGCGGTCAATGAAGATGCCATTGACCGATGTGGTCTCATAGAGCATGCCATCGACAAAAATGTCATAGTCTTTGACCGCCACATCATCGGTGGCTTTATCCCATCCAAATTGCAATGTACTTGCGGTGGCTTTTAATAATTCCACGTCGGTGACACTGTTCGGTGGGGTTTGATCCATCCCCGCGTAATCTTTTTGATAGACCCGGACATAATCCACTTGCATGGTTTGTGGGAAGATGGATTCATCCACGCCTAAGGCGCCGCCCCACGTCCCCCCAATCGCGAGATTCATAATCAAGTGAAACGGTTGGTCAAACGGCCATGCATCGGTGTTTTTAGTGTCAATATTGGCATTCGGATTATAGCCAAAATAAGCAAATAAAATGTCATCCACATACAGATCAATCCGGCCAGGTTCCCAGACCATTTCATATACGTGAAATTCTTCTTCAACGGTTTCCACGCGACGTTCAAAGGTGAGCTGTGTGCCAATCATGTGATTGTATGCGCCGGTATGAACCGATCCATGGATGGTGTTGGGCTCGTAGCCCACATATTCCATAATATCAATTTCTCCGCTATCGGGCCATCCCCCATAGCGCCATTCGGTCGGCAGCATCCATAAAGCTGGCCAGGTGCCTCTTCCTTCAGGCATTTTCGCGCGGATCACCACACGGCCATAGGTCATATCCATAAAGTATTTAGAGACTAGTCGGGCCGAGGTATAATCGCGTCCGCCCATGGATTCTTCCATCGCATGAATATTGAGGATGCCATCTTCCACAAAGGCGTTGTCGATGTCGGCTCTCGTGTAGTACTGGAGTTCTTGATTGCCCCAGCCAGAACCGCCCACGTCATAGCCCCATTTATCAGCGGCGGGAATGCCTTCATAGTCGAATTCATCACACCAAATCGGCTGGTAATCGCCGATATTTTCTAAGTGGACGCAGTCTTCATCGACTAACGAACGCTCATCAAAGGCCGGCGCTTCAGGTGTATTCGTACACGCCACAAGGAATAAAGTTAACGGTAGTAATAGCAGTATTTTTTTCATGTTATTCTCCTGTAATGCCCGTGCGGTCAATGGATTCCACAAAGTACCTTTGGGTAAAGAAATATAGAATGAGTAACGGCATCAAGGTTAAGACGTTCCCCGCCAGTTTAACCGCCTGCATGCGTTCGCGGGCGGGGGAACCTTCGGGGTAGATGCTCGTGAAGTTCGAAATATATTGATCGATTCTTAACGGTAAACTCAGTAAGTCCGAGCCTCTTAAATAAAGACCCGAAAGATACGTTTCATTGTAGTACCAAACAAAACTAAACAAGAACACAATAATGATGGATGGCACTGCGAGGGGTAAGATAATCCGGATGAATATCGTAAACGCATTCGCCCCATCCAGTTCTGCCGATTCAATCAGGGATTTTGGGACCATTCTGAAAAACTGAAAGAAGATCAGAATGAAGATGGCCGCATTCAATCCATTGGCCAAAATCGCCGGATAGACAAACGCCCGAATCGATCCGAGTAAGTTGTACTGGGAAAACATCCGAAACATCGGAAGCATCGTAATTTGTGGAGGGACGATAAACGTCATGATCATGAGTACAAACAAGGTCTTTTTAAAGGGGAAATCAAATTTCGCAAACCCGTATCCCACTAAAGACGCAGAGACGGTTGCGCTGATGGCCGGGACGATGGCCAAATAAATGGCATCGAGTAAACTTCTGAGATAAGCAATTTCCGTAAAGACAATCGAATAATTCTCAAAGTTTAAACTGGAAGGAATCCATTTCACCGCGACATCGATGATATCTTCCATGCTCATGAAAGAACCTGTGACCATGTAAAGCATCGGATACAGATAAATGTAAGATAGGGCAATCAACAACAAATAGACCGATGCTTTATAAAACAGCCCATCGGTAAATTTCATCCCAAAGAGGATCTTACGCACCTTTTTCACCCCATTTGAACTGGGGAATTGTTTGATTTCTTTTTTCAAATCCGTGAGCTTCATCATACGCGTGATTTCCTCCGGATGGATAAGAGTCCAATGAATAATAAGATGATCAAGACCATGACAATAAAGTAAATCCATGCGAGGGCCGCCGAGTATCCATACCCGGTGGTTAAGGTGCCCACCGTAGATTCGCCCAGCATCACATTTTGAATGTAGATGATGACTTCATTGAGGGAAAAGACGCTCATTGACACCGTCGTGTAAATGACGATGACGGTTATAAGAGGCATGATTTGAGGAAGCGTAATTTTCCAAAAGCTTTCCCAAGGACCGGCCCCATCAATCATCGAGGCTTCGTAGATTTCTTTGTCAATTTTTTGCAGGCCCGCCAGGAATATCAAGATTTGAATTCCCGTGAACCATAAGACGAGTAAGATCGTGTCAAAAAGGGCTTGCAGAGGATCGGCAATCGCGCTGTTTAAATTGGTGATAATGAGATCAATAATCCCGTATTCATCAATCGATGGTAAGGTGGTGGCGCCTTGATTCATAAGTTCCCGGATGACCGGCCCCGTCGTAATAATGACGGGTAAGAAGAAGATGGTCCTAAAGATGCCTTTGCCTTTAATCGGTTGATTAATGAGCATGGCAATGATTAAGGCAAAAACAATCGTTATTGGCACATTTAGAAGCATCTCTAACACATACTCCACGAGAATTTCCACGAAGTACGGGTCGTATAAAAACGCAGCCGCAAAATTATTGAACCCTTCAAACGTCAGATCAATCGCCCCGCCGTCTAAACGGACTTTAAAAAGCGATAAATAAAAACTATACACAATGGGATATAAGGCAAAAATGAGATACCCAACGATCCACAGGGAAATAAACGATAAGCCAATGGCACTGGAACGTCTTTTCGAGGTGATTTGAATTCGGAATTTTCCGAATACAATCACGTGATCATGATGAAAATCGATGACTTTATTATGGAGTAATTTCGCTTTTAATTTCATGGCGTCCCCCTTAAGGTGGTGACGTTGAGCGCATCGATATCAATCCCATCGATTTGGACGGGCCTAGACTGGTAGTTAATGTATTGGATGACGCCGTTATCAAAGACTTTTTTGACGACGCCTTGTTCGATGACATCCCGGCTCAAAAGCGTCGCATTGAGGGTGGGCGCCATCGCTTCAGCGATAAACGCGTAATCATCAATGATACTTTCTTCCCACCGGTCAAATTCGGTGGTGTAAAAGTAAGAGATATCCGTATTCTTTAAACGACTGGTGGGTTGATCCGAAAGGATAAACGACGGATAGATTCCAAAATCAATCAGCTTGAGTAAGCCGGTTTCACCGATGCTATTGAAGTTTAAATAGCTACTATAAAGCGGCATGACTCCGTTTAAGACCGTACTCATAAACGGAATCAGATCGTCAAAATATTCTAAAGATGAATGATAGGTTGGGATGTAATAAGCTTTATCGAGATAGGGAAGTAAATACCCACTGGGCACGGAGACATTGAGTCTTCCTGTTTGCACCATCGTTTGATAGATTTCAGCGGTGGTTTCTCTAGAAATGAGACCGCCTTGATACATCGTGGTCAAGACATGGCCAATGGATGCATCCATGTAATCCACATCATATTCGTTCAGTGTATCTAGATCATCTTCCAGCATCGCTAGGGCCGATTCCGCGCTTAAAATCCCAGTCGTTTCAAAGACGCATGAGCGACAGTTAAATTCCAGTTTAAACCGGTCGACGGCCGAAACCAAATCCCGTCTGACACACGCATCCGA
>CBFHLD010000016.1:0-15106 GCA_965656585.1 Candidatus Izemoplasmataceae bacterium | reverse complement strand
TTTTTTTAGTGAGAACCAAGGTGGTACCGCGGATATTATTCGTCCTTCTTTTTTTGAGAGGGATTTTTTTATTTTAGGAGGCATTATGGAAGCATTCGATTCACTTAAACAAAGCTTTTTAAAGACACTTGAGACGGTCTTTAAAGAGGCTGAACTTGCCGAACTCAAAGCTGAATATCTCGGAAAAAAAGGAAAAGTCACGCAGCTCATGCAAGCGATGAAAGATTTATCCCCCGAAGAGCGTCCGGCCTACGGCCAAAGCGTGAACCAATTAAAAAACGAATTATCAGATGCTTTAAACGCGCACAAAGAAGCGTTGGAAAACGCCCGGATTGAAGCGCAACTCGCAACCGAAAAAATAGACGTCACTCTACCCGGGCACGATATACCGGTGGGCAGTTCGCATATCCTTACACAAATCGTGGAGTCGATTGAAGATTTATTTATTGGCCTGGGGTATCAAATCAAAGAAGGTCCTGAAATTGAATCGGATGAATACAACTTTGAAAAACTCAATTTACCGAAAAACCATCCGGCGCGGGATATGCAAGATAGTTTTTATATCGACCCAAAAACCCTTTTAAGAACGCATACCTCTCCCGTTCAAGTTCGGACGATGCTGGAATATGGCGGAAGAAAACCTGTGAAAATCATTTGCCCAGGCAAAGTTTACCGCCGCGATGATGATGATGCGACGCATTCCCATCAGTTCATGCAAATCGAAGGATTGGTGGTCGATCAAAAAACGACCATGGCTGATCTTAAAGGTACCCTTTTAAAACTGGCCCAAACCATGTTTGGACCAGACCGCACCATCCGTTTAAGACCATCCTATTTCCCGTTCACCGAACCTTCTGTGGAAGTCGATGTGAGTTGTTATAACTGTGAGGGAAAAGGGTGTTCGATTTGTAAGCATACCGGTTACATCGAAATCTTAGGGGCCGGCATGGTTCATGATAATGTGCTTAAAATGAGCGGGTATGACCCAAGCGTCTATCAAGGATTTGCCTTTGGCATTGGGGTGGAACGCATCGCCATGCTCAAGTACGGCATTGAAGATATTCGCCATTTTTATACGAATGACATGCGCTTTTTACGCATGTTTAATCAGTAAAGGAGCGCTTTTATGAACGTATCGATGCAGTGGTTAAATGACTATATTAAAGCGTCCATTCCCTCAGAAGACCTCGCTGAAAAGTTCTCACTCCACGCCCAAGAAGTCGCGGATGTGACACCGTTATACCAGGCAAAAGGGCTTGTACTCGGCCGGGTCTTAAACACGGAAGCCATACCAGATAGTAAAAATAAAAAATGCCACGTCCAAGTGGGAGATGCGACCCGGACCATCGTGTGTGGGGCGCCCAATGTGGCGGCCGGTCAAGATGTGATTGTGGCCGACATCGGCGCGACACTTCCCGGGGGCATTCAAATAAAAAGCGCTAAGATTAATGGGATTGAGTCCGCAGGGATGATTGTCTCACTTGATGAAATTGGCCTGGATAAAAAATACCATCAAGAAACAGGCATCCATGTCCTAGACCCGGCGGGAGCGGATTCTTTAGACACTCTCGGATTTAACGATGAAGTCATTGAGCTTGAACTGACCCCCAACCGGATGGACCTCATGAGCATGCTGGGGGTCGCTTATGAAGTGAGTGCGCTTTATGAAGTGCCTTTAACACTGCCAAAAGTGGCGGTGAAAGAATCGGATCAAGTCAATCCCGTTAAGACTCTGATTGATACCGATTTATGTGATGCTTACTATGGCCGGGTGATCGATGATGTCACCATCCAAGAAAGCCCTGAATGGCTTAAAAACCGGCTCATTGCGGCGGGCATAAGACCCATCAATAACATCGTGGATGTGACCAACTATGTGATGATTGATCTCGGTCAACCCCTCCACGCCTTTGATTTGGATACCATTCCTTCCCATACCATTCGGGTGAAAGCGGCGGAAGCCGATGAAACCTTCACCACATTAGATGGTCAAAAAAGAATTCTCCAAAAAGGCGATATCTTGATTACCGATGGACAAACATCCATCGCACTGGGCGGGGTCATGGGAGGTTTAGACACCGAAGTGAGTCCAAAGACGACCCGCGTCTTTTTAGAAAGCGCCTTATTTAATGCAACCCGGATTGGCCAAACATCCAGACGTTTAGATTTAAGAAGTGAAGCCTCGCTAAGATTTGAACGGGGCATCGCCCATGACCGGGCTCTTTTAGCCCTTGATAAAGCCGCGCAAATGATGGCAGATTTAGGGGGTGGGTCGGTTGCTCAAGGGATTTCTAAAGCAGAAAAGAATGTTCACTCGCCGTGGGAAATTTCCCTTCCTTTAAGCCGGGTCAATGGCGTATTAGGCACGACCTTAACGACCGATGACGCTAAGCAAATACTCAGCCGTTTACATCTTGATACGACAGTTCAAGACGACGTGTTAAAAGTCTTCGTGCCAGTCAGACGTCTAGACATCAAGACCGAGCAAGACTTGATTGAAGAAATTGGCCGGATCTATGGTTATAATCAACTCCCCATCACCTTGCCATCCACGAACACCGAGGGGGGTTTAACGGCCTATCAGCGCAAGCGCCGTCAAATTAAAAGACATTTAGAAGGCCTTGGATTATTTGAAGCGATCACGTATTCCCTCACGCATCCGGATAAAGAAAAAGGGTTTACTGAAGCAAAAGGGACCCAGGTTTTAAGACCATTATCCGAAGACCATCAAAGTTTAAGACAGACGCTCGTTCCAAGCTTACTCGATGTTTTAAAATATCATCACGCTCGGCAGATGGAAAGCGTCCATGTGTTTGAAATGGGTCATCTTTACCTCGCTGAAGAAACTGAAACCTTAGCGCTTGCCTTGATGGGCCCGTGGCATGAAGCACCTTGGAAAGAAGCGACGCCTCTAGACTTTTTTGCGCTCAAAGGTCTCATCACGCATGTCCTAGATCTCTTTGGCGTCAGTGCCACATTTAAACCGGCCCTGATTCCTGCGATGCATCCGCATCAAACGGCTGAACTGATGGTTGATGGGAATGTCGTTGGGTTTTGTGGGGCGGTGCATCCCAAAACACTCAATGCCTACGACCTCAAAGAAGCCTTTGTGGCGGAAATCTCGATTGGTAAACTCAAAAAATACCTCAATGAAGAAAATCGGTATATTCCAGTTTCGAAAATGCCTTCGGTCAAACGAGACATCGCATTCATTGTCGATGAGGCGCTCCCGGCAGAATCCTTAGTTGAAGCCGCCTTTAATGCCCAAGTGGATCATTTATACGACGTAGAAATCTTTGATGTCTACACGGGAAAACCGTTATTGGAGTCGGAAAAATCCCTCGCGTTAAGATTGTATTTCAACGATAAAACGGGCACCTTTAAAACCGCGGACATTGACCGGTTAATGGACCAACTCACGGTGCATTTAACCCAAACGTTAAATATCCGGGTTAGAACTTAAAAAAGAGACTTCGGTCTCTTTTTTTATTGGCTGAGTCACTCTAGAAAACGCATACATCTAGTGGTACAATAAAAGCATCAAAGATGATGAGGGAGCCGCATGCAAATTGGGGTTTTAAAAGAAATCAAAAATAACGAACATCGCGTCGGAATGACACCCGATGGCATCAGCCATTTAGTGAAAAATGGCCATGATGTCTTTGTTCAAATTGGGGCGGGTGAAGGCTCCGGTATTAATGATAGTGAGTATTTAGCAGCGGGGGCACATCTCTTAAAAACCGCTGAAGAAGTGTGGCAAAAAGATCTCATTGTGAAAGTCAAAGAACCACTCAAAGAAGAATATGGGTTTTTAAGAGAAAACCAAATCCTATTTACCTTTTTACACTTGGCCGCAGACCGGCCATTAACCGATGCTTTACTCCGGGCAAAAACCACAGCGATTGCCTATGAAACGGTGGAAGAAAACGGAGAACTCCCGTTACTGAGACCCATGAGTGAAGTGGCCGGAAGACGCAGCGTGATTGTCGGGGCCACGTATTTAGAAAAACATCGCGGTGGAGCGGGCATTTTACTTTCCGGTGTCCCAGGTGTTCCCAAAGGTAACGTCGTCATCATCGGGGGTGGTGTCGCAGGCATCAGTGCCGCACGCATGGCACTTGGCCTTGGGGCCAATGTCACCCTGTTAGAATTGAAAGAAAGTAAACTCCGTAAACTTGAAGATATATTTGGCACGTCCATTCACTTACTGAAAAGCAATCCGCTAAACATCGAAAAGAGTGTGAAAAGTGCCGATGTATTGATTTCAACCGTCTTAATACCAGGAGCGAAGGCCGTCACGTTGGTCAAAGAAGCGTGGGTCAAAGCGATGCCTAAGGGCTCCGTTATCATTGATATATCCATTGATCAAGGGGGAACCATAGAAACCATTGACCGGACCACGACGCATGACGATCCGGTTTATCTCAAACATGATGTGGTTCATTATTCGGTCCCTAATATTCCTGGGGCGACCCCGCGGACATCGACGTATGCGTTAACCAACGCGACCACCCATTACATTGAAGCTTTAGCGCGGCACGGATTAGAAGGGGCATTTGAGCGCTTCCCAGAACTCCAAAAAGGCCTCAATACCTATCAAGGACAGGTGACCTATCAAGCCGTTGCTGAAGCCTTCAATCTTCCCTTTCAAGCGTTTAAATAATGGCATAAATGTCCCGGTTTAACTGGGACATTTTTTTATTTTAAGCCTTTAAATATGCTATAATATGGCTATCCAAAGAGATTCATTTAAAGAGGATTCTAGTTAATGAAAAACCTAAAATTGCAAGCAAGAAATACCTATTCGAATCAAAAAGGCGTCATGATTATATTGATCCTTTTAGAAGTGGTGGCGTTTGCGGCTTTGGCGGGCACTGTGTTCGGCGCCGTTTTAGTCTTACCCATTCATGTGGGGAGTGCGTATGCGTTTATTAAACTCTCTAAAGGCGGCCCCGCTGAACCCGGTGATTTGGTGGTCAGTTTACGAGGCAATCAATATTTTAACCACGTCATCCAACTATTTTTAAGAGGGCTTTATACCTTTTTATGGTATCTATTATTCATCGTCCCAGGCATCATCAAATCATACAGTTACTTTTTAACGCCTTACATCTTGGCCGATAACCCTGAAGAAAAAAATCCCATCGAGCAATCGATGCGGATGATGAACGGTCATAAAGCGGAACTCTTTTTCTTACAGCTTTCGTTCATCGGTTGGTATCTCTTAGGCGCGATGACGTTAGGAATTTTAACTTTATTATTTGTGCAACCATATTACCGCCAAACCATGGCGAATTATTACGAATATATAAAATCCAACCAATAGGAGACTGACATGGCAATTTACAATCAAGTGTTAATTATTTATGGCAGCGAAACGGGAAACACCGAACGCGCCGCTGAAATTATGGCGAGTGTTTTAAACCGTCAAGAAGGCATTCAAGCAGAAACGATGAATGTCGGTGATTTACGCGTCGAAGAAAAACTCAAAAACGCCAAAGCCGTTTTAATGGGCGCATCCACCTGGGATCATGGGCTTCCTCAAGATGATTTCAAAGCCTTCATGGAAGATGTTGACCCTGCCTTAATTAAACCTCTAGAAGTGGGGGTTTTTGGGTTTGGCGATCCGGAAGGATTTCCTGAAGCTTTCTGTGGAGCCACCGATGTGATTCGGGGTTGGCTACAAGAAGTGGGGGCCACCGTCGTTGGTGATAACTTACGTTTAGGCGCGGATGCGGATGATGTCCGCAACGACTTAGAAACCTTTGCTTTAAGATACGTCGGCATTGCGACCGATTTAGACCCGACCCATGTCATCAATTAACGGACCCCGCGTTTGAGTACCGGTAGGATTATTAAATTGACGGGAGGGATTTACACCGTATTTGATGGGGTGGATGAAGTGCCCTGCCGCCCCCGTGGATTATTTCGCCATCAAGCGATTGACCCTAGGGTGGGCGATACTGTCACGTTTGAGAAAACGGAAGGACTCATCACCGCCGTGGATGACCGGCATTCGATGCTGAAAAGACCCCCGGTGGCCAACGTTGATCAAGCGCTCATTTTGATGAGTGCCAATCCACCGGAGTTTTCCACGATACTGTTGGACCGTTTTTTGGTCCAAATTGCGATTGCTGAGATTGATGGCATCATCATCATGACGAAAATGGATCTTTTAACGCCCGCTCAAACAGAGGCTTTAAAAGAGACGATGCGTTTTTATGAACGCTACTTTGATGTTCGGTACATTTCTAAACACGACGAAAAAACTACCGAGCCTTTAAAATCCCTTTTTAAAGACAAATTAACGGTGTTTGCCGGCCAAACAGGCGCCGGGAAAAGCAGTTTGATCAATGTCTTATCCCCCGATTTAAACTTAAAAACGGGAGAGATTTCCAAAGCCTTAGGCCGCGGGAAACATACGACGCGTCATGTGGAACTTTGGCACCGTTTTGACGGATTCATCGTTGATACCCCAGGCTTTTCTAAACTCTCTTTTGAGGATTTAGACAAAGAAGCCTTACGCGATTATTTTATTGAATTCAAAGACTTACAAGCCCGCTGTAAATTTCGGACGTGTCAACATCTAAACGAACCCGGCTGCGCGGTGAAAGTTGCGTTAGAAAACGGAGACATCCCAGCCCACCGGTATCAAAGTTATCAAAAAATCTACGAAGAATTAAGAGCCTTGGAATACTAAAAGGAGTCTTATGATTATCGCCCCGTCACTACTCGCAGCCGATTTTACGGCCTTAAGCGATGAATTAAAGCTCATAGAAGATGCTAGATGGCTTCATCTAGATGTTATGGACGGTCACTTTGTGCCCAATCTTTCGTTTGGGCCGATGGTCATTGAGGCCATAAGACCGTTATCGTCGCATGTGTTTGATACACATTTAATGGTATCCAATCCCGAGCGATTGATCGATGCCTATATCGATGCAGGAAGTGACCGGATTACCTTTCATGGTGAAGTCGAAAGCGATATTCAAAGTTTGCTGGATCACGTCAAATCACGGAATATCCCAGTCGGTCTGTCGATTAAACCGGGCAGTAATGTTTCATTAATTGCGCCTTTTTTACCGCACCTTGATCACGTCTTAGTGATGAGTGTGGAACCGGGGTTTGGTGGCCAAAGCTTTATGCACCACTCTTTAGAAAAAATCAGTGCGTTAAGAACCTTAAGAGACACTCTAGACGCCGCCTTTTTAATTGTCGTGGATGGAGGGATTAATTTAGAAAATATTGATGAAGTCTTAGCCGCGGGTGCGGATGTATGTGTGGTCGGTTCATCTATTTTTAAAGCCGATGATCCAAAGGCGGCCCTGAAAGCTTTTTATGATCGTTAATATTTTTGCGCCGCCTGTCCCGTACAAAATCAACACGAAAGCCAACTATACCATCGCGGTGGAATCTGCCGCGCTTTTTTTGTTTGAAAAAAATCACCCCGTGGATTTGATCGTGGGTGATTTTGATTCGAGTGATTTAGATGAGATTAAGGCACGCTATCCAAATACTCTGGTTCATGAGCACGCATCCATGAAAGATGAAACCGATACGATGCTTGCCGTCTTAGAAGCCCTCAAGAAAAATCCTTCGATCATATATCTATACACCAATGCGGGCGTCCGCTTGGATCATTCGCTGGCGAATCTACGGTTATTAACCATGGGCCCTGTAGTGCTACTTAATGATCATATCCGTGCGTATACGTTAAGTCCTGGGACGCATCGCATTGATCCGGTTCATCCGTATGTGTCTTTGTTTGCCGCGCCTCACGTCGAAGGGTTAAATGTTGAAGGATTCAAGTATCCTTTAAAAGATGCAACCCTCACCTATGGAGATACGGTAGGGATATCCAATGAAGGAAGTGGCCAGATTTCATTGAAATCTGGGACATTACTGGTGATTGAATCACGGGATTAAGGCAAAAAAAAGACCCAAGCCTTAGACTCGAGTCAATTTGTTTTTCTTCAGGGCACGGGCTGAAACATAGACCGTTTTCACTTTTCCATCTTCTTCAATACGTACTTTTTGTAAGTTCGCTTTCCATTGACGCTTCGTGGAATTCAGTGAGAAAGAGCGAGTATTACCTGACATATTTTTTTTACCGGTTACGTAGCATTCTTTAGCCATTGATTAGCACCTCCTAAAGATTATGTGTAATCGCTCAAGTAGTATAGCATACCGCACGTCTTTGGCAAGTCTTTATTTAAAGGTGCGACATTGAGTTGCAAAAAATGTATAATAACTTGCAGTATATGCATTTCGGTGCTAAAATAAATTATGGCAAATCATGCCATCCTTATATCCCGTGCAGATGATGCACCTGGAGGCCACTATGAGTACACGTGAAATCGACGGTAATCTTTTAAAGTTAATTATAAAAAATGGTACCATCAAACTTAAAAATCAACACCAAGAGATCAACGATCTGAATGTTTTCCCGGTCCCTGACGGCGATACGGGTTCCAATATGCAATCCACCATGATGTCTGGCGTTAGCGCCATTGAATCACTGAATGACGAATCCATTGATGTCGTGGGTAAAGCCTTATCCCGGGGACTCTTAATGGGGGCTAGAGGAAACTCAGGCGTCATTTTATCGCAGCTTTTTTCAGGGTTTTCGAAAGCCTTTAAAGAACGTAAAACCGCGAATGCCCCAGCCTTAATCGAAGGCCTTCAACAAGGGGTCGAACAAGCTTACGGTGCCGTCATTAATCCCGTGGAAGGGACCATTTTAACGGTGGCAAGAGAAGCGGCCGCAAAAGCCCAGTCGATTGCCACGGAAGACTCCGATATCATTGAAGTTTTAAATGTGTATTTAGATGAAGCGAAACAATCCCTTGAACGGACCCCCGATATGTTACCGGCCTTGAAAGAATCTGGTGTGGTTGACAGCGGCGGGGCCGGTCTTATTTTAATTGTCGAAGGCATGATTTCAGCCCTTAAAGGCGAAGTCTTCGCGGAAGAAAAAGTCGATCCGACCATTGGCGTGCACCACGAAATCGAAGGTGAAGTTGAATTTGGCTATTGCACCGAGTTCATCATTGAACTCGATGAAGCGAAACCTTTTGATACCGATATCTTCAAAGCACAACTTCAAGAATTGGGTGATTCCATTGTTGTCGTGGCGGATGATGAAATCTGCAAAGTCCACATTCACACCGTGACCCCAGGGGATGCGTTAAACCTTGGTCAGCGTTATGGGGAATTCATCAAGCTGAAAATTGAAAACATGACTGTGCAACATGAAGAACTCAAAAAACAAAACCAATCGCTGAAGAAAAAAGAGGTCAAACAAAAATATGGCTTGATTACGGTCGTCAATGGCCCAGGACTCCGGTCTATGTTTGAAGAAATGGGTGTCAACGTCGTCATTGAAGGCGGCCAAACGATGAATCCAAGTACGCAAGATTTCATCGACGCCATTGAAGCGATCAACGCTGAAAACATCATCATCATTCCCAATAATAAAAATGTCTTCTTATCCGCTGAAACCGCTGCGAGTGAAGTGACCGATAAAAATGTCATCGTCATTCCAGCCAAAACCATTCCTCAAGGATATGCATCACTCACGATGTTTGATGCCAACCAAGATGTGGATGCGGCCATTGAAGAAATGCATGAACTCATTAATCATGTCCGTACTGGCGAAGTCACTCATGCGGTTCGGGACACGAAAATTAATGGTCTGAAAATCAATAAAGGCGATTATTTAGGCATCGCAGAAGGCTCCATTGTCTCTGCTCAAACCAGCCGTTTAGATACGGTCAAGTTTTTGTGCGGAGATATCATCCAACCAGACAGTGAAATTGTCACCATTATGGTCGGGGAAGCACCCGATGCCAAAGAAGTTAAAGCGGTGAAAAAGTATCTCGCTGATATGTTTGGCCATGTCGAAGTCGAAGTCATCGATGGCAAGCAAAGCGTGTACGATTACTTAATCGCCGTCGAGTAAAATGGTATGATAAAGCTAGGGGTTAGCCCCTAGCTTTTTTTATACCAAGAGATAAATGATGAAGCTAAATACGATCCCTGGCATTGGGCCCAAAACTTTAGAAAAGCTCACCACCCTCAAGATCTTGACCGTTGAAGATCTTCTTTTAACCGTACCTAAAAGTTACGACGAGCGAAAACTATCGACCACCATTCAAGAAACCCCGGCCTACTATAAAGCGACGGTGGAAAGCGCCCCCAAAATATTTTCGATCCGGCGAAATCTAAAACGCTTAACCTGTAAAATTAGTGTCTTAGGCACCTCCGTGCAGATGGCATTATTCAACCAGACCCACTGGTTTCATCAATTAAACGTGGGGACTGAAATCGTCATTTTCGGAACCATTAAACCATCGATGACCGCGCAAAAAGTATTCTTAGCCGCCAATTTCAAAAGTGGTATTATCCCCAATTACCGTCTCAAAAAACTGAGTGATACCCGTTTTCAAGGCTTTGTGGAAAAAGCCTTTGAACGATTGACCATTCCCGAAAGTCTCCCCGAAGTCATTCGTCATAAGTTCCAACTCAAAAGCCGTCATGACACGTTATTTTATGCGCATTTTCCAAGGTCTATGGAAGACGTTGAAGCGTTTTTTACCTGGCAAAAAATCGCCTATCTCACGGCCCGTGAAATCGGCCGAAGTCAATCAGATAAAACCCCTTTAGAGGCGGCGAAACCCGTCGATCATGCGCAATTAGACGCGTGGTTAAAACGGTTACCTTTTGCGCTAACAAAGGGTCAAAAAGAGAGTGTAGCGACACTCGTCGAAGACTTAAAAGCTCCCCTGCCTGCTCGCCGTTTACTCCAAGGCGATACGGGATCGGGGAAAACGGTGGTCGCCTTGCTTTCCAGTGTCCTTTTGATGGGACACGGGTTTCAAGTGGCGTTCATGGCACCGACTGAAATATTAGCTGAACAACATCATAAGACGTTTCAATCCTTATTTGGGGGGGCATTTAAGAGTGCTGTTCTGACGGGTTCTTTAGACAAAAGAGTCTTAAAGAATCGTTTAAGTGCGCTTAAAGCAGGCGATATCGACATCGTCTTTGGGACGCATCTATTATTTAGTCCCACCACCCACTTTCATAAATTGGGTCAAGTCATCATCGATGAACAACACCGCTTTGGGGTCAATCAACGCGAAGCCCTCATTCAAAAAGGCGCCTCCGCTGATCTCATCAGTTTATCGGCCACACCGATTCCAAGAACCCTGGCACTCACCCTTTATCAAGACATGGATGTGACTACACTGAGAGAAATGCCGGCGAACCGTCAAGCCGTAAAAACCGAAGTCATTCCACTTAAAGATGCGAAAACCTTGGATTACATGATCGACATGACCTTAGAAGAAAATCAACAAGTTTTCATCGTCGCCCCACGAATCGAAGATGATGACATGCTTTTGAGCGTTAATCGAATCGAATCGTATTACCTCTCGCGCTTTAAGAATGCGCGCATTGCGACGCTGCACGGCCAGCAGCCCGCAACCGAAAAAACTGAGACTCTACACGCTTTTCAAGCACATGAAATTGATATTCTCATTGCCACGTCAGTGATTGAAGTGGGCATTGATGTGAAAAATGCGGGATTGATGTTGATTTATCATGCTGAGCGGTTTGGCTATGCCCAACTTCATCAACTGAGAGGAAGACTCGGCCGGCATCATATTCCGGGCGTGTGTTATCTACTTTATCAAGGAAAAGCATCAGTTAAAGAGAGATTGACGGTTTTAAAAACCATGACCGATGGCTTTGAAATTGCGCAGATGGATTTAAAAATGCGAGGATTTGGGACGTTGTTTGGGACCGACCAAACCGGTTTTAGTGCGCTTCAAGCATGGCCATACGAAGAAACACTGGCCCTCATTGAAACGATTCAAGAAACCTTACAGTCAACCCCTTAAATCAAAGGGGTTTGCCTTATAATAAAGATACATTCAGCCTGGAAGGGGCTATGCTATAATGGGAACATTTAGAGGTGAATCATGATACATATTGCAGTCGATGGAATGGGTGGCGATTACGCCCCCAAAGAACAAATTGAAGGGGTTTATAAAGCCTTAAAGTCGTTTGATGATATTCATCTCACCGTATTCGGTGAGTACGATAAAATGGCACCTTATTTAAAAGGCGAACACCCAAGGCTTTCCTTTGTGGAAACCCATGGAGTGATTGCAATGGGCGAAAAAGATCCCATCGGTGCAATCCGTAAAAACCGTAAGAGTTCGATGGCAATGGCTTTAAAAGCCGTCAAAGACGGTACCCATGCGGCGTGTGTATCCAGTGGAGCCACCCAAGCCTTAATTGCCGGAGCGCATATTTTAATCGGCCGGATGAAAGGGATTAAACGCACGGCGATTGCGCCGGTTTTACCGACGACCGACCCCAAAAAACCCTTCATTTTAATTGATTCCGGAGCAAACGTTGAAATCAAAGCAGAATACATGGTCCAGCAAGCCTATTTTGCGACCGTATATGCCAGGGAGGTTTTGGGTGTGGAACATCCAACGGTCGGTCTCATTAACATTGGGACTGAAGAAGGGAAAGGACGTTTACTCGATACGCAAGTGGCAAGTCTTCTAAAAACCCATGACGCCGTATCATTTTATGGAAATGTTGAACCGAAAGATGTATTAAATCCACCCTGTGATATTTTGCTGAGCGATGGATTTACAGCAAATATTGTCATGAAGACCATCGAAGGGACCGCCAAAGGGATGGCGACGATATTAAAAGAAGAGTTGAGCCGGGGGATTCTTGGGAAGTTAGGATTAGTCTTTTCCCTCGGGAATTTAAAACGGTTCAAAAAACGTTTAGACCCCGCCGAAATTGGGGGCGCGATGATTTATGGCTTAGATGGCGTATTGATTAAAGCGCAAGGGGCTTCCAAAGCCAACGGCTTTTACAATGGCATCCGGCAAGCCCGCGATGTGGTTCGGCAAGATGTCTTAGGCAAAGTCAAAACCATCATTGAGGCTGAAACCCTGTCATGAAAGCCTTAGAAGCGCAGTTTCAACTGCAGTTTGAAAACCCCGATCTTTTAGAACGTGCGATGACCCATTCATCCTATGCCCATGAACATCACACGCTTTCGAATGAGCGGTTAGAATACATTGGTGATGCCGTTTTGGATTTAATTATTGCCGATTATCTTTATCGTAAAGACGCCCATTCTACCGAAGGCTATATGACCAAAACCAGAGCCCAATACGTGAATGAAAAAGCCTTGGTGGTTTATGCGAAAAAAGCCCACTTAGAGCGCTATTTAAAACTTGGGATTGGGGAAGAAAAATCCGGCGGTCGGATGCGTGATGCGTTACTGGCTGATGCTTTTGAAGCGTTTTTAGGTGCCATTTTTCTCGATAAAGGCTTACAAGAAGTTTATAAAGTCACCGATTCTATTGTCATTCCTGAACTGGAAAATCCCCACTCTGAAATCTATCAAGACTACAAAAGTGAACTGCAAGAAATGGTTCAATCCGATCACCGCCAACTTTCCTATCAAGTCTTCAAAGAAGAAGGCCCCTCGCATAACAAACGCTTTTTTGTCCGTGTCTACATGGAAGATATCTTGATGGGTGAAGGGGAAGGCACCACGAAAAAACAAGCGGAACAAAACGCTGCAAAAAAAGCACTGGACAAACTGGCAAAAGGAGAGCATATGCATGAAACCGATTTATAACGTTTTATTGGAAAAACATATTCTGTCCTTTGATCAATTGGTCTTGGCGACGTTTAAAGACTTAGATTTGAGTGCCCATGAAGCCATGGCCCTCATGAAACTATACAAGTTGATGGAAAAACAAATCTCACTCATCAAACCCTCTTTGTTTGCAGGAATGGTCAATGTGACCCCCAAAGAAGCAGAAACGCTCTTAAATACACTCATTGAAAAAGGCTATCTAACGATTGAACTCTCAGATAAAGAAGGGAAAAGTAAAGAAATTTTCCATCTGGATACCTTCATTTCAGAAGCCTTTAAAGTGTTAGAAAAAGAAGTAAACCGGCGCATATCATCCGCCGAAGATCAACTGATTCAGTTCATTGAAGAGACCTTTCAAAAACCCCTTATCCCAACCGATCTTGATGCCTTAGGGGCGATGCTTAGAAATGGAAATACCATTGAAGAGATTAAACAAGCGGCACTCGCCAGTGTCTCAAGTCCGTACCCCAGCATGAAAACCATTCAAAAAAATCTCTATAAAGCACCTGTCAAAAAATACACCCCGCCCCCTAAAGATGTCTTAGATAAAGTGAAACAATTATGGGAAAAGTAGAGACCATTCTTTCTGTCTTTGATGACATGTTTCCAACCGCTGAAACCGAACTCACCTATCATAAAGATTACGAATTGTTAATTGCGGTTTTATTAAGCGCGCAAGCGACTGATGTTTCCGTCAATAAAGTGACCCCGAAGTTATTTGGGGCTTTTCCAACGTTAAAAGCCATTCATGAAGCACCTTTAGAGGCCATTGAAGCACAAATTAAAAGCATTGGGCTTTATAAGTCAAAAGCCAAGAACCTCCAAAAAACGGCGGGGATTTTACTGAATGAGGCCGGAGGGGTGGTTCCTAATGACATGGAATTTCTCCAAACACTCCCTGGGGTGGGCCGAAAAACAGCGAATGTTGTGGTATCGGTTTTATTTAATGAACCCCGCATCGCTGTTGATACCCATGTATCACGGGTTTCTAAACGGCTCAAACTGGCCTTTAAGAAAGATACCCCCCTGCAAGTTGAAAAAAAACTAATGAACAAATTCCCCAAAGAGCGTTGGACCCGGCTACATCACCAAATGATACTTTTTGGTCGGTATCATTGCAAAGCTCAATCGCCAAAATGTGAAAATTGTCCCTTAAAATCGGAATGTCGTTTTCCGCATATTAAAGTCACTTAACGCCGTTTGGCGTTTTTTATTTGAAATTTTTTCAATCTTACCTTCTTGAAAGTCTTGCATTTTTTTCTAAGAATAAATTTCGTGTCCCAACCAATTGGGGCAACAAAAATTATGTATAGGAGTAAGTCAATGAACAAATTTATTTTAGTTTTAATTGAAAAAAATCAACATCCCGAGCACTCCACATCTGCTCGGTTTGGCGATTGCCTC
>CBFHLD010000015.1:11285-15744 GCA_965656585.1 Candidatus Izemoplasmataceae bacterium | reverse complement strand
GATCATGTTTTAAAGCCATCCGCTGAATCATATGGAACGGCTCGTGACGGTCACCCGCCACTAAAATCATGACGTTATCATCTTGGGGCGTGGAATCTTCAGGATCGATGAACTTCAACGTTTTAAATTGATCATCCGGAATTTTAAGTAAATCATTATTGATCGCGATATCAATCATGCGTTGGGCTTTTCGCCCGATAATCGCAATCTTCCGCTCATATTTAAGCGCGATGTTAATCACACGTTGAATGCGGTAAATATCGGTGGAAAATGCACTGACAATGATCCGCTTACTACGGTTTCTAAAGACTTGATTAATGTGGAATTCAAGCGCTTCATCCACAGATTCAGTGGATTTACGGATGGCGCCTAAGCTCTCTGAAAATAGCCCAATAACAGGCTTGTGTGTCAACGCATGGATTTTATCAAAGGACGTTTGATAAATCGGATCAACGTTTTGGTCAAACGTGTAATCCGGGCTATAGACAAACGATCCTTCTTTGGTTTCTAGGGCCATCCCTAAAGACCCGGGGATGGAATGGGTAGTTTGATAAAACCGCACTTTTACCGATTTAAAATCGAGCACCGTGTTTTTAGTGACGGTGCGAAACGCGAGCTTGGATTCATCAATCTTGTGGTGCTTGAGTGAATCTTTCAGTAATGCTAGGGTAAAAAATGACCCGTATACGGGGGCGTTGATCTCAGTGAGGATTTTTGGCATCGCACCAATGTGGTCTTCGTGACCGTGCGACAAAAAAAAGCCTTCAATCTGTGATTGATGGTCGAGGAGATATTGATAATCGGGAAGAATGGCTTCTACGCCTAATAATTCTTGGTCGGGGTATTTGATCCCCGCATCGAAAATGAATAATCGTCCATCCACGGAAAAGACATACATGTTTTTTCCGTCTTCACCCAGTCCGCCGAGCGCGAAAAATTGTACTTGGCTCATAGTGCCTCCTTCAGACTGTAACACGCCTATTATAGCATAAAAGCGGTTGTGTCACGATGAAAGAACGGAAAAACTACGCCTTTTTTCAAGGGGTCTTGAAAATCTTTCATGATACAATGAAGGTATGAAAAATATTCGGTATCCCAATGGAAAACCAGCCTACCAGCCGGAGAAGATTTCCGTTAAAAATCGTGGCATCCAAACAGAAAAACTCGTCAATGAAGCGAATGAGTTTTATTTGAATTCCGGCCGGGCTGTGATTCATAAAAAACCCACGCCGGTGCAGATTGTCACCGTGGATTATCCCAAACGGAGTGCCGCTAAAATTAAAGAGGCCTATTTTAAAACGCCATCGACCACCGATTATAACGGGGTGTATAACGAGCGATACATCGATTTTGATGTGAAAGAGACACAGTCCACGACTTCATTTCCCTTAAGGAACATTCACCCGCACCAGATGAATCACCTCGCGGCGGTGCATGCGCAAGGTGGCGATGCTTTTATACTAGTAGCATTTGCCCGCTTAGAACGCTTTTATTTACTGCCTTATGTAGTTCTATCTAAGTTTGTCTTCCGGTCAAAAACAGGCCGCAAAAGTATGACGCTTGAGGAATTCGAAACCCATGCCTATGCAATTGCACTAGGATTTCAACCGACGCTGAATTACTTAGATACCTATGATGCTTGGAAAAAATCCTGAATTTTGGAATACTAAAAGCCAACGATTTATGTATCGTTGGCTTTATTCATAATGTGACCACATACGTATGATTTTGATGATTTTATCAGAATTATATATTTGGTAAACTAATCGATGTTGATAATTAATTCTTCGAGAATATAAACCTTTCAAATCCCCCGACAATTTTTCATAGGGTGGAGGGGTTTCCCATGGATTCATTTTAATTATTTGAATCAAGTTTTGTGCAGTTGAAGATAATTTTGCCTGTTTTAATTTATCTATATCTTTTTTTGCTTTGTGCGTGTATACAATCCGAAACATGTCCGGTTAAGACCAATCAATATCGTCTTCATCTATAGTATCTGAAAGAGGCGTATTTTTACCTTCGATGATTGAATCTTTTAGTGCTTGATTACTGCTTAAATATAATGTCTCGATCAATCCGCGATATTCTTGTTCAGAAATCAAAATCAAATTTCCATTCTTGGTTTGAATATTGACTTCTGCTCCTTTATTAAGTGCGAGTTCAGCCAGTTGATATAAATTTTTACGTGCATTAGTAATTGATATATTTTGTGCCATATTATCACCTCTTATTTTATTTAAACATACGTTATAACGTACGTCAATAAAAAATCAATACACTCACGATACTTAGGATGACAGAGATAATATACAAAAGTTTGGAATGTCGTAAGACGACGGCTCCATCCATTCCATCAAGTGGGAAAAAGGGAATAATCTGGACGCCAATGATAAAGGCTAGGTAAAAGTTGAGTCCTGATTCAAAAGGCCCGGTCATAAAGACACTTGCGGCAATAAAAACAAGGATTAAGCTCATCCAACTGGCAAATCGCGACCACGCGGCATACTGTAAAAAGTCACGGTCTTTCCAGTAATCTTCATTCGGGACATACATCCCAAAAGTCGGCCACCAGGTCCCGATAAAAGCAAGCAAAAACGCCAATGATGTTCCCCCTTGCGGTGCATCATAACGGACCGGTCCGTACCGTCTTGCGAGGGGGTATCCGGCGATCATACGCACGAAGGTTACGGCCGGAACCATGGCGAGGGCAATCCAAAAAAATTCAACCCCACGCAGGGAAAATAAAGAAAGTGATGCGCCAATCCAAGCCGCAAATAGGAGCGTTTTTAAAAGGGCAAACTTCCGGGGGTGCACCGGCACATCTTGGAAGCGTTCATCTTTCACCCAGATGGAATAATGATCCGCCATGGAATACATGAAGCGCTCCGGAAAACTTTTAATGTGGTAACCAAAAAGGGATTTGATGACACTGACTTGTTTGTAATCTTCTTTGGCAAACATGTTCCAAGAGGCGGTGTTATCGTCTCTTACCAGCGCAAACTGACGAGTCAACCCACGTTTTTTCATCGCATTGAAGCCTGCCTCAGCGAGTCTTTTCCCAATCCTTAAACCGTGCGCTTTAGGATCGACAAAAATCCATTCAAGCACCCCTTCTTTCGGCGCAATTTCTTTGATGTATACGGCCCCAAGTACAGTGTCCCCTTGCAAGGCATAAAAGCCCCATAGATTTTTTTTAGGAATCATCAAACGCACGAATTTGCCAAATGCTTTTTCAGCCACTTCGGTGGTTTTGGATTCTATTGATGATTCAATCGGTAAAATTTGAACATCTTCCACGGTAATCTCCTAGGTGGTGCTTAGATTTATTTAAATGTAATGATCGCTCAGTGTATGAAAAGGTATGGTGTACACGAGTATTATTTGGGACGGTTAAAAAGACCTAAACCAGCACCTAAAGCTACGGCAATGGCGATTCCAACGCCATAATTATTCGTTGATGCCCCAACGGCGATGCCGATGGCGAGGGGGATTACCCATACTTTATTGTTTGCTTCTTTATTGCTTTCTTCTTTATTGTTTCCTTCTTTATTGTTTTCTTCTTTGTTGGTTTTCATAATTTTCTCCTGAATTTAATAGGTACATATTATTGTCACTCAATATTAGACGAGTTAGCCGCTTGAACGGTTTCAACGGTAAAAAGATCATCCATTCGCACGTGAAATACCTCTGCAATGTTCATCACCAATAAAAGGGATGGATTATATTTTCCCTTTTCTAAGTGGGATATGGTTTCTCTTCGAACGCCGATTCGATCAGCGAGTTCTTGCTGGGACATTTGATGTTTGGCCCGGTAGACTCGGATGACATTTTCTAGTCTGGGATCGTGTCTCATGCGCCGCTCCCATCCAACGTGATTTGGGTAACAAATACCACGTTAAAGACCACATGCATGAGGGCAAACATGACCCAAAAACCCGTGAAGATAAAATCACTCTCCGCTTGGGTGAGGTAATACACGCTCACCAAGCCACTGATAACAATAAGACTTACAGCCAAGGTAATAGCCGCGGACCTTAAGACATATTTCCAAAAGAGCTCATCCGGGCGTACGAATATGTAGCCTAAATATGCGAAGTAGCCAAAGGAAAGCGTGACGGAAGAATCAAATCCCTCCCCCACAAACGCTAAAAAGCCAATCAATCCAAAGACAGATAACACACTTAAATAGTTGAATGAACGGGTCATAAACCCTCCTTATGTTTGGTTTGTTTCACTTTATGTGATAATTATATAACATTTAGATGAAAAAGAAAAGCCTCCGTTTTCTGGAGGCTTTGGACAATTAAGGCTTGAGGGTGGATCCAGGCGTGATATGACCTTGGACCGTGATTCCAGGATACACGCGGATATTGCGGGTGAGCACTGCGTCTTTTTCGACGGTGACCCCTTTGCCGAGGACATTGAGTCCACTAAAGAGTAAATCCGGTTTTGCTTG
>CBFHLD010000015.1:0-11188 GCA_965656585.1 Candidatus Izemoplasmataceae bacterium | reverse complement strand
CCGACTTTGACGGCGGGGAGTTCTTGTGAACGGGTAAATATTTTCCAGTCGGCGTCATACATGTCTAAAGGAATTTTATCCACCGTTTCGGTGAGTTCTAAATTGGCTTCTAAGTAGGCATCATAGGTGCCCACATCTTTCCAATAATCGGTAAACGTATAGGCGGCTAAGCGCTTCTTCTCATTTAAAAAGCCTGGAATGATGTGCTTACCAAAATCCAAATCCGTTTGGTCGTAACGCTCTAAGGCATCTACTAAGACGGACTTATTAAAGACATAAATCCCCATCGAGGCTAAATTGGAATCCGCCACTTGGGGTTTTTCTAAAAACTTCGTGATGATGCCTTTGGCATCTGTTTCTAAAATGCCAAACCGCGATATATCTGCTTTCGGGACGGGTTGGACGGCGACGGTGACTTCCGCGTTTAAATCATGGTGCGCCTGGATCATTTTGCGGTAATCCATTTTATAAATATGATCACCTGAGAGAATCAAAACGGTTTCTTTCGACGAGCGCTTTAAAATTTCTAAGTTTTGTTTGAGTGCATCGGCCGTGCCTTTATACCATTCTTTATGGGGTTGCATCAAAGAGAGTCTGGTATCTCGTCGGTCTAAGTCCCACGGTTTCCCCGAACCAATGTGTTCATTTAAGGATAAGGGTAAATACTGGGTCAAAATCCCGATGTCATAGATGCCTGAGTTCGTACAGTTAGAAAGCGTAAAATCAATGATGCGGTATTTCCCCGCAAAAGGCACAGCGGGTTTGACGCGTTTTTCAGAAAGTAAATCTAGGCGTGAGCCTCTTCCGCCTGCGAGTATGAAGGCTTGCACATTATCCACGCTTCATCACCTCTTGATACAGGGTTATGTAATCGTTGGCCGACTGGGTCCAAGAGAAATCTTGTTCCATCGCTCTTTTTTGCAACATTTTAAAGGTGTCACTTTCCCCGTGCACACTGATGGCCAGTAATAACGCTTGTTTGAGATCATCACTATCAAAGGTGTCAAAGCCAAAGCCGGTGCCTTCTAAGGTGTATTCGTTAAACGGTTCGACCGTATCTTTAAGTCCTCCGGTTTTATGCACCACCGGTAAAGTCCCATAACGCATCGCAATGAGTTGAGAAAGGCCACATGGTTCGAAGCGCGAAGGCATTAAGAAAAGATCAGCCCCCGCATAGACTTGTCTCGCAAGCCCATCGCTGTAGCCAAAATAGACCCCTAAATGATCGGGGTTTGAATCGTGTAAGTATTGGAACGTGTCTTCGTAATAGGGATCTCCACTGCCTAAAAGCACAAAATTAATCAACCCTTTTTCAACCATTGAAGGAATCACATCCGCCACGAGACTAAAGCCTTTCGATTCGGTGATCCGTGAGACCATACCGACTAAGGGAAGCTGGGGATTTTTTAAGCCAAATTGATTCATCAAGGCTTTTTTATTGGCTTTTTTCCCAGAGACGAACGTCTGGGTCGTATACGTTTTTTCCAGCGCATCATCACTGGATGGGTCAAAGGTATCAGGGTCAATGCCGTTGATGATGCCTGAGAAACTGGATTCTCGCATTTTAAGCACACCTTGCATGCCATAGGCAAAATAGGCGTGCTTTAAGTTTTCTTTATAAGTTGGCGAAACCGTGGTAACTTGATCGGCCGTCATGATACCCGTCTTTAAAAAATTGATGACATCATCAAATTCTAAGAGATCGGAATAATCCGTATTTAGATGACTCATCAATTCTTTAGAAAAGCGCCCTTGATAAGCGATATTGTGAATGGTAAAAATGGTTTTTAAAGGCGCTAAATGCGCATACTTGACGTCGTACTTTAAAAGGTACGCGATAAGCCCGGTTTGCCAATCATTCAGATGCAAAAGGTCTTGTGGGGGTAAGACATGCATGAGGGCGTTTAACGTCGCATGGGCAAAATAGCCATAGCGTTCCCCGTCATCATAATCCCCATAAAGATGCGGTCTTAACCCAAAATAATATTCGTTGTCAATGAAATACACCTTGACCTTTTCGTGGGTAAAGGTTTGTATACCGATGTATTTATCCTCATGATGAACGCGTGTGGTGCCGGTGTAAACGGTGGTCAGTTCAGATTCAAAATTGTCTTTAATCGCTTGGTGCTTGGGCATGATCAATGAAACATCATGGCCCATATCGGCCAAGGTTTTGGGTAAACTGCCGAGCACATCGGCGAGTCCTCCTGTTTTTGCAAAGGGGGTGGCTTCGGAACCTACAAATGTTATTTTCATGGCATCACCTCTTCTTTTAGTATAACGCTTTCATCCCTAAAAAAAAAGAAACCCGAAGGTTTCTTTTTACCGATAAAGTAAGGATAAATCTTTGCAGTGCTCTGCGTTAATACTTAATAATCAAACGCTTTAAGTCGGGAGAAAAATAGTCCACCGACCACCATCATTAATAAGGCACTGGGCAACATATATGACCCATTATAAATCAGTGAATAAAGCGCGGCGGGGGTGCCCTCTGGGGCGAATTCCCCAAATAATAATACGCCGCTTAAAAAGTGCATGGAAAACCGTAAAAACGATCCCACGAAAATCCCTGTGATGAAGAACCACCGGTTTTCTGGGGCCATCTTAAAGATAAATCCGGCCGCCCCGGCGAGGCCAAAGGCAAATAAATAATCTAAGAATAGACTTTGCCAAACCCCATACAGTTGAAATCCCGAAAGCATCAAATTAATCAGACCAAAGATGACGCCTCCTAATATGCCCACCCACGGGCCTTCTTTGTAGGCCAAGATAAAGATGGGAATTAAGGATAAAGAAATCCGGCCCCCTTGCGGCAGGCTCGGCAAGAACATAAATACCACTTCAATCGCGGCCGCTAAGGCCAGCGATACACCAATAAATGCAATGCGCTTGGTGGTTAAACTTTGCTGCATACAATCACGCTCCTTTAATAAAAAAGTCCTCACACGTGAGGACAAATGTTTATTAAAGATTCATCCTACGCTGGCATTATCCAGATCAGGTATGGTCTGTTCTAGTATCAAGAACACTCTCAGCCTAGTTCTCTAAGCTCCCTGATTTATCGGTGACTTTATATTAACACAATGTGGCTCAAAGCCCAATCTTTTTAAGAATCAAATTCGGGGTTTGGTGCGGGGTATTTTCAATTACGATGGATGCCATGAGTTCATCTTTATACACAGAGTTTTGGGCATACACTTCAGCGATCGTTTCACCTGCTTCAACCGTATCACCCACCCGTTTTAACACTTTGAGGCCTACGAGTGGATCAATGACATCGTCTTTCGTCGCCCGACCTGCTCCTAAATGCATCGCAAATAGACCTAAGTTGAGCGCGTGAATGGATTGAATCGTACCGGCTTTTTCCGCCTTAATAAGGGTGGGGGTTAATCCTTTCACCGCGTTAAATGCGGAAAGGTCGCCCCCTTGAGCATCGATGAGTTGTTCAAACCGGGCGTACGCTTCACCACTTGAAAGGATACTTTCCGCGGCTTCTTTCGCAGCCTCAAAGCTTGGATACAAGTTGGCTTTAAAGGTAATTGCACCGGCCAGTTCGACAAGCAAGTGATGAAAATCAGCGGGGCCTTTCCCGTTTAATGCGTCCATCGCCTCTAAGACTTCTAAGCGGTTCCCAATGGCTTGACCCAATGGTTCATCCATCCGAGTTAAAAAGGCAGTGACACTTTTGCCATGCTGCGTTCCGATATCGACCATGAGTGAGGCAAGCTCGGTGGCTTCGGCTTCTGATTTCATAAAAGCCCCTTCACCGACTTTTACATCTAGAACGATGACATCGGCTCCAGAAGCCAGTTTTTTAGCCATGATCGATGAAGCGATGAGCGGAATCGAGGGAACGGTTCCGGTCACGTCTCTCAGGGCATAAAGAATTTTATCTGCTGGGGCCACATCTGCGGTTTGACCCGCCACCGCGCAGCCAATCGTATTGACTTGGGATTTAAAAGCTTCCGGTGAAAGAGACGTATTAAACCCTGGAATACTTTCAAGTTTATCGATGGTTCCACCGGTATGGCCGAGTCCTCGGCCTGATAATTTAGCCATTTTACCACCCATAGTCGCCACGAGTGGGGCTAAGGCCAGTGTGGTTTTGTCGCCCACACCCCCGGTGGAGTGTTTATCCACTTTGATGCCTTCAATGGCCGAAAGATCGATTTGTTCACCACTTTTAAGCATCGCTTCTGTGAGGTAAAACGCTTCTTTTTCATTCATCGATTGAAAATACACGGCCATGAGCCATGAACTGATTTGGTAATCGGGGATGGAGCCTTCGGTTAAGCCCTGAATAATAAATTGAATTTCTTCTTTGGAATGCGCGTTGCCATCGCGTTTTTTTTCAATCAGATCGATCATGCGCATCATACTCAAACACCTCGCTCAGTATATTCATCTAGTTTGGTTTGGATTAATTGCCTTACGTGTTCAGAAAGTTCATTGGAAGTCATGGTTTTCACTTTTTCTACCGGGATTAAAGGATAGTAATGAACGTAGATATGTTGTTTTTTAAACGGCCACTTTTTCCAGGCATAAATGGTATTGTAAATCACGCCGACTAAAACGGGGGCGCCGGGTTTAATGGCAAGTTTTAAGGCCCCAGGTTTAAACGGTAGCATGCTGTTTTTCTTAGAGCGAGTCCCTTCCGGGTAGATGCCCACCGAGATGCCGGATTCAAAAATTTTGATGCCTTCTAATAACGCTTTAACGGCTTCGCGGTCTTTCTCTCTTTGCATCGGTACATGCCCCATGAGCCGAGCAATCGGGCCAATAATGATCCATTTAAAAATCACTTCTTTGGCGATAAAGACCAGCGGATTAGGCAGTAATACCTTATGAACGATGGTGTCATAATTAGATTGATGATTCCCCACAAACACAAACGGTTGGTCTTGGGGGATGTTTTTTAAGCCACTGGCATGCACGTGAAACCTAAGTAAGCGGATAGCTAAAACTAAAAAACCATCCAAAAACTTATGATGATGAATGTTTTCGCGTTCGATGCCAGGCCGGAATTTCCCGTAAAAATGAAGCCAAACGGCAAAAAGTCCGATGGAAAGACCTAGTCCAATCGGGACGCTCAAGATAAAGGCAATGACCGCCGCCCACCAGGTGAGCTGATAAGCCAGTAATGTCGCGATAACAATGATCGAAAACCACGTGATAAAAAACAGTAAACTAATCATGGGAAATCCTTTCGTACACGGCAAACCGCAAAGGCCCAGATTGGGTATCTTTAACGGCTTTAAACTGTGATTTATCCCATGCAGGGAATACCGTATCACCCTCAAATGAGGCATCAATATGGGTGATATAAAGTCGGTCGACCCAGGGAAGGGTTTGCGCATAGATGGATGCGCCACCAATGATATATAAATCTTCATGCGTGTTTTCAAGGTACTTCTTGATGTCATCAATGACTTCTACACGGTCATCTTTTAAGGATTTAGAAACCACAACATGATGGCGATTTGGCAAAGGTTTACCTAAACTTTTAAGAATGGATTCATAGGTGATTCGGCCCATTAAAACCGTATGGCCCGACGTCACTTTTTTAAAATATTTTAAATCTTCTGGATAATGCCACGGAAGACTACCATTTGCCCCAATCACTCGGTTTTGATCGTAAGCGACCACTAACGCAATCATTTAAACACTGACTTTCGCCCGAATGGCGGGATGTGGATTGTAATTTTCAAGGGTGAAATCATCATAGGTAAAATCTAAGATATTTTGAATCATAGGATTCAGTTTGAGTGTCGGTAGTGGGCGTTCTTCTCTTTCAAGCAATGTATGCACCGCTTCAAAATGATCATTATAAATATGCCCGTCCCCAATCGTATGAATAAAAGTTTTAGGCGTGAGATTGGTCACTTGCGCCACCATCATCAAAAGCGCGCTGTAAGAGGCAATGTTAAAAGGGACCCCTAAAAAGGCATCGGCGCTTCGTTGATACATCTGCAGTGATAATTCACCGTTCGCCACATAAAACTGGAACATCATATGACACGGTGGTAATGCCATCTGATCGATCAAGGGCGGATTCCAGGCATTCACAATGAGTCGTCTAGAGCCCGGATTCGTTTTGATGGCCTCAATCACATCAAGCAGCTGATCGACGGTTTTTTGACGCCCTTCAAAGGCGCGCCACTGTTTGCCATACACCGGACCGAGTTCGCCGTATTTTTGCGCAAAATCATCGTCTGTTTTTATCTTCTCAACGAATTCACTCATCGATTCCCCCGCATAATCCAGGCTTTTCTTGAATGACTCATACGGCCATTCATTCCAGATGCGGACGCCTTCTTTGACTAAAGGTTGAATATTTGTTTCGCCTTGAATGAACCAAAGCAGTTCAATGATGATGCTTTTAAAGTGCGTCTTTTTCGTGGTTAAAAGGGGAAATCCATCCGCCAAATCAAAACGCATTTGATCGCCAAAAATCGACCGTGTCCCAGTCCCGGTACGATCGTCTTTGGCGGTGCCATTTTTTAAAATATTTTGTAAAAACTGATGATATTGTTTCATGCTTGACCTCGAGATTATTATAGCATAATCTCAGGCGGTTTTACGCGGGCACTTCTTCCTTTTTTGGCTCATTTTCAAGTTTAATAAAACTCATCCGCTCGGCAATAATTTCCGGATACGAAAAGCTTTTTTCATCTTCATAATGAAAGGTCTTCTGAGCGACCCGCCCTCGGACTCCGATGATGGATCCTTTTTTGCAGTAATTAACGGCATTTTCCGCAATGCCTCGCCATAATGTGATCTTGATGAAATCTGAATCATACGTATGGGTCTCACTGTTTTTAAAAGGTCTTTTAAGCGCCAACATGAGGGTTGAAACACTCTCTCCTGTATCGAGTTTTCTGAGCTCCGGTTCAAAGACCACCCGGCCGACTAATGTCACATGATTCACCATAAAACGCCTCCTTTTTGATTACAGTGTATGCGGCCTTTTCAAAAGCACCAAATCGTATAAAACGCGTTATTTTCGCAAGCCACTTTTAACCTCCGCGAGAATCTCTTTTTAAGCATAAAAAAACCGCTTGTTTTGAACAAGCGGTTCATAAAGCCCATGAAAATCGAGTTTTATATGTTTTTTTAAAAACTGACATCCACGTCGGCGCGTTTGGCCGATTCGGCTTCAAAGAATTCTTTTTTGCTTAAGGCAATCATACCGGCCACAATGCTCGTTGGGAAGCTCACGATACGTTGATTGATGGTGGAGACATTACTGTTATATAACCGGCGGGCCGCTTGCAGGTGTTCTTCCACTTCATTGATGGAATTTTGCAAGTTGATGAAGAGACTGTCGGCTTTCAAATCTGGATAGTTTTCCACGGCGACGTTGATGCCGCTTTGGACTTCATTCAGACGGCCCTGGAATTCTTGTTTTTGCTCCATGGTCAGTTCAGCGGGCAAGCCTTTTCGCCATTTGGTGACTTTTTCAAAGAGTTCCGCTTCGTGCTTGGCGTACCCTTTGGTAGCGCCTACTAATTTAGAAAGTGCATCAAACCGTTTGGTGAGAGCGACATCGATGCCAGAATCGGCCTCTTCGACTTTCACCTCAAGTTGACGCAAAGCATTCATGGTGACAATGTACCACAGTCCAATCACAACAATCAGACCGACCACTATAAGTAATACTAAAACAATCGGATCCATTAATTTATCTCCTTAAATATATTTTGGTTGAGCTTCAGCTCATGAATCACATCTTTAATCAATTGGAAATCATCTTTAAAAGACTCAATGCGTTTTTCATCCAAGGGTCTAAACATTTGGATTTCGAGTAAGCTGCGGTTATTATCGATGGCCAAATACATCTGGTTATCGAGAAACGCAAAACCAATGTTGCCCGGATGGTCTTGTTCAATTTTCATCATCCGCTCCATCATTTGGGGCGTGATGAGATAAAACGCTGTATGATCGTTGGTCGTAAAGGTTTTGTAGACTTTATTAAACGCCACCGATTCCATTTTTATCTTTTTAAAGGGACGCTTACTTTGGGGTCTTTCGGTCTCTAAAACTTGCAATGACCCATTAAACGTTTTATTGAAATCGACCCGGTAAAATTGACCGGTGAAGAAAGGGACATAATACGTTCTCGTCCCGTTTTTGGTGTGTTCGACGCGGCGTTCTTCGAGTTTAATGTCACACATTTCAAATTGCACCCCATCTAAGGAGCCCCGGATGTAATCTTCCGAATGAAACCGGTCCGCATGGCGCATGAATTCACACCGGTATACGTCGTCTAAAGAAAGCCCTGCGTTCGGTTCATAGACGCCATCTTCGATCCATTCGCCAATTTTGGCTTTTAAAAAATTGTGTTTGAAATCTGTCACCATCTTATTAAAAGCGACAGACCCAATAATAATGAAAACGACTCCGGTTAAGAAAAGAATGCCCGCTAAAACTTGGATGACTAAAGACTCCAAGCCTACAAGTAAAAAGAGGGCAACGCTGATGACGGCGAGGGGTCCACCGATCAATATTTTCTTTTCCGCCGCTTTTTTGGTGGCTTGGTATGATGCTAATAAATCCATAAGAGCCTCCTAAAATCAGTATATCGCATATTCGTCCTTTTTAAACGTTTTTACGAGGTGTTAACACGACATCAAGCGCAAGCATCGATTGCTTCATTGTACTTAGAGCATGCGTTACATCTTCTAAGGTTAAATCCATTTGCATATCAAGTAAATCATAATGGGTGAGGCCATCACTCACATAACGCGACCGGTTCCGCACGGTGCCCTCTAAAGAATCAAGGCCATAGATAAAGGCGCCAATGTTGGCTTTTTTTTGCGTTTCAAAGCGCTCTGATTTTAGAAGTTCTTCCGGCGCATTTAAAAGCGCATTAAACGCCTCTTCAGTGGCGGAATCATCGGGGGTTTGGGCCGATAAAATCACCAATGCGACTTCCGGATAAAGCGTTAAATCATAATCGAATCCATCATTGATGAGTCCTTTTTCTTGCATCGATTCGACCCATGGACTGGTCCGGTCAAAAAGCATATCAAGCCCTACTTCTAAGGCTAAATAAAAGGCATACCGTGCTTTTGCATCTTTAAACGCTAAATCCAGGCGAATCCCTCTCAGCCAGTAATCGGCGTAGACATCCCCTGGTAGGCGCACCTTGGTTGCTTTGAGTGAAGGGGGGAGCGCTCCTTCAATGGGGAGCGGTTTTAACGCTGTTTTCTCAGGCAACACGAGCGTGTCGTTGAGCGTCTTCACCAGCGCCTCAATATCTCCATCGCCACTGATAATCAAGGTGGCGACTTCCGGTTGATAAAAGGCTTCATGAATCGCTTTTAGCGTGGGATAATCCATCGCTTGAATGCTTTTTTCATCGCCGATGATATCACTCGCAAAGGGATGGTTTTCATACAATGTTTCAAGTAAGGTGTGGTATTGCTGGTAAAAGGGATTATCTTGACTGGATGCCCACTCTTCGGTGATGATGCCTTTTTCTTCTTCCACCCCCGACTCGGTAAATTTCGGGAAAAAGACTAAATCCAGTAAGGATTGAATATTCGAAGTTAGTTCGTCGGTGGCCTCAAACAAGTAACTCGTTTGAAACTGCGAGGTGAACGCGTTGACATTTGCGCCTTGCTGGGCAAATACCGCCGTGAGCTCTTCACCGTCATTTTCAAAACATTTGTGCTCTAAAAAATGGGCGGCACCGCTTGGGAAACGTACTTTTTTTCCGTTTTGTTCATAGGCCCGGTGGAGACCGCCAATGGGAAACGTGATCATCGCGTATTTTTTCAAATAGCCTGGGCGTTTGATATAAATCAACTTTAGCCGGTTTTGAATCATCACGGTCGTTTCATTCAGTTTGAGTGATTTCATAAAGTCGCTCCATATTGAAAGGATGTGACCGGCGTTAACCGTTCGGCGATCCGGGTGATGGCGGCTTTATCAATGGCTAAGAGCCTTCTAATGAGCTCATCTTTGGTAAATGGTTCATCCGCATACACGGAATAAAACGCACGGCGCGTCAGGGCCCCTTTAGCATCGTGATTGCGTTTGATCGTTTCGATTTGGCTTTTTTTCGCAAGCGCTAAGGCTTCATCGGGATAGTCCCCCGTTTTTAACGCGCTTAAAATGGTTTGAATTTCATTCAAATAAGCGGTCTGATTTGCGGGTGAAATCGCCCCATTGATAAGCATTAATCCATATTGTGACAGCAACATCGACCCGACGGAATACGCCATGTTATGGGTTTCTCGGATCGTTTTAAACAGCATTGATTCACTGTCACCCCCCAGTAATTGATTAAAGACCATGAGCGCTTCATAATCTTCATCTTCGCGCATCACATGGGTTTCATACATGTCATACATCAACGTTTGTTTCATTGCATCTTCCACGGGAGCCATAGAGACAGGCTTATAGGTATGTCGGTAAGGCGTCTCAAAGGCAAGCGGGGAAGACGGTTTTTGCAGACGTTTTAAAAAGTCCGGCCCTACTAAGGGGTCTGATTGGCCCAGTCTGATGAGGACTCTAGGTGCCGCCATAAAACGTGCGTGGGCGGCTTTAATCATCGGAAGTGTCACCGCATCAATCGCCGCGTCATCTTGCACTTGAGGGACATAATACGGATGGTCCAGCAACATCGCTTCGGTCAGATGCCTTATGGCTTGAAAGCCTTTGGAGGCTTTTTTTGTGGCCCACTCATCTTTTAAAAAGCGTTTTTCTTGAGCCAGTGATTTTTCATCAAAAAGCGGGCGCATCAACAGACTTTCTAAGGCCTCCAGTGCGTGGTCCATCAAACCCGGGGCTTGCACCATCTCACCCGGGACATGTCGCATGCGAACGGTGAGTTCATAGCGGTCTTGAAAGGTTGAAAGGCTCGTCCCAATTTGTAAGTGGTATAGACTTTCTAAGTGATTATTCCACGCCGTTTGCGTGGGATATTTTTGGTTTTTCACACTCAGCATGCCTGCCATTAGACGGTAAGTCACCATTTGTTTAGGGTCAAGCTCCACGAAAAAGCGCAGTGACCACTGCGCTGTTAAAAACTGTTTGGTTTGAATGTGAATATCATCCCCAAAAGGACCTTTTTGGACCTTTAAATTGGGACTTAAATGGCTTGCGATAAGGCCACCTCCATCATTTGGGTAAAGGCATTTTGACGCTCTTCGGCAGTGGTAGCTTCATGCGTGACTAAAGA
>CBFHLD010000014.1:0-15964 GCA_965656585.1 Candidatus Izemoplasmataceae bacterium | reverse complement strand
CATGATCGTCGATGATGAAGGTTTCATTGTGGAAGACCAAGTGGTGGCCCGTTACTACGGTGAAACCAACTTAGTTCCGCAAGCAGAAATTGAATACTTGGATGTGTCACCGAAACAGATTGTCTCGGTCTCCACCGCCTCGATTCCTTTCTTAGAACACGATGATGCAAACCGCGCCTTGATGGGTGCGAACATGCAACGGCAAGCGATTCCCTTACTTAAACCGAGTGCCCCATTAGTCGGGACAGGGATTGAATTTAAGGCGGCTCAAGATTCAGGGTCAGCCATCGTTGCCAAACATGCAGGAACCGTGGATTATGTCGATGCTAAACTGGTCGTCATTCGCCGTGGAAACAAAAAAGATCGTTATGATTTGACCAAATTTGAACGTTCTAACCAAGGCACCAACTTGACGCAACGCCCCATTGTTCAAAAAGGGGACAAAGTCGAAGTCGGTGATATCATCGCGGATGGTCCGAGTATGGATCAAGGCGAAATGGCCCTTGGCCAAAACGTTGTCGTCGCCTTCATGACCTGGAACGGCTACAATTATGAAGATGCCGTCATCATGAGTGAACGGCTCGTCAAAGAAGACGTCTATACCTCCATCCACATTGAAAAATACGATGTGGAAGCCAGAGATACTAAACTCGGCAAAGAAGAAATTACCCGAGAAATCCCGAACGTTGGGGAAGAAGGTCGCCGTTTCTTAGATGACCGTGGCATTATCATTCCCGGTGCTGAAGTGAAAGAAGGGGACATCTTAGTTGGAAAAGTTACGCCGAAAGGCCAAACTGAACCGACCCCTGAAGATCGTTTACTTTTAGCCATCTTTGGTGAAAAATCCCGTGAAGTCCGGGATACATCTTTAAAAGTGCCACACGGCGGGGGCGGAATCGTCCAGTCTGTGAAATATTTCAGTCGTGCGGATGGCGATGAAATGCCACCGGGTGCGAATGAAATTGTACATGTTTTCATTGTCCAAAAACGAAAAATATCCGAAGGCGATAAAATGGCTGGACGCCATGGGAATAAAGGGGTTATTTCAAAAATCCTTCCCATCGAAGATATGCCATATCTGCCCGATGGAACGCCAGTTGACATCATGTTAAACCCGCTGGGGGTTCCTTCCCGGATGAACATCGGCCAAGTTTTAGAAATTCACCTTGGCATGGCTGCGAAACGCTTAGGCGTTCACGTCGCGACTCCTGTTTTTGATGGGGTTCAAAGCGATGACTTAGAAGCCATCTTACAAGAAGCCGGCATGCAAGCCACTGGTAAAACACCGCTTTATTCCGGTCAAACTGGTGAAAAATACGACAACGATGTATCGGTCGGGGTCATGTACATGATTAAACTTGATCACATGGTTGACGATAAACTTCACGCCCGTTCGGTGGGTCCATACACCTTAGTGACCCAGCAACCGATGGGTGGGAAAGCCCAAAACGGGGGTCAACGTTTCGGAGAAATGGAAGTTTGGGCCCTTGGTGCTTACGGAGCGGCTTACACGTTACAAGAGATGCTTACGGTTAAAAGTGATGACATCATTGGCCGTAATAAAGTCTTTAGAGCCATTGTGGATGGGAAGTCCATTCCGGCCCCAAGCTTGCCTGAGTCTTTCCGAGTCTTGACGCGTGAATTACAATCGCTGGGAATCTCGGTGGAACTGATTAACCGGGCCACTGGAATTAACGAAGCGAATAAATCCTTGGTGGAAGACACCGGATTAGAAAACTATATTGACAAATACGGCTTCAACGCTTAGGAGATGATGCTATGAGCCAAAAATTCTCGCATTATAAAATCCGAATCGCTTCTCCCGAAGAAATCCTTAATTGGTCATTTGGCGAAGTCGAAAAACACGAAACCATCAATTACCGGACACTCAAACCCGAACGCAAAGGCCTCTTTTGTGAGGAAATCTTTGGGCCCACTAAAGATTACCAATGCGCCTGTAACAACAAATCCAAACGCTCCAGCCAATCGGGAAAAAAATGTCCGATTTGTGGGGTTGAAATCACGGAATCTAAAGTCCGCCGTGAGCGCATGGGTCACATTAAACTAGCTGCACCGGTCGTTCACACGTGGTTTTTAAGAAATTCCCCATCCCGCATTGCGACCCTTCTCGATCTTAAAAGTAAAGATTTAGAAGAAGTCGTTTACTATGCGTCTTACATTGTGGTGGATAAAGGCGATACCGATCTGCAAAACATGCAGATTTTATCGGAAGCCAAATACACTGAAAAACATTTAGAGTACGGCAATCGTTTTAAAGCCTTAAGTGGCGCTGAAGCGGTTAAAACACTCCTTAAAAAGATCGATTTAGAAGACGAAGCATATCGTCTACGTAAAGAACTCCCCACCGCTTCGAAACAAAAACGCGATAAGATCCTTAAGCGTTTAGAAATCATCGAAGCCTTCTATAAATCCGATAACAAACCTGAGTGGATGGTCATGGATATTTTACCGGTCATCCCTCCAGAATTGCGTCCCATGGTCCAACTGGATGGCGGTCGTTTTGCAACCACAGACCTGAACGATTTATACCGGAGAATTTTAAACCGGAACAATCGTTTAAAACGTCAGTTGGAACAAAAAGCCCCTGATTTGATTACGAAAAACGAAAAACGGATGCTTCAAGAAGCCGTGGATGCGCTAATTGATAACTCCAAACGGGGCCGTAAAGTCGTTGTTGAGAAAAACCGTCCGTTAAAATCACTCTCCGACATGCTGCGGGGTAAACAAGGCCGTTTCCGTCAAAACCTTCTGGGTAAACGGGTCGATTATTCCGGCCGAAGCGTTATCGTTGTGGGCCCTGACTTAGAAATGTATCAATGCGGGCTCCCTAAAGAGATGGCTCTTTCGTTATTTAAACCTTTTGTCATTCGTGAACTCATGACGCGCGACATCACTTCAAACATCAAAAGTGCGAAAGCGCTCATTGACCGTCAAGACGGAAAAGTTTGGAATGTTTTAGAAGATGTGATTAAAGAACACCCCGTCTTGCTCAACCGGGCCCCCACCTTACACCGTTTAGGGATTCAAGCTTTTGAACCTAAACTGGTCGAAGGAAAAGCCATTCGTTTGCACCCATTAGTCACGACCGCGTTTAACGCGGATTTTGATGGGGATCAAATGGCGGTTCACGTCCCACTTTCTGAAGAAGCCCAAGCGGAAGCTCGGGTATTAATGCTCGCGTCTAATAACATCTTGAACCCGAAAGATGGAAAACCAGTTGTTACCCCGTCTCAGGATATGGTTTTAGGAAACTATTACCTCACCTTAGAAAGATCACATGAAAAGGGTCAAGGGAAAGTATTCAAAGATTCAAAAGAAGCGTTACTTGCTTTTGATAATCAAGAAATTTCCTTGCATGCCGTCATTGCCATTAAAGCCTCTTCCTTAGGAAACGCGCCCCTCACCGAAGCCCAACGTGAAGGGTATTTAATGACAACGGTTGGGAAATTAATTTTCAACGAAATTTTACCGCGGTCATTCCCTTACATTAACGAACCTACGCTGGAAAACTTAGAGCTTAATACACCGGAAAGTCATTTCTTGCCTAAAGGCTCCAATATTCCTGAAGTGATTCATGCGAATGCCGATTTCACGGCCAAAACCGAAGCACTCAAACGTCTGAAAGCGGCCGGCGCCGATGATTCTGAAATCAGCCGCTTAGAAAAAGAACTCAAAGCGCTTGAGAAAAAAGGCGCGCGCCGCCTCTTAGAACCTTTCAGAAAACGCTTCTTAGCCTTGGTTATTTCGCGTGTATTTGAAGACTTTAAAATCAATGAAACTTCCAAAATGCTTGATAAGATGAAAAACCTCGGTTTCAAATATTCAACCTATGCGGGGATTACCGTCAGTGCCTATGACGTTATGCCTTACAGTCATAAAGACGAAGTTATCGGAACCGCATCCGGCCAAGTGGATCAAATCCAATCGATGTTTGATCAAGGCTTACTCACCGATAAAGAACGCCGTGGGTTGGTCATCAAAGAATGGGAAAAAGCGAAAAACAGCATTCAGCAAGGCTTAAAAGACGAACTTACCAACGAAAACCACATCAACATGATGTCTGATTCTGGAGCCCGGGGGAATATTTCTAACTTTACCCAGCTGGCCGGGATGCGTGGGTTGATGAGTAAACCATCCGGTGAAACCATCGAACTTCCGATTAAAGCATCCTTCCGCGAAGGCCTCACGATGTCTGAATTCTTTATCTCGACCCACGGGGCGCGAAAAGGATCAACCGATACCGCCTTAAAAACCGCGGATTCAGGCTATTTAACTAGACGTCTTGTCGACGTTTCACAAGATATCGTCATCACGGAAGATGATTGCCAAACCAACCGTGGTGTGGTCGTGAAAGATATCTTTGATAATGATGGCAAAGTCATCGTGACCCTATCGGACCGTCTGATTGGCCGGTATTCGCAAGAAACCGTCGCCGATCCTAAAACGGGTGAAGTGCTCGTTGAAAAAGATGGTTACATCACCGAAGAAATCGCCCGCTCCATTGAAAAAGCAGCCGTTGAAACGGTTAAAATTCGCTCCGTCCTGACCTGCCATGCGGATCACGGCGTGTGTGAAAAATGTTACGGCCGTAACTTAGCCACTGGGAATAAAGTGGAAGTCGGTGAGAGTGTCGGCTATATCGCCGCGCAATCGATCGGTGAACCTGGGACTCAGCTCACCATGCGGACGTTCCATACCGGCGGGGTTGCTGGGGCAGATATTACCCAAGGGCTTCCAAGGATTCAAGAACTCTTTGAAGCAAGAACCCCGAAAGGGAAAGCCATCATCGCCGAAAGTTTCGGTGTCATTACTGAAATTGAACGCATCGATGAGCGGTATAAAATCACCCTCAAAGGCGATTTAAAACCATCTGAAAAAGAACCGACCTTCTATCAATACGAAACCAACAGTGGGGTCACGTTAAAAGTGTCCGAAGGCGATCACGTCGTCGCGGGCCAACAACTCACTGAGGGGTCGATTGATCCGAAACAACTCCTTAAAGTCACGGATGCAGAAACCGTCCAACAATACATTTTGGGCGAGGTCCAAAAAGTGTACCGTGCCCAAGGGGTAGAAATTTCCGATAAGCACATTGAAGTCATCGTCCATCAGATGATGCAAAAGGTCAATATCATTGTCTCCGGCGATACCGAGTTACTGCCCGGTGCGCAAGTATCCCTTCGTCAGTTTAAGAAAGCGAACGAAGCGGTCATGGCCGAACGGAAAAATCCAGCCATTGCAAGACCTGTCTTACTGGGGATTACACGCTCGAGTTTACGCAGTGAATCCTTCTTATCGGCGGCTTCCTTCCAAGAAACCACACGCGTCCTCACCGACGCGGCCATTCGCGGAAAAGTCGATGATTTAGTCGGTCTTAAAGAAAACGTCATCATTGGGGGATTAATTCCTGCGGGAACCGGAATTTTATCCCATTCGTTCTTCGATTACGAAAAGCCTGAAGTCGACGAAGATGATTTCGAAGGCGATCCTTTATTCGAAGATTCCAGTGAAGCTCCAGTGATGGAAGTAAAATAACCAGATAATTGCTTGACAACGGCGCATATGTTTTCTATAATCATATTCGCGTGTAAAACAGTTGGGTCTTCTTGACCCCTGTTTTCATCCCCGTTTTGATACACACGGAACTGTTGTAAGAAAGGAGGAACCAACGATGCCAACTATTAACCAACTTGTAAGAAAAGGAAGAGTGTCCAAAGGCAAAAAGAGTAAATCGCCAAGTTTAAACATTGGATTCAACTCTTTAAAGCGTGAATATACGACGACCATGAGTCCTCAAAAACGCGGCGTTTGTACGCGTGTAGCGACCATGACGCCTAAGAAACCAAACTCGGCGTTAAGAAAGTATGCCCGGGTGCGCTTAACCAACGGCGTAGAAGTCACCGCTTACATTCCTGGCATTGGCCATCAACTGCAAGAACACAGCGTTGTGCTGATTCGTGGCGGTCGGGTCAAAGACTTACCAGGGGTTCGTTATCACATCGTCCGTGGAACATTAGATACCACAGGTGTGAACGATCGTAAACAAGGAAGAAGTAAATACGGAACGAAGAAAAACGCGTAATTAAACGCTAGAAAAGGAGGAGCAAAAAATGCCTCGTAAAGGTCATATTGCTAAAAGAGACGTCCTCCCCGATCCGATGTATGATTCAAAATTGGTGACTAAACTCATCAACAACATCATGCAAGGTGGGAAAAAAGGTACGGCTCAAAACATTTTATACAATGCATTTAAAAAAGTTGAAGAAACCGTGAATAAACCCCCTTTATCAGTGTTTGAAGAAGCGCTTGATAATATCATGCCAACCTTTGAAGTTAGAGCCCGCCGTATCGGGGGCCAAAACTATCAAGTTCCTGTGGAAGTCAGAGAAGAACGTCGTTACACCCTAGGACTCCGTTGGCTCACTCAATACGCACGTTTGAGAAATGAAAAAACGATGGAAGAACGCCTAGCCAAAGAAATTATGGACGCCGCGAATGGCGTAGGCGCTGCCGTGAAAAAACGTGAAGACATGCACCGGATGGCGGATGCTAATAAAGCCTTCGCACATTATCGCTGGTAAGAAAGGAGATACGTATGCCTCGTAAGTACAGCTTAGATAAAACCCGTAATATTGGGATTATGGCCCACATTGATGCGGGTAAAACCACCACCACTGAACGTATTCTCTTTCATACTGGACGGATTCACAAAATTGGTGAAACCCATGATGGGGCGTCCCAAATGGACTGGATGGCCCAAGAACAAGAACGCGGAATCACCATCACATCGGCGGCAACCACTGCCTTTTGGAGGGAACACCGCGTCAATATCATCGATACTCCCGGTCACGTGGACTTCACCGTTGAAGTGTCACGCTCCTTAAGAGTCTTAGATGGTTCAGTCGCCGTCCTTGATGCCCAAGCGGGTGTTGAGCCACAAACCGAAACCGTTTGGCGTCAAGCCACTGAATATAAAGTCCCCCGAATTGTCTTTGTGAATAAAATGGACAAAACAGGTGCGGATTATGCCTATTCCCTTTCCAGTATTGAAGAACGCTTAGGCGTCAAAGCTGCGGCGATTCAATGGCCCATTGGGGCGGAAAATGATTTCAATGGCATCATCGACCTCGTCGAAATGAAAGCGTATCATTATGACGGTGGACCCGATGAAGTCCCCACTGAAATTGAGATTCCTGCGGATCTCAAAGAAACCGTAGAATCCCGCCGGGAAACCCTCATTGAAGTGGTCAGTGAGTTTGATGATGAACTCATGATGATCTATCTTGAAGGCGAAACCATCAGTAACGAACAACTGAAAAAAGCCATTCGGAATGCGACCTTATCGGTTGAATTCTTCCCCGTGCTTTGCGGAAGTGCCTACAAAAATACCGGGGTGAAGATGATGCTGGATGCGGTCATTGATTACTTACCTGCACCGACTGACGTTGCAGAAATCAAAGGCTTGATGAAAGACGGCGAAGAAGTCGCGCTTGAAGTGAAAGACGAAGCGAAATTTGCCGCTTTAGCGTTCAAAGTCGCCACTGATCCATTCGTCGGACGCCTCACCTTCTTCAGGGTATATTCAGGCGTCTTACAAAAAGGGTCTTACATCATCAACACCACCAAAGGTAAAAAAGAGCGGATTGGTCGTCTCTTACAGATGCACGCCAATCACCGTGAAGAGATTGACGAAGTATACGCGGGTGATATTGCCGCGGCGGTCGGGTTAAAAGACACGACCACTGGCGATACATTAGCCGATGAGAAATACAACATCATCTTAGAAAAAATGGTCTTCCCAGAACCCGTCATCAGCGTCGCCATTGAACCTAAATCACGTGGCGATCAAGATAAGATGGGGGTGGCTTTACAAAAACTTGCCGAAGAAGATCCGACCTTTAGAACTTATACCGATGAAGAAACGGGTCAAACCATCATCGCTGGGATGGGTGAGCTTCACTTAGACATTATTGTCGACCGGATGAAACGTGAATTCAAAGTCGAAGCCAATGTCGGTGCCCCTCAAGTATCCTACCGTGAAACCTTCACTCAAGAAGCGGAAGTGGAAGGGAAATTTGTCCGTCAAAGTGGGGGTCGTGGTCAATATGGACACGTCTGGATCAAATTCGAACCGAACCCCAACGAAGGCTATGCCTTTGTGGATAAAATTGTCGGTGGGGTCGTTCCTAGAGAATACATCCCTGTCGTCGATAAAGGACTTCAAGAATCGATGGAATCCGGTATCTTAGCCGGCTATCCCATGATCGATGTCAAAGCCACGCTTTATGATGGGTCTTACCATGACGTCGACTCGTCAGAAATCGCCTTTAAAGTGGCCGCTGGTTTAGCGTTAAGAAAAGCCAAAGACCAATGTAAAGCGATTCTCTTAGAGCCTATCATGAGTGTGACCGCCATTACCCCCGAAGACTATATTGGGAACGTCATTGGCGATTTAACCGCCCGCCGCGGAAAAATTGAGTCGCAAAGTAAGCGCACCAATGCCCAAGAAGTCGTCGCCAAAGTCCCACTTTCTGAAATGTTTGGGTATGCCACATCGTTACGGTCGAACACCCAAGGACGTGGTAACTACAACATGCAATTTTCGCACTACGAACCCGCACCGAAATCCATCGCTGAAGAAATTATTGAAAAGCGCTCGGTTAGGGATTAAGCTTGCATTCCAATAGTGAATGCGGTAAAATATTTTTGATTGTAATCAAGGAGGAAAAATCAAATGGGAAAAGCTAAATTTGAACGGACTAAAATCCATTTAAATGTCGGAACAATTGGTCACGTTGACCACGGTAAAACTACACTTACTGCGGCCATTGCTACTACGCTCCACAAACGTGGGGTTGGGGAAACTTCAGCCGCAACGTTTGCATCGATTGACAACGCACCTGAAGAAAAAGAACGGGGTATTACCATCAATACCTCACACATTGAATATTCCACAGACAAGCGTCACTATGCGCATGTCGACTGCCCAGGTCATGCCGACTACGTTAAAAACATGATCACAGGGGCCGCCCAAATGGACGGTGCCATCCTCGTTGTATCGGCCGCCGATGGACCGATGCCACAAACGCGTGAACACATCTTACTTTCCCGCCAAGTCGGGGTGCCTAAACTGGTTGTCTTCTTAAACAAAGTAGACATGGTCGATGACGAAGAACTCTTAGAACTCGTCGAAATGGAAGTCCGTGACCTCTTAAGTGAATACGACTTCCCAGGGGATGACATTCCTGTCATCAAAGGATCCGCGTTAAAAGCCTTAGAAGGTGATGCAAAATACGAAGATTCTGTTTTAGAACTCATGCAAAATGTGGATGACTACTTTGACGATCCTGTCCGCGAAACCGACAAACCATTCTTAATGCCTGTGGAAGATGTATTCTCCATCACAGGCCGTGGTACCGTTGCAACCGGTCGTGTGGACCGCGGAACTGTTAAAGTCCAAGACGAAGTTGAAATTGTCGGAATCAAAGCAACTCGTAAGTCCGTTGTGACTGGGGTTGAAATGTTCCGTAAACTCTTAGATCAAGCCGAAGCAGGCGACAACGTGGGAATCTTACTCCGTGGGGTAGACCGTGAAGACATTCAACGTGGTCAAGTGGTTTCCAAACCCGGAAGTGTGACACCTCATACGAAATTCCGCGGTGAAGTCTACATCCTTTCTAAAGACGAAGGCGGCCGTCATACGGCTTTCTTCTCCAACTACCGTCCTCAGTTTTACTTCCGTACCACGGATGTAACGGGCGTCATTGAACTTCCTTCAGGCGTCGAAATGGTTATGCCTGGCGATAACGTAGAGATGACCGTTGAACTCATCCACCCTATCGCGTTAGAACAAGGAACTAAATTCTCCATCCGTGAAGGTGGTCGTACTGTTGGTGCGGGCGTCGTCGCAGAAATTATTGAATAATTAACGGTTTACAAGGAGTGCTCTTTAGCACTCCTTTTTTTTATGCGCGCCTTTTTTAAAGGGCCTTAAACGTGTATAATAAATCATGAGGTAAACGATGATTGATACGCATGTTCACATCAATGTTTCACCCCTTTTTGAAGAAGCAGATGCCGTGATTCAATCGGCTCAATCGGTAGGTGTTACAGACTTTTTAGTGGTCGGTTTTGACCACGAAACCATACCGCGCGCGATTCACTTAGCTGACCGGTATGATTCAGTGAAAATGGCACTCGGATTTCATCCGACCATCGCCCACACGTTAAAAGGTGATGATTACGGGATGCTTGAAGAGGCTTTAACCCATCCATCAGTGCGTGCGCTTGGTGAAATTGGCCTTGATTTACACTGGCAAAAAGACACATTAGACGTGCAAATTAAACATCTACACCGGCAACTTAAATTAGCGAAAGATAAGAATCTTCCCGTGGTGATTCATATGCGGGATGCGACCGAAAAAACGTATGAGCTATTAAAAGAGTATGCGCCCTTAAAAGGCGTGATGCATTGTTATTCTGGACCGCTTGAAATGCTGCCAGCTTTTTTAGATTTAGGCATGCATATTGGCCTGGATGGCCCGGTCACCTTTAAAAATGCGAAAACCCCGAAAGCGGTTGCGAAGGAAGTTCCAATCGATCGCTTACTCTTAGAAACCGATGCCCCTTATTTAGCGCCTCATCCTCACCGCGGTCAAACCAATACACCCGCCTATTTACCGCTCATTGCGGAGGAAATTGCACGGCTTAAAGAGCTTCCACTTGCGGAAGTCTTAAATGCAACCACCCATAATGCGAGAGCATTATTTGATTTATAACATTCAAGGAGGCTCCCATGATTCAAGTCATTAAACAACGTCATTCCGTCCGGACATTTGAGAAAAAAGAAATCACCTTAGACGATGAAAAAGTGATTCAAAAAATCGTCCAAGAAGGTATGGACGAACCAACCCCTTTTGGCACACCAGTCAAACTGTATTTTTTAAGAAACAAAGACGCTCACTCCCCCGAAAGTAAAAAAGTGGGGATGTATGGATATGTCAAACACGTCCCCGCGTATGTCACAGGATCAACGTTAAATACCAAAGAAGGGCTTCTTGATTTTGGTTTTGTCTTTGAAAAAGCCATTTTAGAACTCGTCAAGCGTGGCTTTGGGACCGTTTGGTTATCCGGTGATTTTGATAACGAAGACTTAGAAAACTTTGCCCGAGAGGGCCACGTCGTCCCCGTCATGGCACCCGTGGGCTATCCGGGGTATAAACAAAGCCTGAAAGAACGGTTCTTGCGCATGAAACAAGAAGCCTCGGACCGGAAAAAACACGAAGAATTATTCGGCCTTAAAGATTTAGACACGCCCTTAGAAAAAAATCATCCATACTATGATGTTTTAGAGTTAGTGCGTTTAGCCCCATCCGCACTGAATAAACAACCATGGCGTATTTTAGTGGATGGTGACCATTTCCATTTATACTTAAAACGAACCGAAAAATTCCCCGCTCAAGTCGCCGATTCTGAAATGATTAACATGGGCATTGCCATGCGTCACATCATGATTGGTTTAGAAGCGATGAATCACACCGGAACCATCCAAATGGACGACGCTGCCATGAGACCTGAAGGTCTTGAATACGTCGCATCCATTCACGTCAATTAAGCGAGGCATCTATGAGTTTAACTGCAGGAATCGTCGGTTTACCCAACGTGGGTAAATCGACGCTTTTTAACGCCATCACTAAAGCGAGTATCTTAGCCGCCAATTATCCGTTTGCGACGATTGAACCCAACGTTGGGACAGTCTTAGTGCCTGATCCACGTCTGGATACACTCACGGCGATGGTTAATCCGAAAAAAAAGGTCCCCACGACCTTTGAATTTACCGATATCGCGGGTCTTGTGAAAGGGGCCTCCAAAGGGGAAGGACTTGGGAACCAATTTTTATCCCACATCCGGGCGGTCGATGCAATCATTCACGTGATTCGCGCGTTTGATGATGACAATGTGACCCATGTGGATGGATCGGTCGATCCCATTCGTGATCTCAAAACCATTCAACTTGAACTCATCTTGGCCGATTTAGAACTGGTTAGTACGCGCCTTCCCAAGCTCGAGAAAAAAGCGTCGTTAAAAGTGGATGAAGACGCGGTGGCGGAATTTAAATTACTCTCCCAAGTCAAAACCTTATTGGAAGCTGAAACGCCCATCCGGACGCATGATTTTTCCGCAGATGATCGGAAACGTCTCAAAGGCTTTGGGCTTTTAACCAGTAAACCCATGCTTTATGTGCTCAATGTGTCTGAAGAACAACTCAAAGCATTAGACACGTTAGAATCGTATCAATCATTAAAAGCCTTCGCAGAGAGTGAAAACGCCGATCTCACGGCGCTTTCAGCCCAACTGGAAAGTGAACTCATTGGCTTTGATGACGATGAAAAAATTGAGATGTTAGAAGCGTTAGGGCTCGTTCAAAGCGGCCTGGATGCGCTCATCCAAAAAAGCTACCATGTGTTAAAACTCCGGACGTTTTTCACTGCGGGTGAACCCGAAGTCCGGGCCTGGACCTTTAAAGAAGGCATGACGGCCCGCTCTTGCGCGGGAGTGATTCACTCTGATTTTGAAAAAGGCTTCATTCGCGCCGAAACGGTGAGCTATGATGATTTCGTCGCGCATGGGGGCGCCCAAGGCGCCAAAGAAAAAGGCTTATACCGCTTAGAAGGCAAAGAATACTTAGTCCAAGACGGTGACATTTTACTGTTTCGGTTCAACGTATAACAGGAGGGTCTATGCGCGCAAGCGTCATATCCATTGGCCATGAGCTGTTGATGGGTAAAACCTTAAATCGTCACTTGGTGACGATTGCAAGAAGTCTCAAAGGCATCGGTATCTCGATTGATCATGCGTACATCATTAAAGATGATCCGAGTGCCATCAAAGCCGAACTTTCACACATCCACGATGACGTGTTGATTTTTACGGGAGGACTGGGTCCCACCCCGGATGATCTCACGAAAGAAACGGTGTGTGATTTTTTTCAAATGCCTTTAGTTTTACATGAGCCTTCGTTAGAAGCCATCAAAGCCCAATTTAAACGGTATGAAAAGCCGATGTCAGACTCCAACTTAAAACAAGCGTATTTCCCGTCCGAAGCGACCGTCCTGGGTAATCCTCAAGGCACGGCGCCGGGGGCTATTTTTAAAACCCCCACCGATCAATGGGTGGTGTTGTTGCCAGGACCACCGGTGGAACTTAATCCAATGCTTCCTAAAGTGAAAGATTTCTTTCAAACCACGTTTAACGAAACCATGTATGAAGATGGGTTTTTAGTGGCGGGCATTGGCGAATCGGAAATGGAAGAGCGCCTCAAAGGATTGTACGCGCAGTTTCCAGACGTTTATATTGCGCCTTATGCAGGCAACGGTGAGATTCAGTATTTCTTTACAGCATCCGATCAAACGCAACTCAAGAAGGCTATGCAAGCCTTTAAAACGCGCGCTGAGGATTATATCGTTGGACCGTATCAAACGACGTTTGAAGCGCTTCTTATCAAGCGGCTCAGCGACTTAAATGAAACCATTGCGGTGGCTGAATCGATGACGGCGGGTATGGTATCAGCGAGGCTGACCGATATTCCTGGGGCTTCGAAAGTCCTCAAAGAAAGTATCATTGTTTATTCCGATGCATCGAAAATCAAATATTTGGGCATTGATCCAAAACTACTCGAAGAAAAAACCGCCGTGAGCTTAGAAGTGGCCACCGCCATGGTTGAAGGCTTGCATACGCAAACAGGGGCGGATTTATGTGGAGCCATTACCGGCTATGCGGGCCCGGGGGCGGATGAAGATTCGCCCGTTGGCACGGTTTTTATGGCCGTTAAATATCAAGGCATAACCACCACACGAAAAGTGACGTTACAAGGCAATCGATCGTTCATTCGAGAGCGGACGACTGCGTATTTACTGCATATGTTGTTAAAAAGGGTGATGGATCATGGCCGTAACGATTAAAAAAGAAAAATACAGAGGGATTCCGTATCTTGTATATGAAGGTGAAAATCCCAACCGGTTGATATTTGTTCAACACGGTATATATGGCAATAAAGAAAAATCCATGCATCTCATGGGCGTCCCCTTAGCTGATGCTGGCTATATGGTCGTCGCGACCGATGCGCAGATGCACGGTGAGCGTGGGGAATATCCCTTTTTAGAAAAAACACCGCCCATTGGCGGGATGACGATGCCACATATCATTCACCCCACGGCTCAAGATATCCTCACGTTATTTGAAGCGAAGTTTACCCAATATGATTCGTTTGATTATTTGGGCATTTCCATGGGCGGCATCATCGGGTATCACTTATTGACGTTAACCGACCAAGTCGATCAGTTTTACGGCGTGATCACCACTCCTGATTATCAATCGCTGATTGATATGGCTCCAGAAAGCCGTAAAGAAGAATATCCAGAAATGGCCGAAAAAGCCCAGCGTAAGATGCGTGCGTTAAACCCGGCTTTACGTTTTGAAGAAATGCGCTTTGGGTCAATCAAAATGTTTCATGGATCATCCGATGATGTCGTGCCGATATCGGGCGTTCAAGCCTTTTATGACGCCCATCATAATGAAAAGGTATCTTTAGAAATTTACGACACCGATCATCACATCATCAAACCGATGTTTCAGTCGATCTTAACCCACGCCGAAGCGGCCCAAAAATAAGTGGCGTCATTGAAAAGGGTATGATATAATCATATTCGCGCTAAAAAAGCGTAAATCCTTGCTGCATCTTGCATGCAGCCCATGTCCAAAAGGAGGTAAAGAATGCAAAAGTACGAAATTATGTACATCATTCGCCCCAACTTAGAAGAAGAGCCTCGTAAAGCCCTCATTGAAGAATTGAGTGGAATTATTACGAGTCACGATTCTAAAGTGGTTAAAGTCAGCGAATGGGGCCTAAGAAATCTCGAGTATGAAATTCAAGATTTCACCAAAGGCTATTATGTCGTGTTAGATGTTGAAGCAACTGAAGCGGCGCGTGCAGAATTCGATCGCATCATTCGCATTAAAGAAGATGTGATTCGTTATTTGATTATTCGCGACGTTCGCTAGGAGGCACTGTATGATTAATCGTGTGGTTTTAGTCGGGCGCTTGACCCGAGATCCAGAACTGAGAAGAACCAGTAATGACATCCCCGTGGTATCTTTTACCGTGGCTGTCAATCGCACCTTTGCGAAATCCGATGCGGATCAGCAAGCGGATTTTATCAACTGCAGTGCGTGGAGAAGACAAGCAGAAACCGTCAATCAATACCTGTCTAAAGGCAGTTTGGTTGGGGTGGAAGGTCGCATTCAAACCCGCAATTATGAAGATGCCAACGGCAATAAAAGAACGGCTACTGAAGTGGTCGCCGATTCGGTGCAATTTTTAGAACCGAAAGGCTCAAGTGGCGCATCAAGTTCTCAAAATTCACCATATGATTATCAATCGAAACCCCAAAATAACTATGAACCCAAACCCTATCAAGAAGAAGAACCTATCATCGATATTCCCGATGATGACCTACCCTTTTAAGGAGGAAACGTATGCCTAGAAATCAAGGTTTTCGTAAACGTCGTAAAAAGACATGTTTTTTCACAGAAAATAAAATTACTTACATCGACTACAAAGATGTTGAATTGTTAAAGCGTTTCATTTCAGACCGTGGAAAAATCTTACCTAGACGTGTGACTGGCACGAAAGCAGGGTACCAAAAAGACCTCGCAATCGCCATCAAAAGAGCGCGTCATATGGCTTTACTTCCATTCGTTAAAGATTAATTGAAAACCCCACTTACCGGTTGGTAAGTGGGGTTTATTTTTGCGGGGCTAAGGCTTTTGTCATGATGGCTTTTTCAGCATGCTCAATGGCCTTTGGAATGGCGGTTTTAAAATCTTCTTTCAAATAATGATAAAGCGCCGCCATAAAGGCATCCCCGGCGCCATCGGTATCGAC
>CBFHLD010000013.1:0-16645 GCA_965656585.1 Candidatus Izemoplasmataceae bacterium | reverse complement strand
GAAATCGCCAAACTTCAAGAACCGACCGTGATCGCGGGTTCTTTATATGTCATTTCTGCCATGCGGCGGTTGATTATGGAGGCACTGCATGCTTAAAAATCCGAAACTCGCGGCCAATTCACTGATGGATTGGTATCACGTCCATAAACGGGATTTACCTTTTAGGGGGATTGATAATCCTTATTTCACATGGGTCAGTGAAATCATGCTTCAACAGACGCAAGTCGATACGGCAGTCCCTTATTTCAACCGCTTTATCAAGCGGTTTGATACGGTATGTGCACTTGCGAATGCATCGGAAGATGAAGTCTTAAAATATTGGGAAGGCTTAGGGTATTACCGAAGAGCCAAACATCTCCATGAAAGCGCCAAGCGGATTTGTTTTGAAATGGACGGGGTGTTTCCCCGTGACCTTAAAACGATTGAATCCTTAAAAGGCGTAGGCCGCTATATAGCCCGGGCCATTCATTCGATTGCCTTTAATCAGCCGAGCGCGGCCGTCGATGGCAATGTCCTGAGAGTCATATCCCGGTTAACAGGCTATGACCAAGATTTGATGAAGCCCGCCAATGCTAGAGTGGTTGAAGGGGTGGCCCAGTCAATGATTGAACACGCCACCCCACGTGATTTCACACAAGCGCTCATGGAACTGGGTGCCACGGTGTGTCAAAAAAGTCCAAAGTGTGAGGCTTGTCCCATGCAATCCATGTGTGTGGCGTATCAAACGAATACACAGGGCGAGCTTCCGGTCATGATCAAAAATACGAAAAAGACGGAAAAAACGTATCACGTGTTTGTGACAACGCATGAGAACAAAGTGTTTTTGGTGAAACGTCCAGATAAAGGTTTGCTTGCGAACCTTTATACCTTCCCGCAATATGAAGGAGATTTAAAGTCGGCATTAAACGCATTTGAGTCGGAATTCAAACTCAATGTAATGGCCCACGATGAGGCGTTTAAACTTGATCACATCTTTTCTCATCAGGTTTGGCATTTAGTGGTCCATCGTGTGGAACTTAAAGATAATTCCGCATTATCGTTCGTGTCACTAACTGATTTCCCGTATGCGATTGCGAAAGCGCATCTTAAAATAATCGATCAATTAAAAGTAATTTAGCCTCCTTGTGTGAATGGTTTACATGAGGAGGTTTTTATATGAAACCCTTAAAGGATGAAAATCCCCGAACTCGATTTATTAAGGTGGGGAAGTCGGCGATGATGACGCACGAATTGATTGCGCTATTAATACAGCGCCATGACGACGATCACGAGGCCTTAGAACTCGCTAAGTATCTCCAAACAAGGTTTAAAAAGATTCACAACATTCGTAAAGCATCCGTATATGACTTGATGCAGATGAAAGGCGTTGGCCCAGTCAAAGCGATGCAATTACTGGCGGCGTTAGAACTGGGTAAAAGACTCAACCAAGAGGCTTTCGTCAAAAGTTCATTTCTAGGGTCTCCGCAAAAAGTCTACGAATATTTGAAAGATGACGTCGAACCCTTAACGCAAGAACACTTCATTGTGCTTTATCTGGATACCAAGGGATACTTGATTGAGAGGGTCGAACTGTTCAAAGGAAGTTTAAACAGTTCACTCGTTCATCAAAGAGAAATATTTAAATATGCCGTGTCGATGAGTGCGGCGAGTTTCATCATGGTCCATAATCATCCCAGCGGAGACGCGATGCCCTCCAGAGCAGACCGAAAGACCACAGGTATCATCGAAGAAGCGGCTAAAATGATGGACATCCCTATGACCGATCACATCATCATGGGCAAAGATGAATTCTACTCATTTAAAGCCGGTAAGAAGTCGCACATCACAGAAAGTTTTGAGTGAGCCCTTCAGTGTAGACAAAACCCAACTAAAAGCATTGACAAAAAGGGGCCGCTTTGGTATTCTTGTTAAGCAGTGCACACCGCACAGAAAAGGTTTTAAACAGCATTTGCTGACCTTCATGGCGAGTCTTAAAAAATGAGGAGGTGCAAGATGAAAGCAGTCATTGAAACCGGTGGCAAGCAATTCACCGTCGCCAAAGGCGATAAAATTTACACCGAGTTAGTCGATGTTGAAGTCGGCCAAGAAGTAAGTTTTGATGATGTATTGATGGTCACGGGCGATAAAATGCGCGTGGGAGATCCCTTTGTTAAGGGCGCCAAAGTTACCGCTAAAGTGCTTAAACACGGTAAACAGAAAAAAATTATTGTTTACAAGTACAAGCCGAAAAAGAACTACAAGCGTAAACAAGGCCACCGTCAACCGTATTCACAATTAGAAATCATTGATGTTCAAGTTTAATCGAAAGGAGAAATCGATATGTTGTTTGAACTACATTTAGCACCCTTTGAAGCATCGAAAAAAGGGGTTGGATCTACCAAAAACGGTCGTGACTCCGAATCGAAACGTCTTGGGATGAAACTTTCCGATGGTCAATTCGCCAAAGCAGGCGCCATCATCTTCCGTCAACGCGGAACTAAAGTTCGCCCAGGCCAAAACGTTGGACGCGGCAGTGATGATACCTTGTTTTCCAAAGTCGACGGCGTCGTCAAATACGAACGCATCGGTAAAGAGAAAAAACAAGCATCCGTATATCCCCTTTAATACGCACATGGCAAGCCCTTACGGTTTGCCATTTTTTTTGACAATGGCTATAATTTAAAGACCCCATTTAAAGGACAACCTATGGTAAGAAAAGCCACACTCAATGACATATTAACCCTCGATGCGATGGCTGAACGCACCGTCTCAGCGATGCATGCGAAGGGCCTCGACCAATGGTCTGCGACTTATCCCAGAAGTGCGCACTTTGAAGCGGACGTTCAGGCGGGGGTTGGTTATGTCTATGATGACGGTAAGATTAAAGGCTACTTTGCTTTAATTGCCCACGACCCTTATTACGATGATATTGCATGGCAAGGTAAGTCTGGGGTTGCGGTTCACCGCATTTTTACCGATCCATTAAATCAACGCACAGGAACAGCTAAAGCGATGATGATGGCCATCATACAAGAAGCCAAGACCCGTGGATTAGAATCCATTTGGATTGATACACATCCGGCCAATGATGCGATGCGAGCGTTTCTTCATTATTTCCAATTCCAAGAACGTGGCTTCATTGATGCGATTTACCGCATCGCTTATGAACGACCGACGCTTTTAACGCCCCCCCAAAAAATACTCATTTTCGGTAATTCAGGGGTGGGGAAAACCACGTTATCTAAAAAGTTATCAGAAACACTTAACATTCCTTATGTCCATCTAGATAGTCTATATTGGCTTGAAAACTGGCAATCGACCCCGCGGCAACAATTTATTGAAAAAGTCGATGCGTTCATCGATGCACATCCAACGTTTGTGATGGACGGTAATTATTTGACTTCGGGGACGTTAGAATCCCGCCTCAAGGTCGCAGATACATTAATCTTTCTCGATTATCCCACGCAAATGGCGTTAAACGGAATCAAGCAACGAGAAAAAACCTATCACGGTCGAGCCCGGTCCGATATGGCGGATGGCTGCATCGAAAAAATCGATCAAGAGTTTTTAACCTATGTTTTAAACTTTAATGAGACGCGCCGGCCGAGTATCTTAAAGTTACTACAGTCGCATCAGCGGAGCCATCAAACCTTCCGGTTTAGTCATCGCCCCGCGCTTAATACATTCTTAGAAAGCCTTTAGGAGCCCCTATGTTTGTTGATTTAGTCAACGTTGAATTAGAAAGCGGAAAAGGCGGCGATGGTATCGTCGCGTTTCGTCGTGAAAAATACGTCCCTAAAGGGGGGCCATCCGGTGGTGATGGGGGCCGCGGCGGCCATGTCATTATCGAAGGTCATGAAGGACTTTCCACCCTTTTAGATATCCGTTATAAAAAGAAATTTAAAGCCGAAGACGGCATCAACGGTCAAAATAAAAAACGCCACGGGCGAAATGGTGAAGACCTCATCATTAAAGTCCCTCTCGGTACGCAAGTACGCAATGAAGAAGGCGCTTTGATTGCCGATATCATTCATCAAGGCCAACAAGTCCCTGTCGTATATGGGGGCCGTGGAGGCCGGGGAAATGTCAAATTTGTGACGGCCCATAATACCGCGCCCAAAATCGCTGAAAAAGGTGAACCAGGCCGAATCTTGCCGGTCACTATGGAACTTAAATTGCTCGCCGATGTGGGTTTAATTGGTTTACCTTCAGCTGGGAAAAGCACACTGATTAGTGTCATCAGTGCAGTCAAACCGAAAATTGCGGCGTATCCGTTTACAACATTAGTCCCTAATTTAGGGATGGTTCAAGCCCCAGACGGTAAAAACTTTGTGGTCGCCGATATGCCAGGTCTCATTGAAGGCGCATCAGAAGGCTCGGGGCTTGGGTATCAATTTTTAAGACATATTGAAAGAACACGGGTGTTGGTTCACGTCGTGGATATGGCGCCTATGGACGGGACCTCTCCGGTGGATTCTGTGAAGGTAATACTGGATGAACTGAAAGCCTATAATCCTGACTTATTAAACCTCCCGCGCCTCATTGCGGCCAATAAGATGGACCTTCCAGAAGCCGAAGATAACTTAAAAGCACTCAAGGAAGCCTACCCTGATATGGCGATATTTCCCATCAGTGCCTATCAAAAAGAAAACTTAGAGCCGTTACTCTTTGAAACATCGAAATACTTAGAACAAGCCAAACAAGTTCCCAAAGACGATGATTACTATTATTATAAATACGAAGAAAGCCTCGATATTCCCTTTGAACTTGAGCGCGCTGATGATGGGGTTTATGAAGTCTATGGCGGCGAACTTGAGCGGATCTTCAAAATGACCGTTTTTGAACAAGACCAAGCCGTCAGGCGCTTTTCCAGACAACTCAAAAGGCTGGGTGTCGACCAAGCACTCCGTGATCACGGTGTGCAAAACGGAGATACCGTCCGCATATGCGGCGCAGAGTTTGATTTTAAAGATTAATAGTTTATAAAACGAACTATTGGAGGATGCGATGTATAACTATATTCAAGGCACCATCAAAGGCATCGACCCACAAGGCATTACATTAGATAATCAAGGGATAGGCTATCACATCGTCCCGCCTAATCCGTATGCATTTACTCTAAATCAAGATGCGCTCGTCCATACGTATCATTATGTGCGTGAAGATCAGGCCATATTATATGGGTTTCATTCACTCGAGCAAAAAGCCCTCTTTGAGCGGCTCATCAGTGTCAAAGGCATCGGACCCAAAAGTGCACTCGCCGTACTTGCCAGCGCGGAAGTCAACGATATTATCCGGGCGATTGAAACGGGTGATGCGAAATACTTAAACCGTTTCCCAGGCATCGGTCCGAAAGCTTCACAACAGATTGTCTTAGATCTCAAAGGCAAAGTCACCAGCAGTGGGGTATCACTCAAAACATCCCCTAAACTTGAAGAGGTGGAAGACGCCCTCAAATCACTGGGCTATAAAGCTAAAGAGATTGCGGCTTTAACCGATTCACTTGATCCAACCTTGGATACGGCCACATTGGTCCGTCAAGCTTTACAGCGAAAAGCCAAATGACAAAACCCCCTTAGAAATTCTAAGGGGGTTTTTCTATACGGCAAGTCACTCATTGGGGTATAATTAAAACTGGGGGTTGCCTATGTCATCCATCATTAAAACTTTGAGAACCAACTTAAATCTCACCCAAAAAGCCCTAGCTGAACAATTGAATATGCCACTAAATACGCTTAGAAACTGGGAACAATCGCAGCGTCAACCAAGTCAGTGGATGTTGGATTTAATCATCCACTATGCCCTTTCTAATGCTCAGAATCAATATATAAATGGTCCCATTGATGAAGAAAATGGAATTTTACCTTTTACGTTTATCACCCAAGAAGTTCGGAAGATTGCCAAAATTAAGCCGATAGAAAAGGTTATCTTGTTTGGGTCATATGCCAAGGGAACTGCCCAACCGATGAGTGATGTGGATATATATATTGATTCCAAATTAGACGATTTAGAATTTTTTGAATGTGCTGAACAATTGAGAAATGCATTAAAAAAGAAGGTTGATTTATTCAGTCAAAGAATCATTCAACCCTCTTCAAATCTCCAAAAATCAATTCAGACACAAGGCCTGCTTATCTATAAAAAAGAACCGTCTATTGATACGTGAATAATTCTTTTAAATCAGATTTTTGATAGTGATTACCCAAAGCCACCATTAATAAGATACGGGCTTTTAAACCTGTTAAATCGGTGCCAAATATGGCACCTTTTTTTATGAGATCTTTACCCCCACCCGGATAACCATAGGTGTCAAAGACCCGCCCGTTCGGAACGCGGGATACCACAATGACCGGAATCTCTTTCTCGATGAGTCTTTCAATTGGCTTAACCAATTGAGGCGGTACATTCCCACGGCCCATGGCTTCAATGATAATCCCTTTAATTGGTTTGTTTACGAACTGTTCAATCATGTCCGGTTCAATCCCCGCATAAGTCGTAATGATAGGGACCGGAGATTGAAACGCATTATGAAACTGAAAAGACCATCGATTACGGAGTCGATAATAGATGACATGTTCTCCATCAATGATTCCTAAGGGGCCGAATGAGAGCGATTTAAATGTATCTAAGTTAAGGGTATGGGTTTTAGTGACTTCCCAGGCCGCATGAATTTCGTAGTTCATGACGACTAAAACCCCTTTATTTTGTGAGGTCGGATTTTGTGCGGTATAGATAGCACTCACTAAATTGGTAAATCCATCGTAACCAATTTCCGAGGCATTCTTCATCGCCCCGGTCACGATGACCGGTTTTTCAGAAGTGTGAACGAGGTCCAAATAAAATGCAGTTTCTTCTAAAGCATCGGTTCCATGAGTAATGACAATCCCCAAAATTTCTGGATCTGCCAAAATCGGTTCAATGAAATCTTTTAAATCTTTCATGCGTTCAAGCGTCATCGACGGAGATGGAATCATCGAGTATTTATGAGTGACAAGATTTTGAAATCCGAGTCGATCATTCAAAACCTCAATGATGTCAGAAGCATCTTGCATGGGAAATGCGCCTTGCTCTGGATCGAAGATTTTCATGGTGATCGTTCCACCGGTCATGACGATAGCAACTTTACTCATCAGCAAATTCCTTTCAAAAATAGAAGCTGTAACATTGTTTAAATCGCGTTTTTAGGATACGAGGTTTTTAGAGTACAATCATAGATAGAAGAAACAGAAATGTATTTAACCATTTACACACTGATTAACACGCACACCTTTGGAATTACGTATACGCAAGTTAACATAATATATATTATAGAAAGTAAATCGTGTTATTAAAAATCCCGCTTCTCGGGGGTTTAATCATAGGCATTGCATCCAATGACCCTATTAAAGATAGGTTTCTTAGAGGTAACGATATTTTAAATGGGGTCATCTTGTTGAGTTTGAATATGTTTAAGTGACTACTACTACTTCTTGGATAACTGGGAATATAATTTTGAAAATTTGAGCGTTTTTTTCGTTAAATGTGTTTGAGTTAATGTTATTTTACAAAATGCCTTAGAGGCGATTTTTGAGGTGTTTCATTGAGAGCGTATGAATTCGTTTGAGCTCTAACTGTTCAATCATGGCTTCTGCTTTTTTCATGGCATCATCATATAAGAGATCAGGGTGATGAGCATCTGAACTTAAGATGACATCCACATTGTAGTTTTTGATGATTTCCCAAAATTCAATTCTAGGGTACGGATATCTTAACCCTTGTGATGTATCCTTAATGCCTCTACGGATTCCATTTGCATTAAATTCAAGTGGAATCTTCGTGGCTTCCGCAGCTTTTCCGATTTTGTGCGCCACCTTTATGGCTGCCTCATCAAAGGTGTCCCTTCCACACATATATAGATCAGGATGCGCAAATAAACTAAAGTATCCACTTTCTAGCGCTTTGACGACTTTATTCCCGTAGGCGATGACATGTTCAGGTGTCTTTAAATAAAAGGCACTATGAAATCCGGCATCATCCTTTACATAATGTTGTCCGAGTACCAAGTAATCAACGTGCTTCAAGAAATCTTCATAGTATTGATTGTCGTCTTCTAAATATTCGCATTCCATCCCTAAATAAACTTTGATTTGGTCTTTGTAAGCTTTTTGGACGTTTAAGACATCCGCATAATAACCTTCTAATTCATTAAAGCGCATGCGCATGGAATCGGGGAGTAAATCAGACGGCACATGGTCACTGATGCCTAAGTCTTTGAATCCCAGCTCAATGGCTTTTTTAACGTAATCGATGGCGGTACCTTCGGCGTGCCGGCAAAGCTCATGGTGGCTGTGGTAATTACTGATTGTCATAGGCATCTCCTTGGGATTATTATAGCATTTAACCTAAAAAAAACGCACTCAGGAAGAGTGCGTGTAGGCGATCTTTTCGCCGGATTTTAAGGTATGGGAGGTGCCTTGGACCCATATGGTAATCGGCCCAGAAGCTTGATCGGTTCGCTTAATGGTCTTATGGGTGATTTCAAACGTTCTTAAAGCGCCATCGATGTATAAAGGCAAAGTGATGCTTTCCCACGCTTTAGGTAAGTGCGGATTCATGACGAGCCCATTATCGTACGCCACCCCGGCGAACCCCTCAGCGACCACGGCCCAGCTTGCGCCGTTATTCGCCGTATGCATTCCACCAATAAACGTACCGCCGCTGACGGCTTCATTGGTACTCAGTAAATCAATGAATAAGGCCTTTTTCATATGCTTATAGGCTTCATCCACTAAGCCTAGCCGTGCGGCCACTAAGGCATGGGTGGTCGGCGATAGACTGGAAAAATGAAGGGTTCGTGGTTCGTAATAGTGATAGTTCGTTCGTTGAACTTCTTCATCAAAAAGTTCGGGATGCACGCTAAATAACTGTACGGTATCGGCTTGCTTGAGGCATTGCGTAAACACGGTGATGCCATTTGGGTAGCCGTAATATTCTTCGGGATCAATCAAGCGTTCAGTCACTTTGTGCGCGGGCACAATGCTTTCAAGAGCGAAATAGCCATCAAACTGCTCAATTAACCCATCTTCATTCTCCTTAGGCAAATACAGTTTGGCTTCAATCGATTGCCAAAGCTTCAGTTCATCCTCATTGGGCAAGATAGCTTGATTTTGAAGCGTATAATCTTCTAAAGCTTTGAGAGTTTCTTTTAAGACATAATGCGCTTGATAATTGGTAAATGCGTTATTATCCACATTTTCATGGTATTCATCGGGGCCTTGCACGCGGATGAGTTCATACCGATCTCGGTGCGGAATATAGGCCACACGGGAGGCTAAAAAACGGCTGATTTCAATGAGCATCTCCAGCCCATAATCACGCATAAAGGCCGCATCTTGGTGTTGTTTCACATATCTTAAGATGGCAAAGCCCACGTCAAAACTGATATGAATTTGCCAGAGATTAAAGTGGTTACGGATGGGCCGGCCACTTAACACATCTTTAAAAAAGAAATCGGGGCAAAGTTCTTTCCCTGTTTTTCCGCTAATCCACGCATAAAAAGCACCCTCATAGCCATGTTTTTTCGCTTTTTCCCGGGCCCCATCCAGCGTGTGATACCGGTAGAGTAAAAGGTTTTTTGCCACTTCGGGATTAGCGTATAGATACATCGGCATATTGTATATTTCTTGGTCCCAAAAGGCTGCACCTTGATAGGATTGGGCCGATAACCCTCTCGCTCCGATGGGTAAGGGTTTGTGTGTTGGGGTCGCAATGAGCGCGTGATAGGTATTAAATTTAAGCGCGAAATCATCGGTATCATCGCCTTTAATCCGCACATTAAAAGGCGCCCATTTTTCTTCCCATGCATGAATCGAAGCTGTTTTCAATGTGTCATAAGAATCTAGGTCTTTGAGTTTCTTTTGGACCCACGCGTTGGGATCATCCGTTTCATTACTGGACGTGACCACCATGATTTGCTCCCAAGTATAAGGGGTATCTGGGCTTAAAGTTATGCGCGTTTCGCTGGTGATGGCTAAAGGCTGTTTGACGATCTCATGGACGTCACACTGAGTGGCCACCGCAATGGTGTCTTGTGCGCTTGATAAGCGTGCTTGACTGTAAAGCCCCAAGTCGTTTGAGTCAAATGAAACGTCTTTAAGATGGGTGCCATTGAGGCTCCACACATCCGCATCGATGCCTTGACTGAGATTTAAGTCAATGGGTCCATCGGCGGTGACGCTCACCCGCATGGGAATGACATGAACATCATCCATCGACGCAAATTTTTCTTCTTTGATCGTCACGTTCACGTCGTTTAAGCGAATCGTCACTTCACGGGTGGTGATGCCTGTGGCTAAATCCAAGCTTCTTTTAAAGTCCATCCAAGGTTTTTTATAGATGGATTGACCGTCCCGTCTAAGATCGGCAAACAGCCCATTCATAACCGTGGAAAGCTCTTCCCATTTACCATCGGCATTATCCCAGGTATCGGTCACGATGATGCCCGCATAGTCGGTCTTTTTGCCTTCCATGAATGTGCCACGCATCCCTAAATAGCCATTGCCCATGAGGAAAAGCGATCCGTCATTGATGGCGTTTTTAAGGTCGTATTGGGTTTTAACGAGGGTGGTTTGTTCAAATTTTAAGTCGTTCCCAAGGGTGTGCATAAAACCTCCTGAATAAAGAAAAGGCAAACACTTGCGTGTTTGCCCCATCTAAGAATTATGTCAATCTTATTCTGCGAGTGTGGCAATTTCTTGTGAAAGTGCTTCAACGAATTCCGCTTTGGTGTAAGTACCATCCGCAAATAAGGTGTAGATTGGACCAAGTTGTTCCATTCCGAACCCTGGTGGCATATCATTTTGCCACCACGCTGAAATATTACCTGATTGGGCATATTCATACACGACGGCTGAGAGTGGTGAACTTGGCACTAACGATACGGTATTAAAAGCAGGAACGAAGTTGGCTTCGTTGACCATGTATTCATGGCCCGCTTCATCAAAGACCATATCATTGAGGAATTGTTTGGCCGCATCGGTATTTCCACCGTCGGGGTTAATTCCGTAGTAAGACGGTGCACCGACAAAGATGGAATCGACTTCACCGAGTCCGGATGCATGCGGCGCATACCCGACTTCAAAGTCTAAGCCACCGTCTGCAATAAGGTTTGGATCAATCCAGTTTCCTTGATGGATAAAGGCAGTCCGTCCCAGTTTAAAGGCGTTGACTTGATCGTCATAAGATCCTTCCAGTAAGACACTTGGATCGGCATAATCAAAGAGTAACTCGACCCAATCAGCTAAGGCTTCTAAGCGCGCGGTATCGGAAATCCCGTTGAGTAAGTCTACCGTCACTGAGCGATCGGTATATTCAAGCCCCGAAGATAAATAGCCATTGAAGTTATGAAGCCCTGTGACCCAGGTAAGTCCTGAACCCGCTGCCATGGAAACCACGCCGTCAAGGCCTAATGCATCGGCTTGTGAGTTAAGCGTTTCAAACGCTGCTTCATAGCCCGCAAGGCTGGTTAACGTGCTTGGATCAACGCCGGCTTCTTCTAAGATGTCCGCGTTATACGCCAGTCCCCAACCTTCTAAGTTGATGGGGAATCCATAGACACTACCTTCATAGATGAATTCAACACCCGTTTCATCCACCCAATCTTCACCATCTAAAGACATGATTTTGTTTTGATAGGTCAAGTATTGTCCGAGACCTTCAAAGACAAAAATGTCAGGTTGTTGAGCCGCATTAAATTCAGAAATGATTTGGTTGGCATACCCGCAAGTATCCCCCCCACACGTTCTGACTTCGACTTCGATGCCGTTGGCTTCGCCCCAAGCGGCTGCGTATTCTTTCAAAACATCGTCGATTTCAACTTTGTTTTGATAAATGATGAGGGGTGCTTCTTCGCCCCCACCACATGCAACGAGCACGAGTGCTGTGGTGAGCATCATGCCTAATGCAAATAACTTTTTCATTCTTAAATCCTCCTAAAGATTTTTTATGTTTTAAGCATTCACCTTACGGTGAAGCGATTAAAACCACGAATTAGGGATAGTGCAAGGAACGTTTTCCTCAAGGTCTAAAAGCGTTCCGTGGACGCGGATTTTGCTCTGCGCATCGGCAGTTAAGGTGAGTGATTGATGTGTCAATTCTAAGCTTGCCGTGACGCTTTCATTTAGACGTATCTTCATTGATAAGGCTTCCCAGGCGCCCGGTAACCGGGGGGTGATCGATACGGGCGTGTCGACCGTGTAGCCGATAAACCCATATAGTATGGCCAGGTAGACCCCGCCTAAATTGGCTAGGTGGAGACCATGAAAGGTGTTTTTATGACTATCGGTTAAGTCTAAATCCACAGTTTTGATGAAGTAGTCGTAGGCTTTTTCGATGTCACCAAGCTTCGCTGCTTGGGTGGCATGGACACAATACGAGAAACTAGAATCGTGGGTGGTTCTTTTTTCATAAAACGCAAAGCTATCTTTCATCACGGTTTCGGGCCGGTTAAATAGCAGCATGTGTGCAAGCACGGTATCGGCTTGCTTGAGGACTTGATAGCGATAGATGGTCAATGGATGATAATGCAAGAGGAGTGGTTTTTTATCCTCCGGAATCGTCGTTAAGTCGACGGGTTTTTTGGATAGGAAGCTCGCATCTTGCAAATCGATGTTTAACCGTTCATGAAACGGTAAATACAGATGATTGACGATATCTTGAAAGAGCGCACGTTCATCATCATCGATCCAATCAGTCCTGAGTTTCGTGTAATTGAGTAAAAACTCAAGATGATATTTCAACATCGCGTTGGTGTAGTAATTATCATCCACCACTGCGTTGTATTCATCGGGACCGGTCACGTGATGGAGATGATACGCCCCATCGTGTTTGGTGACGAGATCTTTAAAGAACCGGGCGGTCTCAAGCAAAATCGGAAAGCCTTTGTGGACCATGAAGGTTTCATCATGATACAGCCGGTAATACTGAATAACCGCAAAGGCAATGTCAGAATTGATGTGGTATTGGGCGGTGGAAGCGGGATAATAAGCACTGGTTTCTTGACCAGAAATGGTCCGCCAGGCGTATTTAACTCCTTCGGGATTGCCGAGTTTATAGGCTTCTTGACGCGCCGCTTCTAAGTGGTAATAGCGATACTCTAATAGGTTAAGGGCCAGTTTGGGGTCCGCTTGCATGAAGAATGGGAGCATATAAATTTCACTGTCCCAGAAGGTATGACCTTCATAGCCTTCGCCGGTGAGCCCTTTGGCCGGGATGTTCGTGCGTGGACTGTGCGCCCCCGCGGTATATAGTTGATAGAGGTTATAGGTGATGCTTTCGTTTAAGGTGCTTGCTTGCTTGGTTTTAATATGAATCTCGCCATACGGATTAAAGCCTTCTAAGGCTGATTTTTGCATGGCGTAAATATCATTTAATGACGTCGTTTCAACAAAGTGATAGCCACTTTCTAAGAGACTTTCAACTTCTTCGTGGTCAAGATTGTTGTAATAAAGCGCGAACTTTTGGAAGTTAAATGAATCGCCTTTGGTAAGTTGAATGGTTTTTGTTGCGCTGATCGCATCATTTAGGGCTTCGTAATGAAAAGTTTCTGAGTGAGTGAGGCCCACGGTGCACTGAAAATGTGTTGATAAGGTTTCAACATCCAATTGAGCGCGGTCTTCTTGTGCATCAACATGAGTCGTTTTTAAGCGTTTGGCTTCATGGGTCCCAGCCCGCATATCGGTGGTTGAGACATAGTTTTCTACGTTTCCATCGAGTCTTGATTCAATGCGGATTTCTCCGTCATAATTCACACTTTCCACCGTGTAATCAATCATGAAGAGCGGTTTAAATGAGAGGTGAGTCAAGCGCTTGGTGTGGATCCACAGCTGCACCCCATCCATCATTTCATAGAGGGCAGAGCGCGTGGTAAATCCGTCTTTTAAGTGATAACGCCGTTTGAGTTCGATGAGTTTCGCATAGTTCAAGTTCACGGGGGTTTCGCCGAGCCAAAGCGTGATGGTCTGAGCGTCGGGGACATTGACGATGGTTTCCCCTTTTTCTGGGAACCCATAGGCACTTTCCCCGTAAGGAATGGTGTGCGTATCGTAAAAGCCGTTGATGTAAGTCCCCCGAATGGTGGTTTGGTAGGGCACATTTTCTTCAAAGTTTGCCCGAACCCCTAGGTAATTGTTTTGGGTCGCTAAAATGGTTTCATCAATGGCTAGGGAAGCGATGTCTGTGCGGTGATCACGGTGTAAGACCATTTAAGCGTTCTCTCCTATAAGTGAGTGGATAATGCGTGGGTGGCTTCTTTGAGACTGGGGAAGACAAAATCCGCATCTAAGTCGGCATTTCCAATCCCCACCGCTGTCATGCCCGCCGCTTGAATCGCGGTGAGGCCGGCCTTGGCATCTTCAAAACCGATGCATGCTTCAGGTGCGACATTTAAGGCTTTGGCGGCCGCTAAGAATAAATCGGGTGCGGGTTTAGAAGGATAAAGCGTGGGATCAACGCGCACGTCAAACCAATCGTCCATGCTGAGTGCTCTGAGTAATAAGGGGGCGTTTTGACTGGCCGACACGAGGGCCGTCTTTAGGTGATGGGCTTTCGCAAGCGCAAAGATATCTGCCACACCCGGTAACCGGTTGGCTTTCGTGTAGTGACTAATTAACTCTAAATAGCGATTGTTTTTTTCATCCATAAACGCTTGGATTGCTTCTTCACTCCACGTTTTTTTCGCATACGCTAAAATTCGGTTCGTACTTTCTTTACGGGAGATGCCTTTGAGTTCACTTTCAAAGCTATTAGGGATATCGATGTAATGGGCTTTTGCCACTTCTTTCCAGGCCTGAAAATGCGCCGTGGATGATTCAGTGATCACTCCATCAAGGTCAAATAGGAAAGCTTGAACGTTCATTATTTAATCGCTCCACTCGTCATCCCTTTGATGATGTATTTTTGGGCGAATAAGAACAAGATTATGACCGGGATAGCCGATAAAACAAGGGCGGTTAACAGTAAGTTCCACTGAATGACGTAAGCGCCGGCGAAGTTCGCCACGGCTAAAGGAATGGTTTTGGTATCGCCTCCCGTGCCAATCATAATGAGTGGCAAGAGGAAATCGTTCCAAATCCAAAGGCCATTTAGCACGAGCAAGGTGACAAAGATCGGTTTTAAGATGGGGAAGACGACCCGGAAAAAGACTTCCGGCTTCGAGCATCCATCAATAATGGCGGCTTCTTCAATATCTAAAGGAATCGACTTAATAAACCCGTGGAATAAGAACACTGAGAGAGGTGCCCCAAATCCCATGTAGGCGAATATGACTGCGTAATGCGTATCTTTCCAGGCGATGCCGATGGTTTGTTGGATGACTCTGGAGAGTTCAACAATCGGCAACATGACAATTTGAAAGGGGATAACCAGTCCTGAGACAAAGAATAAAAAGAGTGTCATGGAAAGGCGGGTTTTCGTCCGCACTAAGACCCAGGCGGCCATGGCGGATGAAATCCCAATGAGCCCGAGTGAAAACGTCGTAATAATGACAGAATTAAACAAGGCTCTGAAATAATTGAGGTTAGGATCGTTCACAATATTGGAAACATTCCGGAAAAAGAGCAGCCAATCGGTCGGTAAAGCGATTGGATTATCGGTAATGGCGATATTGGTTTTAGACGCATTCAAGACGACAATCATGAACGGATACAAAAACGCAACCATGAGCGCGAGGGCTAAAAGTTCAAGCCAACTAAATCTTTTAAAAAACGCTTTGAGCTGGGTCATTAGAGTTCCACCTCCCGTTTTTTATTAAAGTAGACTTGACCGATGGAAAAAATCGCTAAGATGACAAAGAACGTCACAGCCATGGCTTGTCCTTCGGCGAATTGGTTGAATGAGAACGCGCGGTTATAAATGACATTGGCCACGAGTTCCGTGGATTCGACGGTTCTGGCATTTTCCATGCCCACCAGATTCATTAGCCACTGCGGTGATAGTTGAGGCGGCCCCCCTTGGGTGAGTGAATACACGGTGTCAAACTGTTTAAAGGCGGTCACGAGCGTTAAGAATAAGGAAACCGTAAAGGCTTGAGCAATGAGCGGTAAAGTAATATTTCTTAAGCGCTGCCAGGCATTGGCTCCATCAATTCTCGAAGCTTCAATGAGATCTTCAGGGACGTTTTGTAACGCCGCAATGTAAATCATCATGATATAGCCAGCGTATTGCCACGTGACAACGACAATCAGGGCAATCAGCGCATTATCGCCAATTAGCGGGGAGGATTCAAATAAATTAAGCCCGCGCGTTAAGACTAACGTGTAGATAAACCGCCATAAATACCCAATAATTAGGCCCCCAATCAAGTTAGGGATGAAAAATGAGGCGCGGTATAAATTGGTCAGTTTTAGTTTCCGTGTGACCAGTAAAGCCAGTCCAAAGGCCACCGCATTAATGAATAATACGTTTAACGCCGCATAAATCCCGGTTGTTAAAAACGAATAAACAAACCGGTAATCAGTCAGTAAGCCTCGGTAATTCTCAATGCCAATCCACTCGGTCGGATTGAGTCCCCCCGTCCAGTTGGTGAATGAGTAATAAATCCCCATGCCAAATGGCGTGATCACCATCAATAAAAAGGGGAGGAGGGCAGGCATTAAAAAGAGCCAAAACCATAAACGATCAGATGCTTTCT
>CBFHLD010000012.1:16763-18107 GCA_965656585.1 Candidatus Izemoplasmataceae bacterium | reverse complement strand
TCGGCGAGGGCAATATCGGCTTCATCTTGGAACAATTGGAATTTGAGTTCTTTGAGCTCATCCATCCGTTTGACTTTACTTTTACCGATAAATTGCACGCGTTTATCTAATATTTTATGCAGGCCATAGAGGCGATTGATTTCTAAGCGCTCTTTTTCCAGCGCAAAATCCATCTGCAGTTGCATGTCTTTAAACGTCATATGCTGGCGTTCTAATGCATCCAGTGATTCAACTTCTAAACGTTGAACCATCCGTTCATATCGGCGGTATAGCTCGGTCTTTTGAAGGCGCAACTCTTGGGTGCGCTTGGCGGCTTGGAAGCGCGCCACTTGGAGTGTATGGTCTAAGTCAATTAAGGCCAGTTCAAGCGCATAGCCGGACTCTAATAATTCTTCCATAAACGCAAAGGTGGAAAGCAGGGTTTCTTCTTGATTTTCTAAATAGGTTAAAAGCGTCCGCATTTTGAGTGAGCTGATGTCAATGAGGGCTTGGATTTCACGCTCTTTTTCTTGCATCCGGATTTCATAAGATTGTTCTAAATGTTCAGAGCGCTTTTGTGATTTCGCATCTAAGACGCTTGCGGCCTCTTTTTTAAACGCTTTGTCGATTTTTTTGGTGGTTTTTCCAGGCACGGTTTTGGACCACGCCTTTTGGGCACTTTTTAACGCTTTTAAGGCATGTGAAGACGGATGAGAATCGGCGGTTTTAATCCATTCTCTCGCCGCATGTTTGAAGGCATCTAGCAGTTTTTTATCCCCTTCGGAAAGGGACATATTGGCCTTTTGAAGGGCTTCTTTTCGGGCGTCATCCACCTGATTTAAGTATGCCTCATCTAACTTTTCTAGTTCATCGGTTAAGGCCTCATCAATGGCCTTATTTTGTTGGGTCAGTTGATCGAGGTCATTGGCTTTCGTTGATTGAATTTCATCCACGAGATCATCAAGTTCAGACGTATCAAAAAAGGACAGGAGCGCTTCAAGTTTCTCTTTAAATGTCTTAAAGATTTTATCCGCAAATGGGGCCAGTGGTTCAAGGGCACTTTGCAGATGATCGGTGGTTCCACCGAGCTGGGCATACGATTCATCTATGGCTAAGTGACTGAAGGAAAAATCGTGTTCTAAACTTTCACTTAACGCCTCAAAATAAGCTTCAATCGGTTCTTGAATGTCTTTGATGGCGGGGTTGGCGGATTTGAGCGTTTGGCTAAACTGGCGTTTGAGATCGGCTAAATGCTTCCGCAATGGATTGGCAAAATGCTCTTTTGTATCGGACAAGCGCATTTCCGCCAATGTTTCAAAATACTCCTCTTTAGTCTCACCCAAAAGTTCAAGCCGTTTTTTCGTA
>CBFHLD010000012.1:0-16667 GCA_965656585.1 Candidatus Izemoplasmataceae bacterium | reverse complement strand
GTATCGGACAAGCGCATTTCCGCCAATGTTTCAAAATACTCCTCTTTAGTCTCACCCAAAAGTTCAAGCCGTTTTTTCGTGACCACATCATCTTGTTTTTTAATCGTCCGGCGAATCCGTTTGACTTCGGAGTTAAGAACTTTGAGTTTGGCTTCAGTATCTTGAACGCGTTCAAAATGCGCATTTTTAATTTTTTCATTCGCCTCAAGAATTTCTTTAATGAGGGATTTGAGTAGTTCTTGTTCTTGCTTGAGATCTTCATCAATGAGTGTCGCAAGTTCTTGGTTAATTTCGGCTTGCTTGGCAATGGCATTTTTCATAGAATCCCTCCTTTCTTAAAGACTTTCTTGAAATGTGCGTTTCTTTTCTTCAATCCACCGGGTGATTTCATCCCGGTGCGCGCGCAGAGCTGCTTCATCGTTTTGAGCGTGTGCTTTCACCGCTAAGCGATCGGTGAGTTCTGGCATCTGTGAAAGTTCCGCTTTAAGTTCATCTAAGAGTTCTTGTTTACTTTGGATGAGTTTTTTACGAATGACTTCCACGCGTTCGTTGAGATGTTGGGTTCTGGTTTGTTTATCGAAGTAGAGGGTATCGTACTCACGGTTTACTTTTTCTAAGGCTGCTTCGAGTTGGGTTTCTTTCGAAGATATTTCTTTTTGAATGGTATCAATGTTACGGTTTAAGACGCGTTCAATTTCGATTTTTTTGCGGTCTTGTTCGCGTTTGGCTTCGGCAATCGCATCTTCTAAATCGCGAACCCGATCTTCATAAGCCCGATGTGCATTGGCTTTTTGGTACTCATAAACTTGTTTGTAGTGATCAAGCGTTCCGTGTTCGGTGGCTTTGATGGCTTTTAAGATTTGCTCCGCTTGTTCAAGTTTCGCTTGTATCCTTTGCGCTTCTTGCTCCATTTCCGCTTGTAGGTCATCTAAACGCCTGAGCTCATCGAAATGAATGGCATCGGTGCGTTGTTGATATTCGTTTTCAAGGGCATTGATTTCACCTTTGAATCGTTCGAGTTTTTGACTGCGTTCGTTTTCAAGGGCTTGGATCGCATTTTGCGCCGCTTCAATTTTTTCATTTTGGAGGGCAAGTTCAGCCTCTTCACTTTCAGTGTATGCGCCGCCTGATGAGTGTTTGTGTGCATCGATTCGAGTATTGATTTCATCAATGTCAGCCAAAACCCGCGCTCTTTTTTGATCGTATTTCGCGCGGATGGACGCCACCGCAGAAGCGGCCCCCTGTTCAATTTCAGCAATAAATTCCGTGTCTTGAGCCCGAATGTAATCAAACAGCGATTGAATTTCGTTCATCACGGATTGGGTTTGCTCTTCCACCAAAGCGATGGCTTCTTCATGGAAGTGTTTGGCGTGGCGAATGAGTTCTTTAGGCTTTAATAAGGTGTGTTTTTCGATTTTTTGATAGAACCGTTCAAAAATCGCATTCACGCTTTGCTGAGTGCTTTTCAGATAAGTATCTAGGCTTTCTAAATATTTCTTTTCCGATTGCTCATGGCGGCGAATTTCCGCCGATTGTTTTCGGAGGCTAATGCCTGAGCGCTTGATGCGAGAAACTTCAAGCTCACTGTAGTATTCACGGGTCCACCGCAATGTTTCATAATCGCTTTCAAGGGTCATATTGATGTCGTCTTTGAAATCATTGGATGCGACACTGATGACCTTCTCATAAGAAACCGCGGGATCTTCAAACACAAGCGCGAGTTTATCAAATGTTTTGAGGAGGGCTTTATACGGTTTGTTGATGGATTGATAGCGACGTTTTAAGGCCCGATCAAATTCCTTCAAGCGGTTTTTAGGGACCATGATTTCATCATCTTTGACTTTTTCAATGTCTCTAATTTCAGTTTCTTCGTCAAAGTTTAACCGTTTCAGGTCTAACTCGATGGTGTCTTTTTCTTGTTTGAGTTTTAAGAGTTCATCTTGGTGTTTGGCCGCATGCGCTTGATCGAAATCCCGTTCCAACTGTCGCTTCGATTCTTGCAGTTGTTCCCATTGATTTTTTGCTTGGGTGACGCTCATTTCATGCGCATCAAGCTCCGCAGTTTGACGGACTTTCATCGCATAAACGGCGTTATCTTTGGCTTTTTCGTTTTCCAAACGTTTGAGTTCAAAGGCTTCTTTTTCACGCGCGGTTAAATAGCGTTCTTTATCTTTTAAAAGGGATTTCTCGGTGGTGTAATACGCTTTTTTAAGGTCGTATTCCGCTTTGGCTTCGTCAATCACTTTTTGCGATGCCTTTTTCTTTTGATCGAACTCAGCCTTAGCCCGAGTTTCTTGAAGTCTTTTTTCTGCGCCCGCTACTTTGACGAGATAGTCGCGTTTTTTCTCTTCGAATAACACATCTTGGTCTGCGCTTAACATATCGACTTCATAGCGTTTCTTAGCGGTTTCAATTTCAATGGATAATTGCGCACTTTTTTTACTGACGTGCACTTGCTCATTTTCAAAGGCGAGCGCTTTTTCTTCATCAAAGGCATCGAAAAAGGCTTGGATTTCATCCAACTCTTTATAGATGCTACTCGCTTCTTTGTAGGCTTTAAGCATCCGGTTATGCCATTTTTTTTGCATGGACATAAATGGCCCTAAAACTTTTTCAACGTGGTCAACGATCGGTCCCTTTAATGCACTGATGCGTAAATGTTCAGCCATCAGATCCGGATTTTTAAACCACGCGGATACGTCTAAGACAAGTTGCGCTTCGTCCATGAGTTCGGTGTAAATTTCTAAATGACCATCCATCAAACGGTGAACGGTGGATTTATAATCGTCGCGTATCGTCCGGACATAGCCAGTTAAGTCGTCCATAAAGTGGAAGAGGGATTCATACATTTCTTGGTAGGCTTCATGTCTGAGTTGATTGGTCTGCGACAGTTCTTTGACGATGGTATCTAGGGTCGGGGTATCCACCTTGATGTCGGGGTTTTCGATGAATGCTTTTTCTTTGGCATCCATGGAGGCAATGCCAATTTCAATTTTTTTCTCCACGGCTTTGACAGCGCGCACGCCTGATTTAATCACATCATTAAAATCATCCAGCGTCGCGTCATAACGTTTGGTGGCTCGGGTAAATGTGGCTTTAATTTTGGCCGCAATGGCGGTCAAGTCTTTGCTGTAATCGGTGATTTTTTCTTCTAAAGCGTTGCGGGCATCTGCCGTGGCGGACTGCACGTCTTTCAGCAAAGCCGTTTCTTTTTTCTCTAAAGCGGCGAGCTCTTTTTTGAGTGCCGTTATTTCTTGCTTAAAGTATTTTTGATCATCGACCGCTGCATGACTCAATCGGTTGATGTAATACTTGAGTGAATTATTGAATGGTTCTTGCGCTTGTAAAAAGATTTCGGTGGTCTCAGTTTTGATAGATTGGAGTTTGTCTTTAGCCTTTTTGTAATCGTTGTCTAAGGCTTTTTCTTGCGCGGCTTTTTCTTTTTCAATGTCGGCTAATTCATCTTTTTTGACTTCTAACGAATCTTTAAAGCCTTCTTTAATGGTCTTTTGTTGAGCGGTCCAACGCTCTTTGAAAGTCTTGACGTTGGCTTCTTTTTTCTGCGCGTCTAAAAGTCCTTTTTCGGTTAAGGCTTTGGTTTCAGACGCATACTTTTTCGCCAACGCTTGTTTGGCCTTTGCGTGGGCGACTTCAGCCTTTTTATAGGCCTTATCCACATCTAAAAGCGTTTTTTGATACGCTTTGTTGGCTTTTTGAACCTCATCAGAAAGCGCATATGCTCGGCTTTGAAAATGCTTTTCCGATGACTGTAATTGGCTTTGTAAAGCGCTATAACTGTTTTCTTTACCGCTTGCCATAAAGACCTCCAAAATCTGTGCATAAGGCATTAAATTATCGCGTTTATTTTACCACACTCAGCCCTCTATCACAATTGAAAACCGCCCGAGGTCTGTTAACTTTTAAAAAGCTTCAGTGAGCGTGTATAATGCTACTGATAAGGAGATTACTATGGATGAACGCTTAATGTCAGCCGAACGGACATCGTATGACGATGAACCGTTTAGCTTAAGACCCAAAACGCTCAAAGAATTTATTGGCCAAGACGATGTCAAAGAAATGCTAGATATCTTTATTCGGGCCAGTCAGAAGCGTAAAGAAAGTTTGGATCACGTTCTTTTTTATGGACCCCCTGGGTTAGGTAAGACGACGTTGGCCAATATTTTAGCCAACGAGATGGGCGTGCAGATCAAAATCACGTCCGGTCCATCCATCGAAAAATCCGGTGACTTGGCCGTTTTACTCACCGCACTAAACCCCGGCGATGTCTTATTCATTGATGAAATCCACCGCTTACCCAAAGTCGTGGAAGAAGTTCTTTATCCCGCGATGGAGGATTTTGCGATTGACTTGATTGTCGGTAAAGACGAAACCTCACGGGCCATCCGGGTCGACTTACCGCCTTTTACGCTCGTGGGTGCGACCACGCGATTTGGCGATTTAACCGGGCCACTCAGAGATCGTTTTGGTGTGGTTCACAAACTTGATTTTTATGATGCCAAAGCCTTAGAAACGATTTGCCACCGGACCGCCCAGCTTTATCAAACGCCCATCGATGAAACGAGCATCGCTGAAATCGGTAGACGCTCTCGCGGGACACCCCGGATTGTCAACCGACTCTTCCGCCGGATCCGTGATTTTGCCGACGTCTTAAACGATGGGGTGATTGACCCTAAAATTACCGACCAAGCCCTCTCGAAACTCAACATTGACCCCTATGGCCTGGACCAAAAGGATTATCTCTATTTAGAAACGCTCATTGACCACCATAAAGGGGGTCCGGTGGGGATTGATAACCTGGCTTCTGGAATGAGTGAAGATGTGACAACGCTAGAAGATGTGTATGAACCGTATCTGTTAAAACTTGGATTCATCGCCCGGACTTCCAGGGGCCGTGTGGCGACCGATAAAGCGTACAAACACCTTAAAAAACCCTATCAGACAGGTCTTTTGTAAATGAAAACCAAAGATTTCACGTACCATTTACCTCAAGAACTGATCGCCCAGGTCCCCTTAAAAGACCGAACAAAATCGCGGTTACTCCGCGTCAAACGGGCGACTGAAACGTTCAGCGATCACACCTTCAAAGAACTCAAAGATTTTTTATACCCAGGAGACGTCTTAGTCCTCAATGATTCTGCTGTGATTCCGGCCCGGCTTTATGGCATTAAAAAAGATACCGGCGCAATGCTTGAAGTCTTGTTGCTCAAGCCGCTCGGATTAAAAAAATACCAAGCCTTAGTCAAAAAAGCCCGGAAAGTTGACGTCGGGACCGTCATCACCATCGGGGATGGCCGTCTAGAAATGACGTGTTCGAAGGTCTTAGATGAAGGCATTCGCGAATTTGATCTCACTTATAAAGGCGATTTTTACGCGCTGTTAGATGACCTTGGGGAGATGCCGTTACCGCCATATATTCATGAAAAACTCGAAGAGAAAGATCGCTACCAAACGGTGTATGCGAAAGAAAAAGGGAGTTCAGCCGCCCCCACCGCAGGGCTTCACTTTACCCTAGAATTCTTAGATGAACTGGCCCAAAAAGGCATCATCATTACCGCCATTACCTTGCACGTTGGACTCGGTACCTTCCGCCCCGTGAAAGTGGATGATGTGAAGGCCCATAAAATGCATGAAGAATCCTATCAAATCAGTCAAGCAACCGCCGACATTTTAAACCAAGCCCGCCTTGAAAACCGCCGCATTGTGGCGGTGGGAACCACCGTCATGCGCACGTTAGAAACTGAAATGACGAAGCGCGATACGTTCCAACCGACCCATGACGTTTCAGAATTATTCATTTACCCCGGCTTTGACTTTAAAGCGGTGGATGCGCTTTTTACGAATTTCCACTTGCCGGAATCCACCTTGCTGATGCTGGTCAGTGCCTTCGCATCCAAATCTTTGATGTTAGACGCTTACGCGCACGCCGTCACAGAAAAGTATCGCTTTTTTAGTTTCGGCGATGCCATGTTTATCGAATGAAGTCTATCGAATAAAAAAACGCGCCTAGACGGGCGCGTTTTTAAGTGATTCAAGGAGATGATGCACGGGTCGTGATGTCATAAATAATATGACCGGTAAAAGGCCGAGTAGCGCCATAATGATTAAAACCACCGGTAAGAAAAGGACTTCTAAGAGAATGCCGGTGATAAATATGGCGATGGGGATGAGCCCTTGCGCGAGTGTTGATATGAGTCCCATGACGCGGCCCCGGTAAGCGGGGTCAATCGCCCGTGTGAGCCCTGTATTAAAGGGGATATTGATCCACATATTGGCCACCGCTAAGATGAAAGCAACGCCTAAGAAACTCACGTAAAACCAGAGGTATGAAATCCGTTCTAAGACGATTAAAATCACCAAAGCGTGATGGCCCATGAGTAGGATGTAGAAAAAGAGCAATCCGAACCGCATGGATTTACGGATGCTGGTTTTAAGACCGATCGTTCCGACCATGAATCCGCCCACTAACGCGCCCATACTAAACGCCACCGAGCCAAAGGATAAATGGATGGGGGGACGCTCTAAGACGAGATTAAAAAGATACGGATGAACGTTGGAAAAGACCGGCGCAATCGCAAAATTCAGTAAAATAATCAGTGCGAACATCCCGAGAAGACCTTCTTTTTTTCGCACATAGCTAAAGCCACTCTTGAGGTCTTTCATGTATTGTTTGAGCGAATGATCATCGGTGACGTTTTGGTGATCCAGGCGAATCCACATCTCAGAAATGGCGGAGAGAATAAAACTGATGCCATTGACCAAAAAGATGCCCACAATACCAAGTAACGCATACAAGATCCCCGCCAGTAACACGCCCACGAGTTGCTGAATGCTATTGATAAAGCTATTCATCGAGTAAGCTTGCTGAAGCTGATGATCTTCCACAATCTCAGGAATAATCGCTTGCACCGCCGGGGTAAATAAGGCGTGATTAACGGCAATGATAAATGCCGTGACATAAAGCGTGGGAAGGATGATTTCGGGGGCATTGAATTGCCATAAAATGAGTCCTGCCCCAATGATGGTGATGCCGCGGATAAAATCGGTAAAAACTAAAATACGCCCTTTATGCCAACGGTCCGCATAGACACTTAAAAACGGGACCAAAAGCAACTGGAAAAATCCAGAAAATCCTAAATAAAGGCCCGCTTGGAAGGTTGAACCCGTTAGCGTTAAAATGAACCAACTGATCCCAAAGCTATAAAGGGCACTGCCAATTTGACTAACGAGGTTACCCGCAAAAAGTAAGCGGTAATTACGGGATTTAAGTAACGCCCACATTATTCAATGGAGATTTTAACGATGTCACCATCATTAGTTTCAATGTCCACTAAATTCCCTGTGGCGCCTTGTTCAATGAGGTCTTGAATCATGTCCCAATCTAAGTCAATGTCTAAGTTGCCCAGTTTAGAATTGTTAAATACGATGTTTTTTCCGTTCCCTTTGGCCATTGCGATTTTTGCGAATTCCAAAGGGATTTGAATGTTAACTTTATCCCCATCATTACTCAGTACGTAGACTTTAAACATGCGAAGGGTTTTCTTTTTTTCTTTGGTAACTTCGGGCGTTAAAAAAGGAGTGTCCAGTGCCTTGAGAAGTTTGGCGGCTTCCTCGGGGGAAATTTGACCTTTTTCAACCATTTCTAAAATCTTCATTTTTTCATTCATGATTCTCTCCTAATAGTTTAAAGACGTCGTCTTTGGATAACTCGCCACGGGCGAGTTTTTCTAAGAGGTCTTTTTTGGATGGTTTGGTTGACTCTTTCAAATCTTCTTCTGGGGTGTAGCCCAGTTCAATGATGATTTCATCGAGTTGTTTTTTCACGGTGGGGTAAGATATCCCGAGTTCTTTTTCGACTTTTTTGATGTTACCTTTGTTTTTCATGAAGATCTCAATGAAGTAGAGGTTCTCTTTGTTTAAATAATTGAATTTCGATAAAACGAAATCCCCTTTGATTTCGGTATGACAGGAAGGACAGGATAATTCAGATACATGTAAATCGCTGTCACACACGGGACAATGCCCCAGCACAGAATGATTCATAAAGCCTCCTTTAAATAATTGCGATGTGAATAATTGCATCTTTGGACTGAACGTCAATACGCGTCCCCTTCGCATATTGGATATAACTCACCATTTCACGCACCTGCGGATCTTTAATTTTGCGCAAGAAGGGCTTAACTAAAGCGAGCGGGAAAGGCATCATAAATAAAGTATTGATGGCCACGCTTACGGCTTTTTGATCGCGCAGATAAATGCGTAATTTGACAAAGCGCGCTTTTTTGATGGATTGTTCATTAAGCTGCCACTGCGTGTACGCATCGGCTTTCGATATTTTGCCAGCTTGTAATTGATTGAGGGGGGTTAGTCGCATGATGACCTCCATACCCATAATGTACACCTAAAAATTAATAAAATCAATAAATAAATTAAAATAATTAATAAATTTATAAATATTATTAAAATATAGAACGATTAATGTGACAATACGTTAAATATCGATCAAACAGTTTATTCCGCTCAAAAGGGTGGTGTATAATAAGGGGCGTTATAAAAGCGAGGGACTATGTTAAAACTCACCATCAAGGCCACTGATGGCCAGGCCCGCTCGGGTCAACTTACGATGAAAAACAAGGTGGTACCCACCCCCGTATTTATGCCCGTTGGCACGCAAGCTACGGTCAAAATGCTCGATGTGGATGAAGTTTCAGCCGTTAGTGAAGGGCTGATTTTGAGTAATACCTATCATTTGTGGCTGCAACCGGGTGAGGCTATCGTGAAAAATCAAGGCGGCTTGCATGCGTTTATGCAATGGCCGGGATTAGTTCTCACAGACAGTGGGGGATACCAAGTATTTTCCTTAAAAAACGCCCGGAAAATCTATGAAGAAGGGGTTCACTTTAAACACCACAAAAGTGGTGAACGCTTGGTTTTAACCCCGGAAAAAAGCATTCAAATCCAAAACGACTTAGGCGCCGATATCATCATGAGCTTTGATGAATGTCCACCGTTTGATGCCCCATATGAATATCACCGAGATAGTTTAGAGCGCACGTTAAGATGGGCGAAGCGCGGTAAAGATGTGCACGCTAGGGACGATCAAGCCTTATTTGGCATCATCCAAGGCGGTCCGCATATGGACTTAAGACGTCATTCGCTGAATTCCTTGGTTGAGATTGGCTTTGATGGGTATGCAATCGGCGGATTAAGCGTCGGAGAATCGCGAGCCGATATGTACGAAGCGCTTTACCAAATTGCCCCGGAAATGCCGCAAGATAAACCGCGCTATTTGATGGGCGTGGGAACACCTGAAGATTTACTTGCCGGCGTGGAAGCAGGCATTGACATGTTTGATTGTGTCAATCCCACCCGGATTGCCCGCCACGGGGTGGCCTACACGAAACTGGGCCCCATCACAATCAAAAATAAAACGTTTGAAAACGATTCAAACCCCATTGATGAGGCCTGTGATTGCCCGGTCTGCACGCGGTATTCACGCAGTTATATCAGGCATCTTTATAAAGCGGGTGAGACCTTAGGGGCCAGACTCATCAGTTACCATAATTTATACTTTTTAAAAGGCCTCATGGAAGACATCCGTGAAGCCATTACTTTGGGGCGATTTAACGCCTTTAAGCGTGAATTCTTAAAAACCTACGAGACCCTTAAAAAGACCCCTTGAAATATGATAAAATAACCTAAGGACCTGAAACGGTTTCAGGAGGCACATATGTTCGAATCGAACGACCATTTTAATCAAAAACCCGTCATCAAAGTCATTGGCGTCGGCGGCGGCGGTGGAAATGCCGTCAACCGGATGATCGAAAACGAAGTTCAAGGCGTAGAATTCGTCGCAATCAATACGGATGCGCAAGTCTTAAGACTTTCCAAAGCGGAAACCCGCATGCAAATTGGGAAACTTTTAACGCGTGGACTGGGCGCTGGCGCGGACCCTGATATTGGCCGCCGCGCTGCGATTGAATCGGAAGATGATTTGAAAGAAATGCTCACAGATACCGATATGGTATTTATTACGGCGGGCATGGGTGGAGGCACCGGAACCGGGGCCGCGCCTGTAATCGCAAAAATTGCCCGGGAAATGGGCTGTTTAACCGTGGGGATTGTCACGAAACCCTTTAAATTCGAAGGCCGCCGCCGGGTGGCGACAGCGTTAGAAGGCCTCGATTCGCTTAAACCTTACGTGGATACATTAATTATTGTGCCGAATGACCGACTCTTACACGTCGTGGACCGTTCCACATCGATGCTTGAAGCGTTTAGAGAAGCCGATAACGTCTTGAGACAAGGGGTTCAAGGCATTGCTGAAATTATTACCGTTCCAGGCCTCATTAATGTCGACTTTGCCGACGTAAAAACGGTCATGAAAGATAAAGGGACCGCGCTCATGGGTATCGGCATCGCATCAGGCGATGAACGGGCCATTGAAGCGGCCAAAAAAGCCATTCACTCACCCTTACTGGATGCCAATATCAACGGCGCCACGGATGCGATTGTCAATGTCGCCAGTGATACCAACATTGCGCTTTGGGAAGTGACCGAAGCCATTGAGGCCATCCAGGCAGCATCCGATACGGAAATTAATGTCATTTATGGCACCACCATCAACATGGACTTAAATGATGAAGTCATCGTCACCGTTATCGCGGCAGGCTTTGATGAAACCAGAAAAATCGAACTCGATGCAATCGGGGCGACCGATTATGATTTCAACAAAGAAACCACCCCTGAAAAAGACGCGCAGCCAGCGCCTGAAAAAGCGCCTAAACCGGCCAAAAAAGAAAGCGAAGATAAACCTGGAAAAACCAATATCCCATCGTGGTTGCGTTCACGGTTTAAATGAATCTGCCACTCATCAAGTCTTTGCAAAAAAAACATCCCGGTGTGACACTCATCATGGCCAGTAAGTATTTAGATGCACAAGCACTCACGCCTTATATCGAAGCGGGCATCACGCATTATGGAGAAAACCGCGTCGATTCGTATGTGACTAAAAAAAAGGTTCATAACGAAGGCATCACGTGGCATTTTATTGGCACACTACAATCCAAAAAAGTCAAAAAAGTCATCAACGATATCGATTGTTTACATACCATTGACCGGTTTAAATTAATCGAAGAAATCAAGAAGCATCGTATTACACCGCTGGATGCGTTCATCCAATTTAATATATCGGGTGAACCCTCTAAACATGGATTTTTAGAAAGTGATATCCCAGATATCATCAAAGCCCTACAAGACGCGAAGGTGATTCATCCCATTGGCGTCATGGGCATGGCCGAACATTCCGATGATACGGCCATCATCAAGCATCAATTTGAAACCCTCAAAACCATCCAACGCACTTTAAATCTAGCTTTTCCAAGCATTCAATCATTATCCATGGGCATGAGTGATGATTTTGAAATCGCCCTCGCCTTAGGCACGACCCACTTGCGGTTGGGCCGGATTCTTTTGGAGGAACCTCATGGCATTTAATAAAAAAAACGCACTCAACCGAGCGCGTTTCATCAAAGTCGACGCGAAAGCCGATGTCTATCAGTTTTCCGATGCGTTGCTTAAAGGCACACCGCTCATCCTCAATTTTGAAAAGACAGACGCCGAAGCGGCCAATCATTTCATCGTCTTCTTAAGTGGCATTGTCTATGCGATTGACGGGATGGTCGAGATGTTGTCGGAAAAAATCTTTGTCTTCGCATCCAAAAAAGATCTCAAGGATAAAGCGTTAAGAGGCTTCATCCAAGACAACAAGGAAGTGGATTAATGCAGGTCTTTTTTGATTTCATCCTCGTCTTACTCCAGATTTATTACTACATGCTGATTGCGACGATTTTACTGTCTTGGTTTCCCGATCTTAGAAATACCGGGTGGTATCAATCTTTATTGCGTTTGACCCAACCGTACTTAAGGCTTTTTAGAGGCCTCTTAGTCTTTGGTCAACTGGATTTTACCCCCATCTTAGGCTTTTTATTTTACCAATTTGGCCTCTCGGCCTTCCAAGCATTTGTTAGTTCTTTATAACCGGTAAACACCGTTACGCACGCCCAGAAAACAGAGATCAAGTGGTTGGTGAAAACTTGACAACGACGTGTGCAATGATCATTACCGGATGGAAATTTCGTTTCGGTTCACGTTATCGAACCGCCCACTAAAAAGGTGGATCCGTCCTTTTTTCATGGGGCGTTTTTTATTGAAAGGAGTTCATTATGTCATTCAAAGAAACGTTGCATATGCCGCATACTGATTTTCCCATGCGGGGCAATTTAGCTCAAAAAGAACCCGAACGCATCGCGCAGTGGGACCAAGAGAAAGTCTACGCGAAACGCTTAGAAAAAAACGAAGGCAACCCGCCTTACGTGTTTGTCGATGGCCCACCGTATGCAAACGGGGATATCCATATTGGCCATGCGCTGAATAAAGTGCTCAAAGACATCGTCATCCGAGAGCGCAACATGCGCGGGTACTTCACCCGTTTTGTGCCGGGCTGGGATACGCACGGCTTACCGATCGAATCAGCGCTCACTAAAAGTGGTAAAGTCGACCGCAAAAAGATGACGGTAGCAGAATTTAGAGCCGCTTGTGATGTCTATGCCCGAGAACAAGTCGAGCGCCAAAAAGCCCAGTTCAAACGCTTAGGGGTTCTCGCTGAATGGGACAATCCCTACATCACCTTACAAAAGCGCTACGAAGCCTCCCAACTCGACGTATTTGCCTCAATGGTCGAAAAAGGCCTGATTTTTAAAGGCTTAAAACCGGTCTATTGGTCGCCTTCAAGCGAGACGGCTCTGGCCGAAGCTGAGATTGAATACCACGAGAAAAAATCTCCATCCATTTATGTGAAAATGCCCGCCACCGATGCAACGCGGTTTGGCCGGCCCTTTAGTTTTCTCATTTGGACGACCACTCCGTGGACGATACCCGCGAACTTAGCGATTGCGGTGGATCCTGAATTTACCTATGCGCTCGTCGAATTAGACGGCGAAGCAGTCATCGTCGCTGAGGGCCTCGTTGAAACCTTAGAAAGCGTCTTTGAACGTCCTTTAAACATCCTTGAAAAAATGGCCGGCAAAACCTTAGCTGGCATGACGTATACACATCCCTTATATGAGCGCGTTTCCCCCATTGTCTTGGGTCATCACGTGACCTTAGAAAGTGGGACAGGCCTTGTGCATATTGCGCCAGGTCACGGGGAAGATGACTTTATCATCGGTCAACAGAATGATTTAGACATCTTATGTCCCGTCGACGCTCAAGGTAAAATGACCGAAGAAAGTGGCCCATACGAAGGGTTATTTGTGGATGATGCATCAAAAAAAGTCGCCGAAGACTTAGAAGCGTCTAAGCATCTAGTCAAACTCGTTTGGATTCACCATCCCTATCCGCATGACTGGCGGACGAAAAAACCCGTGATCTTTAGAGCCACCAACCAGTGGTTTGCTTCCATCGAATCACTCAAAGACTCTATGATTAAAGAGATTCATGACGTCAACTGGGTGCCTTCATGGGGTGAAACTCGGATGGAAAACATGGTCAAAGACCGGGCGAGTTGGTGCATTTCCAGACAACGCACCTGGGGCGTTCCGATTCCGGTATTTTATACGGAAGACGAGACGGCGCTTTTAGATCCCTCGCTCATTCGCCATGTGTCTGAATTATTTGCCGAACACGGATCCAATATTTGGTTTGAATGGGACGCAAAAGCGTTACTCCCTGAAGGCTTTACCCACGCCGGGAGTCCGTCCGGAACATTCACCAAAGAAACCGACATCTTAGATGTGTGGTTTGACTCGGGTACCTCCCATAAAGGGGGAATGACCGATTTTGGCATGCCGTATCCGGCCGACATTTATTTAGAGGGCGCCGATCAATACCGGGGCTGGTTCAATTCAAGTTTATCGACTGGGGTGGCCTACACAGGGAAAGCGCCTTATAAAACCGTCTTAACGCATGGCTTTGTCCTTGATGAAAACGGCTTTAAGATGTCAAAATCCCAGCGTAATGGGTTTGATCCTAAAAAACTCATGGACCAAAAAGGGGCGGACATCTTAAGACTTTGGGTCGCCAGTGTGGATTATCAAGCCGACGTGCGCATTGGTGAGGCGATGCTTAAACAAGTCTCTGAAACTTATAGAAAAATCCGCAACACCTTGAGATTTATGCTCGGGACCTTGCATGATTTCGACGCATCCAAAGATGCCGTTTATGATGAGGATGCGATTAATACCTACATGCGCATGCGCTTAAAAGAAGTCGTGGATGCGTCAATGCATGCCTATGAAACCTTTGAATATGCCGATGTGATGCGCCAAATCAATGGCTTCATCAATAAAGAACTTTCGGCGTTTTATCTCGATTTGGCCAAAGATATGCTTTACATCGAGCGGCAAAATGACCCCAGACGTCGCGCCATGCAAACAGTGATTCACGATAGCCTTCACCATCTCATGCGTTTACTCACGCCGATTTTACCGTTCACCATGGAAGAAGTCTATGAATACTTGCCAGGAACCCAAGAGGTGAGTGTGTTTCATGAAAATATCACTGCCTATGAAGCACCTTCCGATGCAGCGCTTAAAACCGATTTTACGCGCCTCTTAGACATCCGCGATGCAGTGTTAAAAGCCTTAGAAGAAGCCCGGAATGAAAAAACCATCGGTAAAAGCTTAGAAGCCAGTCTTACTTTAAGCGTGCCGAGTGAAGATCACGCAGTGTTAAATCGCATCACGCAACTGGAAAAATTCTTCATTGTGTCCCATGTGGACGTCTTAGAAGGCGATTTATCCGTCCAAGTCACCCCGCATCAAGCCGAAAAGTGTGAACGGTGTTGGCACCATGCTCCGCTTAATGAAGATCGCCTTTGTGCGCGGTGCGTTCATGTGTTAGAAGACCTCCATGGAAAGTAACTTTAGACGCGTCATTCAATACGTCCTTGGAGCCTTTATGGTTTCATTTGGTGTGGTTACCTTGCTTCGCACCAACATCGGAGCGGGAGCTTGGGACACGGTGAATGCGAACCTTTCGGCACTCACTGGAATTACGTTAGGAACCGCCAGTTTCTTAGTCCAAGGCCTGCTTGTCATCATGATTACGGCGTACCGCAAAAACGTGAAATACCTACTCATTTCCGTCTCCATTTTACTGATTGCCTTAGGCATTGATTTTTGGGACATTCTCATTTACGGTGATTTTTATTACGAAGGATTGCCGCTCAGGTTTTTGGTTTTTTTCGGCGGGGTTTTCATTTTAACCGCTGGATTATCATTAATCATTCTCACCCACTATCCCGCAGCCATTTTTGATGAATTCATGATGATGGTGATGCATATATTTAAGACCGAACAAATCTTTTTCCCACGGCTGTTTGTCGAGATGTTGGCGATTGTCATCGCCAGCGGATTTGGCTTTTTAGCCGGCATTGGATTTGGAGCAGTGAACATCGGATCGGTGATTTTAGCGGTACTTTTACCGTTCATCCTTTCGGTGCAACTCAAGTGGATGAGGCCGATATTTAATGTCAAAGTTCAATCTTAAAGAACTGATTCTTTATTTTTTAGGCACCGTCACCATCGCCTTTGGCGTGGTCATGGTCATCAAAAGCCGTTTAGGCACAGGGCCTTGGGATACGGTCTTCATCGTCTTTGCACGACGCATTGAACCTTTAACCATTGGGGTGAGTGCGATTTTGGTGACGAGTTTATTAACGCTTTGGACGACGTGGATGCGCCGGGATATTAAACTGATTTTGATGATCGTCCCGATTCTTTTTGTTGGCGTGTTCATTGATCTGTTTGATTTAGTCATTTTTAAAGATTTCGCCCCGGAAGGCTGGTTGAGGGTACTCCCTTACCTTGCGGGACTTTCACTCGTCCCTTTAGGCGGCGCCATTCTCGTGGTGACGCGCTATCCCGCCGGTGTTTTTGAAGAAATGACATTGCTGGTGCGCGATCTATTAAAATTCAAACAAGTTTTCCCCGCCCGGATGCTCATTGAAACATTCCCTATGGTTTTATCGGGCGTGTTATCGTTGATTTGGTTCCGCGATTTGGGCGCTATTAATATTGGGACCTTAGGCTTTATTGCCTTTATTGGACCGCTTTTTCAAGTCTATTTAAAACGCTTTGAACGATTCACTTTTTAGGAGGCATTATGGAACTTGCACAAATGATTGACCATACGTATTTAAAACCGGAAGGCACACGCAAAGAGATCGATCAATTAATTGATGAAGCCAAAACGCATCATTTTAAAAGTGTGTGCATTCAACCGTCGTTTGTTGCGCATGCGGCGGCGTCCCTTAAAGATTCAGACGTCTTAGTGTGCACGGTGATTGGCTTTCCACTCGGGGCGAACACCCTAAACGTCAAAGCCTATGAAACCGAAGAAGCCCTCTCAAACGGCGCCGATGAAATTGACATGGTCGCCCCCATTGGGGCCCTTAAAGCCCATGATTTTGACCGTTTAAAAGACGAAGTCAAAACGCTTAAAGCCTTAACGGGTAACAAGACACTCAAAGTCATTTTAGAAACCGCCATGCTGGATGATGAAACCATCCTTAAAGCCAGTGAAGCCGCTTTTGAAGCCGGTGCTGATTTTGTCAAAACGTCCACGGGATTTGGCCCGGGTGGCGCGAG
>CBFHLD010000011.1:0-18647 GCA_965656585.1 Candidatus Izemoplasmataceae bacterium | reverse complement strand
CGTTGTGGGTGATGTTGTGGGACTCCCTGAAGGACTTGCTGAAGGACCTACTGTTGTGGGCGAGTTCGGTGCTTTCGGTGGATGAACGGACCACAACGGTTTGGTTCTTTTGGACGTTCGCTCCAATGTATACGGCTAAATCCGCATATTTTTTCATCAATGATTTACTTGGCATAAGTGCCTCCTTTTAATTGGCTGATGTGAGTTTCAAAGCTGCCGATGATGGCATCGTTAGGAATGTATGTGATGTGATTGAAACGGGGGCCTTTCAGCCCATATTTGGGATGATATCCAATGGTGTCAATGAACGGATCAATGGGTTTGATTAAGTGTAGCTGTTTTAAAACTTCCGCGGTTGCCAAGACATCATCGATGGCCCGATGGGTATTGGGAAGTAAAACGTTTAACGTCGCAATGGCATTTTTTAACGCATGCGGCGGATGGTACCGATCTTTATAGATCGCCATCACATCCAGTAAGTGAGCTTGGACAGTTTCACCGGGACGATATCTATCAAAGAGTGCTTGGATAAAGCCGATGTCAAACTGGGTGTTATAAGCGCCCCAAAGGGCGTCTTTGGTGTTGTACATAGAGAAAAGCTCGACCACTTTTTCGATATCTTCACCGGAATCACTCATGCGTTTGGTAATGCCGGTCAGTTCGGTGATTTTTAACGGAATGGCCTTTGAAGTCTTAACAAAGAAACTGTGCTTTTTATTGGGAGAAAGTGTGTCATCTAATAATAAGATGCCCACTTCAATGATGGCATCTTTTTGCGGGGAAAACCCCGTGGTTTCTAAGTCAAATAATAATACAGGTGAATAATCTTTAAACGTCTTTAACATGTCGATATTATAGCATATTTCACATGTTTCTCTTGAAATATTGATGGAAGGTTGTATACTATATTCTTGCGGGACGTGGCGCAGTTTGGTAGCGCACTTGCATGGGGTGCAAGGGGTCGCAGGTTCAAATCCTGTCGTCCCGATATTAGCTTCTTTTCTAAGAAGCTTTTTTTATGGCAAAAATGGGCGCCATCCACAGGTTTTGAAGGGCTAAAAAGCCAGGCATACCGACCAATAAAATAAACGTCCCAAGTGCGATATTCCCGAGGCCTAGACCTCCGAGATACGCCACAATAAACGAAATCACTAATATACTGCCTTCGACGGATAACCGGGAAATAAAGATACGCTCAGTTTTGTATAGGGCTTGAAAAAACTTCATATATTCTAAAAGGGGCGTGGCTTTAAACATCGAAAACCGGACGAGGTTTTGACCAAAAGAAATGATGAATAATCCTCCAAAAAACGATAAAAATTGAGTGGGGAGTCCTTCGGGATAAAAGTCTCTTAAGACGATGAGATCCCAAAAATCAAGGCCAAACCCTAGTAATGTGGCCGCCACAAAGATTAGGACGGATTTTACCTCTTTGAAATAAACCATCACTAATCCCACAATGAGCGCTTGTAAGAAAAAAGACGCGGTCCCCAAAGTGATTGGCGTCAGTTCAGCCACGTGGGCGGATAAGCTGGCTAAAGGCGGGGGTCCTAAGCGAGAATTAATCATCAATATAACACCTAAAGGCATAATAAAAAGACCTAAAAAGTAATAGATCCATTGAATTCTTTTGGCACTGAGTGGGGCGTTCGTCATTTCCATGGTAGTCTCCTTTTTTTAAAATATCACATCTCAAAGGGTTAAAGCCATAATGTGCGCTATCAACTTGTCTTTTTTGTTTCAGTCTATTTTAAAAGGCCATCACTCATGTTAAACTTGTATTATAGGTTGAAAAATGATGAAATTATCAAATGCCCCTAAAGAGCGTCAATACACGGTTAAAAACTATTTAGAAAAATCTCAAGTTCCCGATGATTTCAAACGTCGAGGGCTCGGGTTAGACAGTATTTTTACGTATGCCGGAAAAGTCGGCGCCCATCACATATTAAAATTCGGTGGCATGCGCATTGCCATCCATGACACGCTTGCTAAGGCCATAGACGTTGAGGAAATCTCCCATGAAAATCGCCCTCGTCGGTAATCCCAACAGTGGGAAAACCACGGTGTTCAACTACCTAACGGGTCAATTTAAAAGAATCGGAAACTACGGCGGTGTCACCGTGGATTCGGCTGAAGCTCCGTTAAGGAAAAAATACCGTGATAAAGACCGAGAAGTCATCATCGTCGATCTCCCCGGAACTTTTTCTTTGGAAGCGCACGCTGGCGATGAACGACGGACGGTAGAATATTTAAAAGATGCGCACATTGATGTCGTCTTAAACATTGTGGATGCCTCACAGCTCGAACAAAGTCTTCATTTGACTCATGCTTTAAAAGACCTAGATATCCCGCTTTTAATCGCCCTCAATAAAATGGATATCGTGGAAAAAAATCAAATCACGATTGACGTAGAAACACTCGAAAAAATGTTGAATTGCCAGGTCTATTGTACTGTGGCAACGCACAAAAGAGGCATTCAAGAACTGCTCCAATGTGCGCTGAATGAAGGATGTATTTACCGTGGCCGATAACGATAAAATCATCAAAGATATCATTAAAAAAGTACAAAGTTCATATGACCATGCCAAACCGCTCACAGCGACGGATAAAGCGGATCGTATCTTGGGCCACCCTGTATTTGGGCTCTTGATCTTCTTTGTTGTCATGTGGGCGGTTTTTTATATCTCCCAAATTACCCTCGGGCCATGGCTGGCGGGCCTTTTAGAAAGTGTGATGAGTCTTATAGGGGGTTGGTTTGAAGCGGGATTAGACGCACTAGGTGCGGGCCCTTTACTCAAAGGGTTCATCTTAGATGGGCTGTGGGGAGGATTTACCGCCGTTTTAGGATTTTTACCGCTGATTATGGTGCTCTTTTTCGTTTTACAACTCCTAGAAGATTCAGGGTATATGACCCGCGTCTCCATGGTGATTGACCGTTACTTTGCAAAGATTGGCCTGGGAGGGAAATCGGCAATTCCAATGTTTGTTGGGCTCGCTTGCAGCGTCCCAGGGGTCATGGCCGCTCGGACCATCCAAGATGAGACGCAGCGTAAACTCACCGTGATGCTCACCCCGTTTGTGCCCTGTGGAGCTAAACTTCCCGTGATTGTGTTACTCCTTGGGGTTTTTTTCACCGGCCAAGCTTGGGTGACTGCGCTCATGTATATCGCAGCAATTTTAGTGGTCTTTATAATTGGCTTTGGCTTGAAGCTTTTCTTTGGCCTCAAAACCACGCCAGAAAATACGATTTATGATCTGCCCGATTATAAACGTCCGAGTATCGAGTTGGGCTGGAAAATGATGCTGGCTGAAGCTAAATCTTTCATTAAAAACGCCGGAACGATTATTGTCGGTCTCAACGGACTTGTTTGGTTTTTCATTAGTTTTGATTTTTCGTTAAGTGCCGTGGGCCCAGAAGCCAGTATGTTACGCACCTTAGCCATTCCCTTTGAATGGCTCTTAACCCCCATTGGCATCGCCTCATGGGGCTTAGCCGTCGCGGCTATTTTAGGGTTCATCGCGAAAGAAGAAATTGTTGGCGCCCTCGCCGTCATATATGTCTTTTCAGTCTCGGATGCCTTTGATGTGATCGATATTGCGAACGCAAGGGATGCCTTAGTGACTGGGGCTTCACTGACCGCGCTGACCGCTATTTCTTACACGGTCTTTAACTTATTTTCACCGCCATGTTTTGCGACCATTGGGGCGATGAAGACCGAACTTGAATCGACGCGGTGGTTGGTCTTTGCAGTGGGCCTCCAATTACTGACCGGCTTCTTCTTTGCCATGTGGGTGTATCAAGTCGGACATATTATTTTATACGGGGGTTTGGGTCAAGGATTCACGATAAGCATCGTATTAACGATGATCTTAGTATGTGTTTTGATTTACGGAATTTGGCGATCATCAGTTATCAAAAAATCGATAATGTAACTATTTTCATTTGAATTACTTTAGCGTTTATCAATCATTCAAAACCATCTTTTTATACGAAATAATGTGAAAAATGTAAAAATTTTCATGTTTTTGTGCGCCATCTAAAAGACTTTATAAAGCCATGGACATTAACTTGACATCAATGATTACGAGGCATATACTTTAAAAAGAGTCTAAATGATATTAATTTGAAAGAAGGCGCATTTTCAATGGACAATACTGTCCGCTCTATTATTGAGCTTGATAAACAATCAAAAAATAAAGTAAGTGAACTCGTTCGTGAGAAAAACGAGCTTTCGACTTTTATTCAAGATTTGAACGACTCTCTGACTAAAAAGTACGCAGATGAGACTAAAATTATTCTTGATGATTTGGACGAATCTTTAAAGACTAACTATATCCGCAAAGAAAAAATGACTGAGGAACGTAGCCGAATTAAAGAAGCTGCTATAATTAGTCATTTTAATTTGCATAAAAAAGATTGGCTCAAAGAATTGTTTAATGTTTGTGTTGGTGAGTGATTCGTGAGTCAAGCCGATAATGCACTGATCACCAAAATTAAATCCATGCATGCGCATCATCTTAAATCAATTGATTATGAGCAGCTTGTAAAAAAACGACACATCAAAGATGTTTATCTTTATTTAAAAAAGCATGATGCTTACGCTGATATATTGAAAAATGTGTCCGAACAAACCATTAATCGAGCCCGCTTAGAAGGCCTCATAAAGCGTAATCAGTTCAATGCATTAATAAAAATATACAAATTCATCGAACTAAATGACAAGGCGTTTTATAAATTGAGCATTATTCGGATGGAACACGAGGTCATTCTTGCGGTCATACGGGGATTCATTTCAAATGACACATACGATGTGGTTGAACAAATTCCCACCTATCTAGATCGTTATTCGGATATTGATTTTGAAGCATTGGTAAATTCTACAAATCTTGCCTCGATGATTCATGTGCTTCGTAAGACTCGTTATCACTCAATGCTTGAAATATATCAGAATTTAAATAATGATGATATTCGCTATTACGAATTTGAGGCTATTTTTGAAAATGACTATTACAAACTCGCTTTTGAGACTGTGAATGAATATTATCGAGGTTCGTTAAAAAAGCAACTCGAAAATACTTTTTACGCGCGCATCGAAATGGAAAACATGATTAAAGTGTATCGGTTGAAAAAGTATTACAATATCGCAAGTAATGATATAAAATCCATCATTGTCCCATCCACACTAGAAATTGAGCGTAAACTGGATAAAATCATTGCCATTAATGACCCAGATATCATTTTCGAGAGCATCATCGAAAAAGGGGATGTGACATACATCGCAGACTCGAACCAAGTATATCTCGAATATTACAGCGATCGATTAAGACACAGAGTCGCTAAAAAACTCATGTATTTTTCTCCCCATGCACCTGCTGTATTTCTTGCTTACTCACTTTTTTCAGAAATTGAGTTTGAAAATCTAACCCACATCATTGAAGGCATCCGTTATCAGATTCCTGTGACGGAAATTCAATCGATGCTCATTTATTAAGGATGTTTTATGATTAGTCGTTTAAAACTTGTGAATCTTACCACTGAAGCAGACAATTTATACAAGTTGTTAAATAATTTTGTGACATTCAAAGGATTTCACCCCATCGATCCTGATCGTATTGTCTCGACAGTTCATGGGACTCAAGCCTTTGAATCATCCAACCCATGTGAACCACTGTTGGCGGAAATCAAGGAAATCGAAAATTTGGTGGATACGTCCTTTGAATCCAAAAAAATTGCTTGTTATGTTTCAGATATTGACGATATACAAATTTTCGTTGATGAATCTCACCAAAAAATCATGGAACTTCATCAACAAATTAAAAGTCTAGAGCAAGAAAAAGAGAAAATTCAAGAAGCCCTTTTTCAAGTGAAAAACATCGAAGACTTTGGCGTTGAATTTGATGACATATTCGGAGCCAAATATGTGGCAATCCGGTTTGGGAAACTGCCATCTGATGTCGCTGACCGGATTCGTTTTTATAAGCATAAACCCTTTATTTTTGTTCCATTCGTTGAAAAAGATGGAGTCATATGGTCGATGTATATGACGACCAAAGATTACGAACGAGAGATTGATAATATCTTTACCTCAATGTTTTTCGAACGCATATACATTCCTGATTTCGTCCATGGGACTCCAGAAAAAGCCAAACAATCTTTAGAAGATGAAACTAAGCAAATTGATGAAAAAATTGACTCACTCAAAGCATCCATTAAGGCTTATGTACTTGATAGTGAATCTCGATTTGATGAGGTTAAAGGTGAACTCCAATTTCTAAGTGATATCTATTCATCACGGCAATACGTGGTTCGCTTAGGTGAAAGAATTACACTTACAGGTTTTATTGAGGCTGATAGCACCAACCGCCTTCAACATCATTTCGAGACCATCCCGAATATCGAAATCGAAATTCAAGAAGCGACTGCGGACAAGCGATTTAATCCCCCCACAAAATTGAAAAATCATTGGCTCACTAAGCCGTTTGAATTTTTTGTCAACATGTATGGGGTCCCATCTTACAAGGATATCGACCCTACTCTAATGGTTGCGATCACCTACTCGCTTCTATTTGGCATCATGTTTGGGGATTTAGGCCAAGGCCTTGTCTTGGTGGGGATCGGAATGCTCTTGAGTAAATTTACGACTAATGTCATGGGGCCTATCCTTACTCGGGTGGGTGTCTTTAGTGCCATATTCGGTGTGATCTATGGGGAGACATTTGGGCAAAAATCATTCCTTGATCCCTTCTATCACTGGATTTCGGGGTGGCTGGGCACCGAGATTCACCCTATCCATCCGATGGATAATTCGGTGACAATGAACTTACTGATTGCAACCGTTGGGATTGGGTCATTTATCATTTTGAGTGTGATTACCATCAACACCATTGTGCGATTCAAGAACAAAGACACAGCCAACGCCTTGTTCTCAGCGAACGGACTGGCTGGGCTAATCTTTTATGGCTTTGTCCTATCGGGTATCTTGATGCAAATGCTTCTAGGGGTGGAGAACGTGTTCAATCCCTTCACGAATATAGTGTTTATCTTTTCACCCATTTTACTCATTTTTATGAAAGAACCCCTGGAGCGTAAGCTTCATCATGAGCCCTTGTTTCCGGATGGGCTCGGAGGATTTCTGATCGAAGGGATATTTGAACTCTTTGAGGTTTTGTTGTCCTATGTAACCAATTCACTGTCGTTCTTACGGGTGGGGGGATTTGTCCTTTCACACGCTGGGATGATGCTCGTTGTCAATACTCTCATGGAGATGTCAAGTGGCGCCAGTGTCTTAATTGTTGCAATTATCGGTAACTTATTTGTCATGGCGCTAGAAGGTCTCATTGTTGGAATTCAAGTCATGCGTTTAGAGTTTTATGAAATGTTTTCACGATACTTCGAAGGCGATGGCATCGCCTTTAATTCAAGGTTTTAGGAGGAAATTATTATGAATGATTGGTTTGTGTTTAGTGTAATTTTAGGGGGGGTTGGGTTAATAACTCTTCCTCTTATCAAGGTATTTAAAGGACAGTTAGATACCATGCATTCAAAACGACGCATTTGGATTCATGTTGCCTTATTTTTTGCTTTGATTGGAATCACGGCGCTGACCGCTCCGAGTGTTTTAGGGGCGGATGTAAGTGCGGCCGATAGTGCCACCATGGAAATCTATCAGCAAGCGGCAGCCTTTGGATACATCGGAGCCGCTTTAGCCACTGGGATGAGTGCCTTAGGTGCCGGGATCGCTGTGGCGGCTGCAGCCCCAGCGGCCATTGGCGCAATTTCGGAGAATCCCACCAATCTTGGGAAATCATTGATTTTTGTGGCATTGGGTGAAGGGGTTGCGATTTACGGCTTATTGATCTCTATCTTAATCCTAAATAACATCCCAGTTCTTGTTTAAGAAGGAACTTTTGAAATTCTATTTACTCAGCGATAACAGCGATACGTTGGTTGGTATGCGTTTGGTCGGCATCGAAGGGGAAGTCATCCATGATGAAACCCTTCTTTTGCGTCGTTTAGCCGATTTATTTGACGATTCAACCATCGGAGTCATTATTTTAACCACCAAACTTGTGGAATTAATTCCCGAAGTAGTCAGCGAACTCAAATTAAAAGAAGCCCATACCCTTATCGTGGAAATTCCAGATCGTCACGGTACTTCTAGTATTGGTGAAAGACTTGATACTTATGTATCAAGAGCGATTGGAATTCGGTTAGAAGGTAAAGACGATGAAATATCAAAACAAAAGTGATTTACTCGCGTATTTTCAACACCAAATTGAAAAAGAAGTCTCAGAAGAGCTTCAATCGCTGCACAAAGAAATCGAAAAATTAAAATATGATGCGAAAATTGCGATTGAGAAAGAACTCAAAGAAGAACAAGAGAAAACGGTGGCTTTAACCAAAGCTGAATGGACCAGAAACTATCAACTCAAACTGGCCGAATATCAACGAAAATTGGATTTAACGGTCATTAATAAACGTACTCAGTTAATCAATGAATTGTTTGACGCTCTTGAAAAAAAACTCAAACAATTCACCAAAAAAGACCAATATAACACCTGGATCGAAACGCGTTTAAATCAGTGGAAAGACCTAAATATCAAAATGGTACAAGTTGATCCCACTGACACCCACATTGGCCAATCATTAGGGGACATTTCAGTTGAACATAAACCCGGCTTGATTGGGGGCTTTGTCATTTATACCCATGATTCCAATAAAATCATTGATGAATCTTTCAAACAACGCATTGCCGAAGCGAAAGAATGGTTTTATCAAAATGTGAAGTGGCTCGTTGAAGAGGAGCATTCAGCATGAACAATACAATCTATTCCATCAATGGACCCGTCATCAAACTTCGAGACACCGAAGACTTTTCGATGCTTGAAAAAGTCTATGTGGGCCCTGATCGTCTCTTAGGCGAAGTGATATCTATTTCACAAAAAGAAACCATCATCCAAGTCTACGAATCGACCACAGGGTTAAAAAAAGGAGACGAAGTTTACGGATCAAAAAGTTTAGTCTCTGTTGATTTAGGTCCAGGAATGTTGGGACAAATATTTGATGGTATTCAAAGACCGCTTGATACCATGGCTCAAGAAAGTGGTTATTTTATTGAACGTGGTTCACAAATTGAGCCCCTTAACCTTGAAAAAAAATGGCCCACAGAGATGCTAGTTGCACTAGGTGATCACTTAGAACAAGGTCACGCTTTCGCACGTGTAAAAGAAACATCATTCATTAATCATTCCATTATGGTCCCCCCTGGAATTAACGGCACAGTAAAATCGATGGTTAAATCCGGAGACTACGATGTTCAAACGGAACTGATTGAACTCGAAGACAATACAGGTACCCTACACAAACTAACACTCAAACATGCATGGCCGATTAAAATTCCGCGGCCGGTTCGCGAGCAACTACCGCTGATTGAACCTTTAATCACGGGTCAGCGCATCATTGATTCTGTTTTTCCGATTGCCAAAGGCGGAGCATCCGCCATTCCCGGTGGATTTGGAGCAGGAAAAACGATGATGCAACATCAACTGGCAAAATGGTGTGACGCCGACATCATTGTGTATGTTGGATGTGGAGAACGTGGCAATGAGATGACACAAGTTTTGGAAGAGTTTCAAGATTTGATTGATCCTCATACCAAGCAATCGCTGATGGAACGGACCGTTTTAATCGCGAATACCTCCAACATGCCCGTGGCCGCCCGAGAAGCCAGCATTTACACAGGTATCACAATTGCTGAATATTTCCGCGACATGGGTTATCATGTCGCTTTAATGGCCGACTCAACGTCACGGTGGGCCGAAGCTTTACGTGAAATTTCAGGTAGGCTTGAAGAAATGCCAGCTGAAGAGGGATTCCCGGCTTACTTGCCGTCACGTATTGCCCAATTTTATGAACGTGCCGGAATGGTCAAAACGCTCAACGATGCGACCGGATCGGTCACAATCATTGGCGCTGTCTCACCACAAGGCGCAGACTTTTCTGAACCCGTGACCCAAAACACTAAACGGTTCGTTCGTTGCTTTTGGGCTCTAGATAAAGCCTTGGCCTATCAACGGCATTACCCAAGTGTGAACTGGAACCAAAGTTATACAGACTACTTGAGTGAAATTTCCCCTTGGTTTAATCATCATTTAGGTACCAAATTTTTAAGTGGTCGCCAGACTTTAAAACAAATATTGGCTGAAGAAGATCGGCTCATGGAAATCGTCAAGTTAATTGGTAAAGATGTTTTACCCGACGATCAAAAACATATCCTTGAAATCGGACGGGTGATTCGGGTCGGATTTTTACAACAAAATGCATTTCATGATGAAGATACATTTGTTACATTGAAAAAACAAAAAGAAATGATGGATGTCATCTTATATCTCAATAAATTGACCGAAAAAGCCATTCGCAAAGGTCAATCTCTGACACGACTGGTGCAAACCGGCATTTTTGATCGTGTCATCAAGATGAAATACGACATACCCAATGATTTTCATGATGAATTTAAACAATTAAAAAATCGCATTAAGTCGGACATAGATGCCATGGAGGTCGCTTAATATGGCCATTAAATACATTGGATTATCCGGCATCAATGGGCCTTTAATTTTTCTCGATGAAGTCGAGAACATCGCCTATGATGAACTGGTCGAAATCCATCTTGATTCGGGTGGTATTAGACATGGACGAGTCATCGCCATTGAAGGAAATCGAGTCGCCATTCAAGTGTTTGAAGGCACTCAGTCCATGAAAATGGACGAAACACGGGTTGAATTTAAAGGCAGACCTTTAGAATTAGCATTATCAAAAGAAATACTAGGACGCATATTTAATGGGTCAGGGGAACCGATTGACGGTCTTGATCACATCTTCTCTGACATCCGTAAAGATGTGAATGGACTCCCAATGAATCCAGTTGAGCGCATCTACCCGCGAAACTACATACAAACAGGATTTTCGAGCATTGATGTTTTAACGACCCTCATCCGCGGGCAGAAATTACCCATTTTTTCAGGCACCGGACTGTCCCACAATGAACTCGCGGTAGAAATTGTTAAAAACGCTCAAATCACAGATGCTGAATCCGATAAATTTTGTGTCGTCTTTGCCGCTATGGGTGTCAAACATGATGTGGCAAGATACTTTCAACAAGAATTTGAAGATGCCCAAGTCATGGATAATGTGGTGATGTTCACCAACCTTGCGAATGATTCAATCATCGAACGCTTACTCACACCCCGTGCGGCTCTAACGGCCGCCGAATATCTGGCCTTTGAGCTGGATTATCATGTCTTGGTTATTATGACGGATATGACGGCTTACTGCGAAGGATTGAGAGAATTTTCATCTTCGATGAATGAAATTCCTGGCCGGAAAGGGTATCCGGGATATTTATACTCCGAACTCGCCAGTTTATATGAACGCGCCGGCATGGTAAAAGGACGGGTGGGTTCTGTCACCCAAATTCCTATACTTACAATGCCCAATGATGACATCACGCACCCCGTCCCCGATTTAACCGGATACATCACCGAAGGGCAAATCATTTTGAGTCAAACACTTCATCAAAAAAACGTCTTTCCACCCATTGATGTTTTGCCTTCCTTGTCTCGATTAATGAAAGATGGAATCGGCGCGAAATATACCCGGTCGGATCATCAAAGTATAGCGAATCAACTCTTTGCAGCGTATGCACGTGTCCAAGAAATTCGCTCATTGGCGAGTGTAATCGGAGAAGATGAGCTCTCCGAAATTGATCAAAACTATATTCTATTTGGACGCCTTTTTGAAACGCATTTCATCCATCAAAAGCAAGATCCAAGGAGCATCACAGACTCTCTGGATTTAAGTTGGGATTTGCTTTCAATTCTTCCTGTCAATGAGCTTTCAAACCTATCCGATGATTTGATAAACATTTATTATAATTCTTCCAAAGCATTGAAACGGTTTAATATAAAATCATCAAGTCTGGCTCAAAAAATTATTGATGGAGCACAATCGTGAGTGTCAATAAACTGCCCACAAAAGGAAATTTACTAACGCTAAAAAAAACATCAAACTTGGCCAAAATCGGTCAATCGTTGATGGACCGTAAGAAAAATATTTTGATTCGGGAATTAATGCTTCTACTGCCACGGGTGACAAACGTTCGAAATTCAATCTCTAAAACATTTTCTCAAGCTTATTCAGCCTTGCAAGAAGCGAATATCACGCTGGGTGTGGTGAAAGAAATCTCCCAATCCATCCCCGTGGATACCCAGCTCAATATTTCGTACAAAAATGTGATGGGCGTAGACATACCTGTCATTCACCATACGCCTGAAAAATATCAGCTTTCTTATGGATTACGGGCTACTAACACCAAATTTGACTACGCGTATAACATGTTTCAAAAAGCCCGTGATCTCATGGTTGAATTAGCGGAAATCGATAATGCATTATACGGCCTAGCCAATGCAATTCGTAAAACGCAAAAACGGGCCAACGCGTTAGAAAACGTTGTCATCCCAGATCTTGAAGCCACAATCAAAACGATTAATGAAATTTTAGAAGAACATGACCGCGAAGAATTTATTCGATTGAAATTAATTAAGGAAAAACACACCGTTGCTTAAAACTATCTCGCATAAAAAAAACCATTACGTTCGAAAAATAGTTCGCATCCTGTATGCGTTCTTTTTTTCAATATGGGTGGTTTTTATTCTTCTGCAATTGACCGTATCGCACGGGCTCATGACTGTCACAGGATATGGGATCTATCAAGTCACCAGTGACTCTATGGAACCAATCCTTCCCGTTGACTCTTATTTACTTGTAAAAAAAACAACGGTTGAAAAGTTACAACTCGATGACATTATTCTTTTTGAAACACGAAAATCCATTGGAAATACACTATTAACCGAGCGCGTCAATGTGATTCATTACTTTGCAGGAATCAACGAATCAGGGACTGTACAAACTTATTCCGAAGCCTCAACCCCTAATGAATACGATGAATGGGGGACACAAACCACTCCTTATTTTGTCACATCGGATGATATTAAAGGGGAATTGGTTACACTTGTTGAAACAAGAACCTTGTGGATGGTGGGGGTGGCTTTTGTGGGCGTCATGTTGCCAGCTTTTTGGGCTTTCTCGCCGAAATCTAAAGGGACTGACCTTTTTTAGGACTTCAACTTCACATCAAACGCTCTCTCAGCCGCTTTTAATTGGTCCATAACGCTTCGCATCATCATGAACGATTCAAACAATATGAAAAACTCTTGCTCAGCGGTTGTGATGGATAAACTCCAATCACCGGCGTCCATTTCATCCGGAAAAATAAAAGATTTCGTATCGAAAAACGGTAGCTTCATGGTATGGCCAATGATTTCATCGTTAAATTCAATTTTAATTTGTGTGATATCTTCGTAGTTAAAGGCTTTCGATAAGCGATTATTCTTTTTAATTTGAAACGTCTTAGTGGCTTGATGGACATAGATTGAATCAACCCGTTTAACCTGTTTGAAAAAGTCGATATACCGCGTTGTCTCAATGCGAAGATCGGCGTCGATCGTATTGTGGTTCATCTCTTTTTCAAGCATCCCTGATGTCCCGCCTTGAATGAACCCATACAGTGCGATTAATAGTACAATGATGCCTAGTATGACTAATGCGTAAAATAAACTGTCCATAGACCCTCAATTATGATTGTGAAATATGTCTTGATTTAGTATAATATTACAGATTTAAATATATGAAAGAATTCACAGGCTCCTTTAGTTAATGAGCCACTTCCCAAATTATACTACCACACAAGTTTAACACTGTGCGTGCGTTTGGAAATGTGAACACACTGAGATATGCACAATCAAAATATCAAACAAATTAACAAAAACTTATTTAAAAATATTCGACATATGAGATGGTTGGCTCTTTTAATCATCTCTTTTACATTTGGAGTGGGAACTTTATCAGCGAATGCTGAACAAGCGTTGAATTTCATTGATTTAAATAATTGGAGCCCATTAGGTAATGGAACATGGACTGTACAGACCGGTGGGCGAACCGTTACACAATCGGAAAATGGTAGTCCAACTTTCTTCTTAAGTCCGAACGAATACTCAAATGTAATCGTAAAGGGAACCATCGAGGTCAATACTACGAGTGATGATGATTTCATCGGATTTGTAATGGGCTATGAAAACGTTGGTAATGAATATGAATTCGTCTTATTTGATTGGAAACAAGCGTTGCAAAATGAAGGTAAAGAAGGTTTTAACCTCGCGCAAATTAATGGAAATTTTTCAAGTGGGTTTGATGGGAATGTGTTTTGGGACCATGATCAAACCGATTCAAGATATGTCGAATTGCAATCTCCACCCTCAAACAATGATGGTTGGCTAGATAATACTGAATATCAGTTTGAGATTCTTTACACAGCAAACCAAATCCGAGTCAAGATTAATGGTGAAACAATCTACAATGTGACTTCAGGTAATTTTAATGCAGGTCAAATTGGTTTTTATAATTACTCACAAGACGGTGTAATTTACGGCAATGTACAAGCTGTGGATATAGATGCATCGTCTGACAACCCCTCTCCAAGTTCAGATTCATATGGGGTATCGAGTAACTCAACATTAACAGTTAACGCTTCAGAAGGTTTATTCTTTAATGACTATGATCCTAATCTAGATGATTTTGAAATCAACTCTAACACTCAACCAAGCAATGGAGCATTAACGCTTAATTCCTCAGATGGATCTTTCACTTATACCCCAAACAGTTCTTTCGTTGGTACTGACACTTTTACATATAGCTTAATTGAATCAAATACCAGTGAATCTTTAACTTCACCTGCTGTGACTGTCACTTTAAATGTGATTAGTGGTGCTAATGAAGCGCCAAGTGATATCGAATTTTCTAGAATTATTAATTTTACGAGTTTTAATAACAGAACAACAGTCGCAACATTAGCAGCCATTGATGCAAATGATGGTGATTTTCATGACTTTTTGCTTGTGGACAACAATTCTGGTAGATTTGGCATTAATGGAAGCCAAATTACACTGGCGGATAAAACAGCTGTGGTCGGAGGAAACACATACGATATCACAGTTAGGGCAGAGGATTTTGGAGGCTTAAGTACTGATAAAGTAATCAGCCTGACATTGCCCTTTGTTATTGAGTACGAACTGCATGGTGGTGTAAATAACAATCAAAACCCTGAGGCTTTTACAACATCCTCTTCATCGATTTCACTTGTCTCACCCAGTAAAATTGGTTATGTATTTAATGGATGGTTTGATGAGTCTACGGGGGGTAATCAAGTTCTCACTGTTGACCCACAATCATCAGGCAATGTCACTTTACACGCTCAATGGACAGCCATAAGTCATGACATCCTTTATAGCCTTAATGGTGGAAATAACCCGGCTTCAAACCCTTCAACGTTTGCACTTGATGATAATGTGATTTTCTTTTCGAACGCAACAAAAGCTGGATTTGTCTTTGATGGATGGCAACTAATTACAGACACTCAATCTTATCTAACACCTGCTGGACTATTATCAATCACACCATCAACAGATTCGTCTATCACCGCAGCCATACACTCATATGAATTATATCTAGGTGACTATACATGGACAGAGGCGAGAGATTTTTGTTCAAACAAAGGCGGATATCTCTCAACGGTTACATCTGAACTTGAATGGAATTATATCTTGCAAAAGATTTTGCAAGACTCAAATCCAGACGATCGTTACTGGCTAGGTGCTGAAGCCATAAATAAAGATTCGAATGCAAATGCTACTGAACAAAATTGGCAATGGCTGAACCATGAAGGTTCTGTCAACTTAAATGAAACTCAAGGATTTGAGAATTGGGCATCGGGTGAACCCAACAACTCTGGTGGAGAATATTATTTAACCACATGGGGCAGCCAAAGTTGGAATGACTTACCCAATTCATACGCTGGTATGCATGGTTATGTCTGTGAATTCGATACAACTATTACTTTCTCTGGCTCAATCACTCTGAATGCTATTTACATTCCAAACTCTTATACCATTTCATTCAACTCTAATGGTGGCAGCTCAATCTCACCTCAAACTTATGAAACAGAAGCCCTTTTAAATTTAACCGAACCCACCAAAACTGGGCATACGTTTGAAGGGTGGTATCTAGACATTGCTCTATCGCAGTCTTTATCAAGTGATGTAATGCCTGCTCAGAATCTCACGCTCTATGCTAAATGGGCACTCATTGAATACCCAATAAACTACAATGTTGGAACACAAGGAGCTATCACGCCTTCAGTGGCTACTTTCACAGTAGAAGATTCCGTGACCTTGGAGTCACCCATGGCAATTTCTGGATATGCATTCATTGGGTGGTATGAAACAGATAGTTTTGTGAGTGGGACATCGATTACTTCTATTTCCATTGGTAGTACCCAAGCAGTAACTATTTATGCTAAATTCACCCCAATTGTCTACACCATTACATTGGATGTTGACGGTGGGATAGCGGAAGATCCAATCATCGAAGCCTTTGACACTGAAATCCGTCTTCCAGCTGCGAAAAGACCAGGCTATACTCTGCAAGGCTGGTATGACGGTCAAGAACGTATCCCCTACAACACTCGTGTTAAATTTGGGGATCGTACGTACACCGCACGTTGGAATCCCAATCTTTACACACTCACCATGACCAATACGGCGGACGATGAAACCGATACAATTACCGCCGCGTATGGTTCGCCCATAGTCGTCCCTATATATAGACTTGAAGGCTACACCTTTAGAGGTTGGTTTGAAGGGGGGACCAATGTAAACTTCTCTTCCATGCCTTTGGGTGACCGGACCATAAGAGCCATCATGGAGCCCAATCCTTACACCATTACTTTTAACACCGGGGAAGCCCCTGCCATTCCCGCATTAGAAGCACCTTATCAATCTTCCATTCAACTCCCAAATCCTACTTTAGAAAATCACACCTTTGATGGGTGGATGCTAAACGGGGCAATCGTCAATCTCACCGAGATGCCATTAAATGGGGCAACCTTAACCGCTTCGTTTACCAAGCTTGAATCCACCATCACTTTTGTCAACCCAGAGGGGAATGCACCGGCACCGATCACTACATTAATTGGAGATGCCGTTACACTTCCCACCGCTTCAAAAACCGGGCATACGTTTGACGGTTGGTTCTTAGACGGCTCGCAAGTTTCTTTGACGACCATGCCAGAACTTCCCATCACCTTAACGGCTCGCTTTACCATCAATCAATACACCTTGAATGTGAACGGATTCAACGGCCAGCGCATCAATCAAATCACAGCTGACTACGGCGAATCAGTCACACTTCCTATCCCTGAGCAACTCGGTTATTTATTTGCGGGTTGGACCCTCAATGGGCAAGCCTTCTCCGGTAATCAAGTATCCATGCCAGCCGGTGGGGGAACTGTCAACGCTCTATTTGATCCCATTTTGTATCCCGTGTCTTGGGTGTATAAAGATGAAATCATTCAAATGAGGTTACCGTTTGAAAGCGCAATTCCATTACCTGCTTCCAATGTTACGGGGTATGCCTTTGAAGGATGGCAAGAAAACGGAACGTTCATTGATAGTATCACCGTCCCGTTAAGAGGCACTACTCTAACTGCCATTTACCGGGCGTACCAAACCTCCCAAACCTTCTATTTACCCGGACAAACCGCTCAAGTAACCCTTACCACCGATGAGACCTTCAACGGACCCACCTTGAATGTTCCAAGTCATCTAGTGTTTGGCGGATATTACACGGAACCCTTTGGATTAGGCGAAGCGCTCAGTCCCGGTGATCTCATTGAAAATGGCTTAGATGCAAGAAGTTATCCGCATGTCTATAATCCAGCCTCGACCTATCAAGTCCCGAGCGGTGAAACGTTGTTTACTGGAACCATCCGGAGTTCATCCAATACCACTGAACCCGGCACACCATCAATGACTTCCGAAATCCCTTGGCTTTCCATGGTCATTTGGGGCAGCGGTATCCTGACGTTGGTCATCCTTTCTGAAAGGGGGCGTCGCCGTGGATAAACAAAAACGCAAAAGTCAACAAGATAAGCAGCGTAAAGAAAAGATCAGGAAGTTGTTTCAAAATTCTGTGGGTGTCACGGCATCTGCCACCGCAGTCGTCGTTGCCACACCACTTTTTGATAACGTCACCGCCGAATTTAATGACTTTAAACTCTTAGAAGATTCCATCTACTATGAAGTCGATGTAATTGAAGAAGTTGGGGAAGAAGGCGTGCCCAACGGCCGGCCCTTACGCTTAGTCATTGAAAATCAATGGGAACGCATTGAAGTGCCGCTAGAATATGGCGTGAATGCAGATGTCCTCAGTGAACTGAGGCCTAATGCCAATTATGACTTTACTGTGCAGATGGATAAAGGGGTGACATGGGTCACTCTGGCCAGTCAACAAGTGACCACCGAAGATGAACTTGCGGGGGTCATCGGCCCGGCGTCTTATGACGTTCGCGGTGCGGCCCGTCAAGTTGAACTTGAGGTATTAACGCAATCGGGCGGGGTGGCCATCCAGTTTTATCAACTGGCATTAATCAAGGACGGGCAAACCATTTCCCAAACACCGATCGTGGAAGGCGCAC